>CAZCGF010000132.1:0-12179 GCA_964498115.1 uncultured Planctomycetaceae bacterium | reverse complement strand
TTCGATGGCCGCACGGGTCGCGTGGAGTGCGTCCTCGTAGCGGGCCTTCTTTTCCTTCAGCTCCGACTCTGTGGCCGCGCCGACAAGAATCTGGGCAACTCCGCCCGCGAGCTTCGCGAGACGCTCCTGGAGCTTTTCGCGATCGTAGTCGCTGGTCGTGCCTTCGATTTCCTTGCGGATCAGAGCGATGCGGCCCTGGATGTCCTTGGAAGAGCCGGCGCCCTCGATGACGGTGGTATTGTCCGCGTCGATGTGGAGCTTCTTGGCCTGACCGAGATCGGTGATGGCGACGTTTTCGAGCTCGACGCCGAGATCCTTGAAGATGGCCTTTGCGCCGGTGAGGACGGCGATGTCCTCGAGCATTGCCTTGCGGCGATCGCCGTAGCCCGGCGCCTTGACGGCGGCGACCTGGAGAATGCCGCGGAGCTTGTTCACGACGAGCGTGGCAAGTGCCTCGCTCTCGACATCTTCGGCGATGATGAGCAGCGGCCGCTTGGTCTTGGCGACCTTTTCGAGCAGCGGCACCAGCTTGGTCACGCTGCTGATCTTCTCTTCATAGACCAGGACAAACGCCTTATCGAGAACGCACTCCATCTCGTCGGGATTGGTGACGAAATGGGGCGAAAGATAGCCGCGGTCGAACTGCATGCCCTCGACCACTTCGACGGTCGTTTCGAGGCTCTTGCCCTCCTCGACGGTGATGACGCCGTCCTTGCCGACCCGCTTGAAGCAGTCGGCGAGCATTTCACCGACTTCGCGATCGTTGTTCGCGGAGATGGAAGCGACGCGCACGATGTCCTCGACGTTCTTCTCGTCGGCCTTGACCGGGCGAGAGAGTTCCTTCAACTCTTCAGTGATCTTCGCGATTGCCTTCTCGATGCCCCGGCAGACCGCCATCGCGTCATTGCCGGCCGCGACGCAGCGGAGCCCTTCCTTGAAGATGGCCTCGGCGAGAACCGTGGCCGTCGTCGTGCCGTCGCCCGCGGCATCGGAGGTCTTCGTCGAGGCCTCCTTCACCAGCTGCGCGCCGAGATTCTCATACTTGTCGGTAAGCTCGATCTCTTCGGCGACCGAAACGCCGTCCTTCGTCACCGTCGGAGCGCCCCAACCCTTGTCGAGGATCGCCGTGCGACCGCGCGGGCCCAGGGTCGATTTCACCGCTGCGGCCAGCTTTTCCACGCCCGACAAAAGTGCTGTCCGGGCATCTTCATTAAACGTCAGTTGCTTTGCACCCATCGATGTACGCCTCCTGTGGCAGTGCGAATCAGTCGGGTTTTACGAAATCTCTCAGTACGCACCCGGCGCGCCGGGCGAAACGTCTCTTTTCAGGGTTAGAGCAAGGCTTGTGCCGCAAAGGGAGATCGCTCTGGATTACTTTAAGACATGCTATGACAGACAGTTATGACGAGAAGGGGCTAAGTCACAGGCTAGCCGCACCTGCCACTCCGGCAGCCGCCTTCAACCCATCCTGCCGAAGTGTCACGGAAACGGGATGTGGCAGGGAAAACCAGGGCATGAAAAAAGCCCATGGATCGGAATCCATGGGCTTTTGTAATTGCTTGAATCCGGCGCCCGAAAGCTACCAGGCAAAGTGGGCGAAGGCCTTGTTGGCGTCGGCCATGCGGTGGACGTTGTCCCGGGCCGTCATGGCGGCACCCTGCCGGTTGTAGGCATCCATCAGCTCGGAAGCCAATCGCATGTGCATCGGCCTGCCCTTTTTGGCGCGGGAGGCATCGAGAATCCAGCGAATGGCAAGCGACTGACTTCGCCGGGAATTGACCGCCATCGGCACCTGATAGTTGCTGCCGCCGACGCGCTTGCTGCGAATCTGAATGTTGGGGCGAACGTTGTCCACCGCGCGCTCGAAGACCTCGATCGGCGGTACGTCGGGAATCTTCTTCGCGATCAATTCGAGCGCGTCGTAGAAGATGTGCTGGGCAACGGTCTTCTTACCGCTCCACATCATGCAGTTGATGAACTTGGCCGCCATCCGGCTGCCGTGCTTGGGGTCGGGCCGAAGTTGCTCGGCCGACTTGGTCCACTTCTTAAACGCCATCTGAATATCCTCTCATGTTCTGGGGCATCGACCCAAGAGGCCGATACGATCGAGGGTGCATTTGCGGCACCACTCCCCATACTCGACCGGACACATCGCCGGCCGACGAGACAAGAAAAATAAAGGCGACTATGCCTTCTTACGCTTCGTACCGTACTTGCTGCGGCTCTTGCCGCGCCGTACGCCGAACTTGTCCTGATCTTCGACGCTTGCGCAGTCCAATACACCGCGAACGATGTGGTATCGAATACCCGGCAGATCGCGCACACGACCGCCGCGGACGAGCACAATCGAGTGCTCCTGCAGATTGTGACCGATGCCCGGGATATAGGCCGTGACTTCGCGACCGTTGGACAATCGAACGCGGGCGACCTTTCGAAGCGCGGAGTTCGGCTTCTTCGGGGTCATCGTCTTGACGATGAGGCAGACGCCGCGTTTCTGCGGGCAGACTTCCAAGTCCTTCGACTTGGACTTCCGCAATTCGTTCTGCCGCGGCTTCGAGCAAAGCTGATTAATCGTTGGCATTCAAACCTCAAAAATCCTGTTGCCGACCGACCCCGCGGGGCCGGGCGAAGAATCCCAGATTGTAAAAGGCGGGGACCGGGAGCGTCAACCTCACGAGACGGACGGCTCATTCTCCGCCGGGGGCTCCAGGGTCATCGTCGCCTTGGAGGCCGACTGCTCAACAGAGTCAGCAGACCCCTCCATACTTGATTCAGAACCGCCATCCGTCGCGCGGCGAAGCTCCTCCAGAGCCTCCTGATCGGGCTGTCCGGCGATCTCCGGCATACGCACCTCGGTCGGCTCCTCGTAAATGGGCTCTCCCAAATGATTGATGGTAAAGCTCTGATACCCCTTAAAGCCTGTGCCGGCCGGAATCAGGTGGCCGAGAATGACGTTTTCCTTCAGGCCGACCAGCCGGTCAGCGGCGCTACTCAAGGCAGCCTCGGTCAGAACCTTGGTCGTCTCCTGGAAGCTGGCCGCCGACAGGAACGACTCGCACTGCAAGGCCGCCTTGGTGATTCCAAGAAGGACCGATGCGCCAGTGGCAGGCTTGGGTCTCTTGCCCTTGGCAGGCGCCTTTCCGGCCTCTTCCAGCTCATCATTGGTCGCGCTGAGCTCCTCCTTGAGGACAACCTGGCCTTCCGTGTACTTGGAGTCGCCGGGATCGGAAATACGCAGGCTCTTCGACAAGCGGTCGTTCTCGAAGCGGAAGCGGAACTTGTCGCAGACTTCTCCGGGCAGCAGATCGGAATCGCCGGGCTGATCGACTTTCACCTTGCGGAGCATCTGGTTGATGATGATCTCAATGTGCTTGTCGTTGATACCGACGTTCTGCGACCGATAGACCGCCTGTACCTCATGGAGGAGGTAGGTGTAGAGCGACTCTTCTCCCTTGATGGCGAGGATGTCGTGCGGGACCAGCGGCCCGTCGCAAAGCGGATCGCCCGCCTCCACGCGATCGGTCGCGTGAACGAGGAGGTGCTTGTCCTGCGGGACATGATGCTCGCGCGGCTCCAGGTCCTTGCTGTCGGGGTGAACGACGATCGTCATCTTGCCGCGGCGGCGATCGGAACGAATCTCGACGGTGCCGGAGATCTCCGCCATGACGGCGGGCTCCTTCGGCTTGCGAGCCTCGAAGATTTCCGTGACGCGCGGCAGACCGCCGGTGATGTCCTGCGTACCCGCGAGTTCGCGCGGGCGACGAGCGAGCAGCCAACCGGCCTTCACGGGCTGACCCTCGGTCACCTCAATACGGGCCTTGGCCGGGAGGTAGTGGTATTCGATGATCTTGCCGTTCTTGTCTTCGATAATAATCTGCGGATTCTTGTCTCCGCGATGCTCGACGACCACGTACTTGGACGCCTTGCCTTCGCTCTCGAGACGAACGGTCTCTCCTTCGACGATGTCCTGGAAGCGGATGGAACCGGCCGCCTCGGCCAGAATCGGTGTCAGGTGCGGGTCCCACATGCAGACGACGGTGCGCGCCTTGACGGTATCGCCGTCGGCGACGAGGACGCGACCACCGTAAGGAATCTTGTATCGTTCGAGTTCGCGATCCTTTTCGTCGTTGATGGACAATTCGCCGTTGCGCTTGAGCACGACGAGCGTCGTCTCATTCGTCTCCGGGTCCTCAAACTTGACGGCGTTGAGGTCGTGGAACTTCACCTTTCCGCCGTTGATGCACTTGATTTCGCTTTCGATGACGGCTCGGCTGGCGACACCGCCTGTGTGGAAGGTACGCATGGTCAACTGCGTGCCCGGCTCGCCGATCGACTGGGCCGCGATGATGCCGACGGCCATACCGTCCTCGACGATTCGACCGTTGGACATATCCACGCCGTAGCACAGTGAACAAACGCCCATGGCGCTTTCGCAGGTGAGCGGGCTGCGGACACGAATGGTCTCAAGACCGAGACCACCTTCGGCCGGCGGACTTTCGATGCGCCGGGCGATGTCCTCGGTGATGATGGAGTTTTCCTTGACGATGACCTCGTCGGTGACCGGGTGCCGAATCGTGTCGCGTGCGATGCGACCCTTGATCGACTCGGAGAGGGAGATATCCACTTCCTCGCCCTTGTAGAGCACGCCCTTGGTAATGCCGGCGATCGTGCCGCAGTCGCGGTCGGTGATGATGACGTTTTGGGCGACGTCGGCGAGCTTGCGGGTCAGATAGCCCGAGTCGGCGGTCTTGAGGGCGGTATCCGCAAGACCCTTTCGCGCACCGTGCGTCGAGCTGAAGTACTCAAGCACGCTCAGACCTTCGCGGAAGTTCGCCTTGATCGGCGTCTCAATGATCTCGCCCGAGGGCTTGGCCATCAGGGCTCGCATACCGGCGAGCTGCCGGATCTGGTCGACGCTTCCGCGGGCGCCGGAGTCGGTCATCAGATAGATCGGGTTCAGGTACTTGGTCGCGCCCGGCTGGCCCGGCTGGGTGTAGCGCATTTCGGCATCGCGATAGTCGCTCTTCAGCTCGAGCATCATGGCATCGGTCACGCCTTCGCGGACGTGGACCCAGATGTCGATCAGGGCGTTGTAGCGCTCCATGTCGGTAATCGCACCGCCCTGGAAGGCGCGGGTGATGCGATCCACCTTCTTCTGAGCTTCGTCGATGATGCCCTTCTTTCGCTCGGGGATGCGCATGTCGGTCAGGCCGAACGACAGACCGGCGAGCGTGCTTCGCTTGAAGCCGATCTCCTTGATGCGATCGAGGAGGTCAATCGTTTCGGCTCGGCCCAGCAGGGCATGGCAATCGGCAATCACGCGGGCCGCACCCTTCTGGCTGAGCGGGTAGTTATAGAAGGGCATTTCCGGCGGAAGAATGTCATTGAAAATCAGGCGACCGACCGTGGTGGCGATCAGGCCGTTGGCAGGCGCGGCCGTGGGTCGCTTCTTTTGGCCGGTAACCACCTTGCTCTGGGCGATGCGAACGCGAATCGGCTCGTGGATTCCGATGCTGTGCAATTCATGGGCAAGCATCGCCTCGGCGGCAGTCGAGAAGGATCGCTTGGGCTCGTCCAACGCGCCGTGGGCATGGTCGCAAGTCAGGTAGAAGATGCCCATGACGATGTCCTGGCTCGGCGACATGATCGGGGAGCCGCTCGCCGGGCTGAAGATGTTGTTGGTGGACATCATCAAGGTGTGGGCCTCGACCTGGGCTTCGATCGAAAGCGGCAGGTGGACGGCCATCTGGTCGCCGTCGAAGTCGGCGTTGAAGCCCTTGCAGACCAGCGGGTGAATCTTGATGGCGTTGCCTTCCACGAGGACGGGCTCAAAGGCCTGAATACCCATGCGGTGGAGCGTCGGCGCACGATTCAGAAGCACCGGATGCTGGTAGATGACCTCTTCGAGAATGTCCCAGATTTCCTGGTCGCGTCGTTCGAGCATCTTCTTGGCGCTCTTGATGGTGTCGGCGAAACCGCGCTCCTTGAGCTTGCGAATGATGAAGGGCTGATAGAGCTCGAGGGCGATCTTCTTGGGCAAGCCGCACTGGTGCAGCTTGAGCTCGGGACCGACGACGATGACGCTTCGCGCGGAGTAATCGACGCGCTTGCCGAGCAGGTTTTCGCGGAAGCGGCCCTGCTTGCCCTTGATCATGTCGGTCAGGCTCTTGAGCGGGCGATTCGACGAGCCGAGGACCGGGCGGCGACATCGGCCGTTGTCGAAGAGGGCGTCGACGGCCTGCTGGAGCATGCGCTTTTCGTTGCGGATGATGACCTCGGGGGCGTTGAGGTCGATCAGCTTCTTCAGGCGGTTGTTGCGGTTAATGATGCGGCGGTAGAGATCGTTCAGATCGCTGGTGGCAAAGTTGCCGCTGTCGAGAAGGACGAGGGGCCGCAGGTCCGGCGGAATGACCGGGATCACATCCATGACCATCCAGGTGGGGTCATTGGTGCTGCCGCGCAGACTTTCGACGATCTTCAGCCGCTTGGAGAGGTCCTTGATCTTCTGCTTGCTGTTGGTGTTGGTAATCGCCTCTCGGAGCTCGGTACTCAATCGCATCAGATCGATGCGCGACAAGAGCGTCTTGACCGCCTCGGCGCCGATCAGCGACTCAAAGCTGTCGCCGTACTTCTCGATGGCGCTGCGATACTCCTCCTCGGAGAGAATCTGGCAGGGCTTGAGCGGCGTGTCCTTGGGATCGGTCACGACGTAGTCCTGGAAATAGACGACCTTCTCCAGGTCCGAGGTCTTCATGTCGAGCAAGGCGCCAAGCCGCGAGGGCATGGCCTTGAAGAACCAGATGTGAACGATGGGCGCGGCCAGGTTGATATGGCCCATGCGCTTGCGCCGCACGCGGCTGTGCGTGACTTTCACGCCGCAGCGGTCGCAGATCATGCCCTTATGCTTGGTGCCCTTGTACTTGCCGCAGAAGCACTCCCAATCGCGCTCCGGGCCGAAGATGCGCTCGCAAAAGAGGCCGTCCTTCTCGGCGCGGTAGGTGCGGTAGTTGATCGTCTCGGGCTTACGGACCTCGCCGTAGGACCAGGAGCGGATGTCATTCGGCGATGCCAGCGAAATCCGCACTGCCCCGTAGTCGTTCACGCGATCGTAAATGCTCTCAGCCATGAGTGTCTCTATCCTCGCTGATGTATCCGGCCTGCTTCTCGCAGGCCGGCCGATACTTCGAAAACCGTTTACACCGTTCGTCGTATCGCGAACGGAAAAATACCAAGTCTGTGTCGCCGCGCTGTGGCCGGCGGACTACGCCGTCGCTCCCTGTCCGGCCAGGACGCCCGGCCGCCGAGCCGCCTGAAGCGAACGGATGTCGAGCGACATCGGCACGACACCGGCCGCTCGCTTGAAGCCGAGCTCTTCGCAGAAATCCACCTCGGTGCCGTAGGCGGCAGCGTCGACGCGCTCGCAGCCCATTTCGGAAAGGGCCGCAAGCACCATCTCAGCCATCCGCTTGGCAATGCCGTACTGGTCGTGCTCGATGCGACCGTCGATGTGTGTGACGGCGCCCGGCCCCTGCCGAGCGGGATCGAGCTTGCACTCGGTCAGGTAGCCTCGAACACCGTCCGCGACGCCTCGGGCGATGCCGACGATGTGAGAATCGGGATCACGGGCCACCACGAAGCACGCCGAGTTGTCGATCATTCTGGACAGCTTGTCGACGGCCTGCGGCATGACGCATCCCTGGGCGTCATAGAAGGCCTTCAACTCGGCGAGGTCCATTTTCGAAACCACTTCGCACGTGATGTTGTCCATAAAACACCTCGACTTTCACCGCGACACGACCAACTGCACGCCGCATTGCGCCCGTGGATCGGCAAACCGGCCGACCGCACAACGACGCACTAGATCAATTTGCCCTTCTCGAGCTGGATGTTCATGCCCAGCCCGCGGATTTCATTGCAAAGCACGTCGAACGAAACAGGCGTTCCAGCCTCGAGCGAGTTTTCGCCCTTGACCATCGCCTCGTAAATCTTCGTGCGACCCTCGACGTCGTCGCTCTTGACGGTGAGGAGTTCCTGAAGGATGTACGCAGCGCCGTAAGCCTCAAGGCCCCAGACTTCCATCTCTCCAAATCGCTGACCACCGGTGCGGGCCTTGCCGCCCAGGGGCTGCTGCGTGATGAGGGAGTAGGGACCGGTCGCGCGGGCGTGAATCTTGTCGTCGACAAGGTGGTGCAGCTTCATCATGTAGATGTAGCCGACCGTCACGGGCTGATCGAAGACCTCACCCGTCCGGCCATCGGCCAGGCGCACCTTTCCGCCGTAGGGCATCTTTGCCAGAAGCAAGTTGTCCTTGGCGGCGTTTTGAATTGCGGTTTGATCCTTCAGCAGTTCGTCCACCTTTGCATTCGCCTCGGCGACGGCCTTGTGCAATTCCTCTTCCTTACAGCCGTCGAAGACCGGCGTCACTGCCTGGAAACCGAGGATCTTCGCGGCCCATGCGAGGTGGGTTTCGAGAATCTGGCCGACGTTCATACGAGAAGGCACGCCGAGCGGATTCAACATGATGTCGACCGGCGTACCGTCTTCGAGGAACGGCATGTCTTCGACAGGGAGAATCTTGGCGATGACGCCCTTGTTACCGTGTCGCCCGGCCATCTTGTCGCCGACGGAGAGGCGGCGCTTGGTGGCGATGTAGACCTTCACCATCTCGAGAACGCCGGAAGGCAGCTCGTCGCCGCGCTTGATCTGGGCGATCTTGCGCTCGCGCTCCTCGATCTGCTCGGCGATGACCGGCCAGAAGCGATCGTAAATCGCCTGACATTCATCACGCTTCGAAGCGGGCTTGATCCACTTCAAATCGAACGACCAGTTGCCCGGCTCGCCGATTTGCTCCATGACGACGTCGGGGATTTCGCTTCGTCCGACCAGTTGCTTGGTATTGGGGTCGACGATGGGCGTTTCGGTGATCGCCTCCATCTCCTCGATCATCTTGCCGAAGATGGCGATGGTTCGAGTGTTGGAGGAAGTCTTGAAATCCTTGATGCGCTTCTGAAGCTGCTTCTTCTGGTCGTCGGTCATCTGCGTGCGACGACTGAATCGCTTCGTATCAATGACGATACCGTAGATGCCGGCGGGCACTTCGAGCGAGTCATTCTTCACGTCTTCGCCGGCGCGGCCGAAGATCGCGTGAAGCAGCTTCTCTTCAGGTGAAAGCTCGCTCTTGCTCTTCGGCGAAACCTTACCGACGAGAATATCGCCGGGCTTGACCTCGGTGCCGATGCTGATGACGCCGTCCTCGTCGAGATTCCGCAGGGCTCGCTCGGAGACGTTCGGAATATCACGCGTGAATTCCTCGCGACCGAGCTTGGTCTCGCGGATTTCAATGTCGTGCTCCTCGATGTGGATGCTGGTGAATGTGTCGTTATGGAGCAGGCGCTCGGAAATGAGGATGGCGTCCTCAAAGTTGTAGCCGTCATACGTCATGAACGCGACGAGCACGTTGCGACCCAGGGCGAGTTCGCCATCCTTGCAGGCCGGCCCGTCCGCAATGTTCTGTCCGGCCTTGACCTTATCACCGAGCTTGACGAGCGGCGTCTGATTCAGGCAGGTCCGCTCGTTGAGGCCCTGGAACTTTCGAAGGACGTACTCGTCCGTATTATCGAGAACGATGCGCGAGGCATCGACGAAACTGACCTTTCCATCGCGCTCGGCACGGACGACCATGCCGCTGTTACCGGCGACGATCTTTTCCATGCCCGTCGCAACGACCGGCGGCTCGGTAAGCAGGAGCGGCACGGCCTGCCGCTGCATGTTGGAACCCATCAATGCGCGGTTGGCGTCGTCGTGCTCAAGGAACGGAATCAAGGAGGCGGAGACACCGACGGTCTGCTTCGGAGAGATGTCGATGTACTCGATGTCCTTGTTCTCAACCATCGCCAGATCGCCGCGGATGCGCGCCATGATGTGGACGCCGGTCACCTTGCTCGTCTTGGGATCGACGGCCTCAGGCGGCGCGAGGACAGTCTTCATTTCCTCGTCCGCGCGGAGGAACTCGTAGCCGCCGTTGACGGAGCCGCCCTTGTCCACCTTGCGATAAGGCGTGATGAGGAAGCCGTATTCGTCGACGGTCGAGTAAATACTGAGCGATGCAATCAGACCGATGTTCGTGCCTTCCGGCGTTTCGATCGGGCAGATGCGTCCGTAGTGGCTGATGTGCACGTCGCGCACTTCAAAGCCGGCACGCTTGCGGTTAAGACCGCCCGGACCGAGGGCCGACAATCGGCGCTCGTGCGTGAGCTGGCTGAGCGGATTGGTCTGATCGACGACCTGCGACAATTCACCGCGGCCGAAGAAGAACTCAATCGCGCCGGAAATCGCCTTGGAGTTGATCAGTTCGGCGATTTTTCCGAGCTGATCGGGATCGCGCATGCTCATGCGCTCCTGCACGGTCCGTCGCAGCTTCAAAAAGCCCTTGCGAATTTCATCGCAGGCCAGTTCGTCAATCGTCCGCAACCGGCGATTACCCAGGTGATCGATGTCGTCTTCCTGGACGATGACCCGTGTGGATCGCCAGCCGTATTCATGCACGTTTCCAACGGAAAGCAGATCGGCCTGGCCGTGCTTCGTCAGAATGCCGGAGGTATTCTCGAAAGTGTCAAAGGCGACGTGCTTGCAGCCTGCGCCGAAGAGTTCCTTCCACTCGGCTTCGATCGTGGCATCGGCTGCCTCCGACTGCTTCTTGGATTCGGCCTCGTTGAAGGTATAGAGCGCACCAGGGTGCAGGTAGTAGTTCAGGAAGTCGATCTGAGCCAGGTCTGAATGGGTCAGCTTCTCATGCGACTGGTAGGCCTCAATGCCCTCCAGCAGGCGCGATGCACGCGTGCGAATCGTCGCCACGATGAAGTCGCGAGAAAGCTTGTTCACTTCTGAATCGCGGTCGGTCTTGGTTCGTCCCAGGACACCGCGCATCTTCTCCATGTCCAGCGAAGCAACCGGGGCCCACTCAGTCGGGGCATCGGAAAGGCTCCGCAGCTGTCGGGCCATCTCGGTGACGACGTCGGACGGCTGGAGCTTCTTGCGGCCGTCGCGGATGGAATCCAACTGGCCAAGGGCAACGCCCTCCTTGGGATCCTTTACCTGCTGTCCCTTGCTTTGATACCCATTGAGTTGCTCGGCCAGCTCGCGTGTCCATTTGAGGAGGCACAGCTCAAACGGCAGGCGCTGCGGGACCGAGAAGCCGACGCGCTCCTGACTCCGTAGGTCGAGCAGGTAACGCAGGCAGGCAATGAAATCGGCCGCAGTCAGTGTATTGAGCGATGTCGGTAGTGCGAGGCCGAATTTCCGATTGATGCGGAAACGGCCGACGCGACCGAGTCGGTATCGATTCTGATCGTAGAACTTCTCATGGAAGAGCTTGACCGCCTTGTCGAGCTGCGCCGGATTGCCGGGCCGCAGGCTCTTGTAAATCCGCATGAGGGCGTCCTCGTGCGAATGGCAGTTGTCTTCGGTAAGCGTATTCAGGATGAGGGGGTCGCCGACCTTTTCAACGACTTCCAACTGCTTGAGGCTGCCGCCCTGAATCTTTCCGAGTGCGTCGCCGATCTGACAACCGGCTCGAACCAGCGGCTCGGTCACGTCGGCCATGTCATCCGGCCAGACGTCCGAGACGACGAACATGTCGGCCTTCAGGCTGCCCGTCCGCACCGTCTTGGTTTGGTAGAAGAGCTTGATGATGGCTTCATCGGTTCCGTACTTGGAGTCCATCGCGCGGAGGAAGCAGGTCGCCGGAATCTTGCTCGACTGGTCAATGCGAACCGCCATCACGTCCTTGCGGGTGATGTTGATTTCGATCCAGCTTCCACGCTCGGGAATGATGCGGCAGGCATGCAGCGGACGATCGGCCTCAAGCGTCTCCTTGATAAAGTCGACACCAGGCGAGCGGTGCAACTGGGAAACGATGACGCGCTCGGCGCCGTTGATGATGAATTCGCCGCCGCCGATCATGATCGGAATGTCGCCGAGGTAAATGCGATCTTCGAACATCTCGTCCTTGTCGCGGCGATGCAACTTGACATGGACTCGCAGCGGCATGCCGTAGGTCAGCCGAAGCTGGCGGCACTCGTCCGGCGTGTAGCGCGGCTTGCCCAGGGAGTAGTCAAGATATTCGAGGTGGATGTTCTCGTCGTAGCTCGTAATCGGGAACACCTCGCGCAGCAGACCTT
>CAZCGF010000131.1:0-12198 GCA_964498115.1 uncultured Planctomycetaceae bacterium | reverse complement strand
AGGGGCCGGTGCTGCTTGTTTTCTATCGCGGCTTCTGGTGAGTGGTCTGCATCTCGGAGCTCGTTGGGCTCCATCCGGTCGCCGAAGAATTAAGCAAAATGGGCGGACGAGTTCTGGCGATCAGCGTGGACCCGCCGAAGGACTCGCTCGGCGTCGTGAAGAAGGCGAAACTGGAGTTTCCGATCCTGAGCGACGCCGACGGAAAGACGCTCGACGACTACGGATTGCGACATGTCGGCATGGGGCCGGGCAAGACGGATGTGGCGATGCCGGCGCTGGTCCTTGTCGGTCAGGACGGCAGCATCCTCTGGCGTCGCAAGAGCGTTCGCGTTCAGGACCGACCGTCCCCGGAGGAAGTCCTCGAGGCGGTTCGCGCGGCGGTTGGAAAGCCGTAGAATCGACCGCGTATCGAACCTGTAACGACGGGCCTATCGCTGACGGTCCGGCATTCCGAGACGACATGAATCGCCATCATTTCCACTATGTCAGAACCCGAGTGCTTCGCGCCCTTTCCGCGACGCTGATTATTCTGGCGGCCTGGTCGCCGGCGCTTGGTTTCGACGGCAAGCCTACGCCCATCATGGACCTGGTTTCGTCGGATGCGCTGGTCGTGTATGCGGCGAAGCCGTACTCGTTTCTGATGGGTGAGAACTCGACTCAGCCCGCTGACGCGACGAAGGGGCCGACGGTCTCGCTGACGTCGATCGTGGGGTTCCTCAACGCCGCGGGATTGATTCCCGGGGACGGTCAGGTCTATGCGGACATCATCTCCGCCCTGCCGCTGCTCGGTCGATACGAGCACGCGCTGGCACTATTAGACGTGTCCACCAAGCTGGTCCAGCCGGGCGGCGACGACGATCAATCGGGCAAGCAGAAGAAGATTCTCCGGCTCGATCGTCTTCAGGTCGCGGTGATTTTTCGCACGGGCGACGACTGTAAGCCGGTGACCGAGCAGCTCTATCGCGTGATGAGCCGTTATACGAATCGAGACGTGGCGGCGCTGTCCACCCACAAGACGGGCGAGTTTGAGTATCAGCGGCTGGTGGACGAGCGGCTGAAGGAATGGGCCGTCTGGGAATGGGGCACGATCGGCGACTGTTTTGTGCTGACCTTCGGCGAGGGCGCTTACGACCGGCTGGTGTCGGTGGCGAGCGGCAAGACGACGTCGATGTCGCGGAACGACTGGTATCGCAGGGGCGCCGATCAGACGCACGTACGCGACTGTTTCGCGCACTGGGTGACCGATTTCACGCAGCTTCGCGAGCGATTGGGCGAGGCGGCCGAGGGCCGGGTGGCGCGTGTGGCGGCGGCGCTTCAGGCTGACGACATTCGGCAGGACATGTGGGCCGTGGGCATCGAAGGTCGGGCGCTGACCTGGCGTCGATATTATCGTCGCGGAAGTGAGGACGTGACGCGGCTGTACAGCGATCCGTCACTTTACTCAAAGGAGCATCTGCGAATTGTCCCTGACGAGGCCCGGCACTTTGCCATCATCAAGGTGCCGACGCGATGGCTGGTGGACAATCTTCCGCGGGCCTGGGTCGCGGCGCAGTCGGAGAGCAACTATCGAAAGTGGAAAACCGCATGGCAGCGCCTCGAACAGGAGCGAGGCCTCGACATCGGTGGAAACCTGATCGAACACATCGGCGAGACGGTGATCCTGTTCGACTACCCCGAGCATCCCCTGCGCATCCCCTTCGCGCTGACGATCGCCATCGAGATCGATAACGGCCGCGCCGTCTCCGCGGCGATCAATTCTCTGCTCGAAGCGTGGAGCCGATACCTCGACGAGCGTGCCGAACGCAACAAGACGGTGCTGGCGCGGGTCAGCGTCAAGCGCGACGACGAGGGGATCTGGTACATTCAGGCGGCCATTCCCGGCCCGGCCCTGAAAGTCACCGACCGATATATGGTGATCAGTTGGTCGCCTCAGGCCCTGCGCGATGCGCTGCGGTTTATCGAGCCCGAAAAGAAGGCCCGCCGGTAATTCATCCCCTTATGCGCCCGACCGGGGGTTGGGCCGCGCGCGAGACGCCGGGCAAGGCCCTGTGCGGTTGACTTTGGCCGCCAAGCGTGATAAATATGGCATCCGCAAGCTTTTGGCATCATGCATGCCCCGGGGGGAGTTCGGTCACGCGCCACTTGCGGGTCGAACCCGGTAAGTTCAACTAAGGGATCATAAACGTGGCAGGAAAACCCGGCGGAATACTCGGTCTGGGCCTCGCCGTTGTCCTCGTGGGCGCGCTTGCAGGCTCTCCGTTCTATCTCAGGATGTTGCGCTCGGACGATCGGGCACTGGCAGAGGCTGCATCCGCGGACTCTGACACGCTTCGACGTGCCGTCGCAAACCTCGATCACGAACTGGCCCTCCTCAATTACATGTTTCACAGCGGTGATGACCCCGAGGCGCTCGATGCCGGGGTGGGTTTTCGCTTCGCCCAGGCTCACCCGGGCATCTGGACGCGCGAAGTCATGCGCGATTCGAATGCCCTGGCGGATGAGATGCGGGCGATCGAAGGTCGCGATTTCGAGCGGAACACGAGTGTCATCGGCAAGGGCACCGTGAATCAGGTGAATCCTCGCGGCGAAGATGTGATGAAGGAAGCGCTCGAGCCGCTTAAGGCCGGCCAGAGTGTGGTGTCGCGGGCCGATGCGGCGATGAATCAGATCCGATCGCTGACGGTCGGCAGCGCGTCGGCATCCAACAGCCTGGACGTCAATCGCGTGCGGTCGCTGTTCCTGATGGCCAAGGCGCGATTGGAAGTTGACAAGGCGCGATTCGAGCGATCGCAGGCGTCGATTCTCAGGTCCGGCGTCGAGCAGCGGGCCACGAGTCTGGGCAAGACCCGATCGGTTCTCGCTGCATTGGAAGCGAGGCAGACTGAGGCGATCATTCAGCAAAAGCAGGAAAGCCTGGCACGCGCCGATGCAGGCAGCCAGCAGGCGGCGCAAGCGATGGCCGGGCTAGAGGCATTGATTGCTTCCCGCAAGGCGGAGGCGAATTCGCTGTCGGAAGAGGCGGCCCAGGCAAGGGCTGAGCTTGAGGAGTTGGCGGCTTCCGGAAACATCGATTCTCAAAGCGATCGCTATGCAGCGCTGTCGAAGAAGGCGCGCGAGGCTGAGGCCGCGGCGGCTGCGATCCAGAACGGCACGCTCCGGGGCGCGACCGAGGTTGCTTCCGACGATCAGGAATTCGCAGGGCCCGCCTACGAAGGCGGCACGCCGGAGCCGGGCATCGGCGTACTCGAGTTTCGCCTGGAACAACTTCGTCAGCAGACGGCGGCGCTGAATGCCATGCGAGAGTCACTGACGAAGGAGATCGCGGCGCTTGAGGAAACGGCCGAGGCCACCGCGACGAGCAAGGCACAAATCTCCGAAGGACTCCAAGCGGAAGTCGCAC
Source organism: uncultured Planctomycetaceae bacterium (assembly GCA_964498115.1). Classification (GTDB taxonomy): domain Bacteria; phylum Planctomycetota; class Phycisphaerae; order UBA1845; family UTPLA1; genus UTPLA1. The sequence continues at coordinate 8,798 of CAZCGF010000131.1, read as the reverse complement.
GCATCGACGAGCAGCTTGCTCAGGCTTCGCAGCGCGTGAAGAATGCGGAGAAGAGCGAGGACGCCGCCCTGAAGCTTCTGAAGGAAGCTGCCTTGGCCGCGAAGTCCGCGGTCAGTGCCGCGAAGAAGCGCACGAGCGATGCGATGCAGGGAGCCGGCTCCGGCGAAAGCGTTGACGAGCGACTTCAGCGCGTCAGCCAGGATCACGAGGCCGAGGCATATGTTCAGACGCTCGTTGGTAATGCGCTGTTTGCTTCCGCCGCTGTTCGATTTGACCAGATTCAGGGAATGCTCGCGGAGCACAAGATCGCTGAATACGTTTCACGACTGACCGGCTCGGACGAGCCCGGCCCGGTTTCGGAGGAAGTCGAAAAGCAGAAGACCGAGGCGATCAACGAACTCGCCGAGGCCGCGAAGGCCTATCAGCAGGTGGCGACGCTGATCAATCGAGTCAATCTTCGATTCCCGGACAACTCGTCCATCAGCGGCAAGAACTACGTCTGGGAGGCGCAGGTCGGTGAGGCGGCATGCCTGCTGCTCGACGCCGCGATCAAGGCGGACGATGCCGACGCCAGCTTTGAAGCCCAGGCGAAGGCTTACGACCTTCTGAAGGAGGCGGTTGAGAAGCGCGAGCAGAGCCCGCTTTTGGGTTCCGCGCTGGACGCCATCCTGTACCTTCAGAAGACCGCGCGCTAGACGCCCCGTCACAAGTCTTTTTCTCACTGACATTTAAGACCAATACCCCAACTCGATGGCGCTTCGCACCGCCTTCGCTTGGCACCTTTTCGGGTCCACTTTCTTCATCTGGGAGTCGGGCCCGCTCAATTGACGTTTTTATCCTAAATCCGGATTGACAACTGGATGAAGAATCATATAATCCGGCTGGATGGATACAAGTACTCGACAGTCCGGTTCGGCTTCCCCATCGACCAGCGATGAAGTGTTTCGCTGTCTGGCGGACTCCACGCGGCATCGACTGCTCCAATTGCTTCTGGCGGAGGAGCTGAACGTCGGGCAACTGGTGACAATCCTCTCGCAGCCGCAGTCAACCGTCTCACGCCATCTGAAAGTGCTGCGCGACAGCGGCCTGGTCAGGGATCGGCGGATCGGCACGACGGTTTTCTATCAGGCCGTCACGGACCCGAGAGCGTCGGACGACGTTCGCGGAGTGATCCTCGAATGGCTGCGCTCGCAGCCGCTTCCGGCGACTTTGGAAGCGCGACTTCGCCGAGCCCTGCGACATCGCAGCGACGGCGATTTGAGCTTCTTCGAGCGCATGGGGCAGCGGTGGGACGATCTTCGCACCACGGCGTTCGGCGAAGGATTTGCGTGGGAGGCGTTTATCAGCCTCCTGCCTTCCGACTGGGTTGTCGCGGATGTCGGTTGCGGGACGGGATACCTTCTGCCACATCTGGCCGCGCACTTCCGACAGGTCGTGGCGGTGGAGCCGGCGGCGGCGATGCTGGAGTGTGCCCGACGTCGCGTGAGTGAGAAGGGACTGAACAATGTTCAGCTTCACTCCGGCAATCTGAGTGAGCTTCCGCTGGGCGACGCCGGCTGCGATCTGGTGATTGCGTGCCTGGTGCTGCATCACGTCCCGAAACCCCCTGAGGCGCTGGCCGAGATGCATCGCGTCCTTCGCCCCGGCGGACGGCTGATCGTGATCGAGCAGCACTCCCACGAGAATCAGGCGTTTTATGACACGATGCAGGACTTCTGGTGGGGCTTCGATCCGGAGGAACTGGCAAAGACGGCGATGGCCGGCGGTTTCGCAAAAGTCCGCCGCACCGAACTGATATCCCCAACTACAGCGCCGCGGGAGATGGATGCCCCCGGACTTTTCGCGCTGACGGCCGAACGAAAGTAGAACGGCCGCGCGGACGATCCGATTAAGTGATGAGTAAGAGATCAACTTTTTTTGAGAACTGACGGAGACAGACGATGGCGACAGCAGTGATGACTCAGGATTTCAAGGTTGCGGACATGACGCTGGCCGACTTCGGCCGCAAAGAGATCGAACTCGCCGAGCACGAAATGCCCGGCCTGATGGCCATTCGCGAGCAGTACGCGGCCAAGCAGCCGCTCAAAGGCGCGAAGATCGCCGGCTCGCTGCACATGACGATCCAGACGGCCGTCCTGATCGAGACGCTGGCCAAGCTCGGCGCCGACGTGCGATGGGCGAGCTGCAACATCTTCAGCACGCAGGACCACGCCGCCGCGGCCATCGCCAAGGGAGGCATTCCGGTCTTTGCCTGGAAGGGCGAGACACTCGAGGAGTACTGGTGGTGCACGCTTCAGGCGATGACCTGGCCGGACGGAAGCGGACCGACCATCATTCTCGACGACGGCGGCGACGCGACGATGCTGGTCCACAAGGGCTACGAATACAACAAGTCGGGTAAGGTCCCAGGCCCTGAGACGACCGACGTCGAAGAGATGCAGATCATCCTCAAGCTGCTGGCGGCGGAGCAGAAGCGCGACCCGCAGCACTGGGTGAAGGTGGCGAAGGACATCATCGGCGTTTCGGAAGAAACGACGACGGGCGTCCACCGCCTCTACGAAATGCAGAAGACCGGGTCGCTCCTCTTCCCGGCCATCAACGTGAACGACTCCGTCACCAAGAGCAAGTTCGACAACCTGTACGGCTGTCGCCATTCGCTGGTGGACGGGATCATGCGGGCCACGGACGTCATGCTGGCCGGCAAGGTCGCGGTGGTCTGCGGCTACGGCGACGTGGGCAAGGGCTGTGCCCAGAGCCTTCGCGGGCAGGGCTGTCGCGTGATCGTCACCGAGATCGACCCGATCTGCGCCCTTCAGGCGGCGATGGAAGGCTATCAGGTTCTCCCGCTGGAGGACGTCCTGAGCACGGCTGACCTCTTCGTCACCACCACGGGCAACTTCGGCATCATCACCGCCGATCACATGAAGAAGATGAAGCACAACGCCATCGTCGGGAACATCGGCCACTTCGACAACGAGATCGACATGGCCGGCCTCAAGAAGATCTCCGGCGTCCGCAGGATCAACATCAAGCCGCAGGTGGACGAGTGGGCCTTCCCCGACGGCCACAGTGTCATCGTGCTGGCAGAGGGACGCCTGCTCAATCTCGGCTGCGCCACCGGTCACCCGAGCTTCGTGATGAGCAACAGCTTCAGCAATCAGGTGATCGCCCAGGTCGATCTCTGGCTGTCGAGCCAGGGCAAGCCGACGCTCTCAGGCATGAAGTACGAGAAGGGCAAGGTTTACACGCTTCCCAAGAAGCTCGACGAACAGGTGGCCAGATTCCACCTCGATAAGCTGGGCGTGAAGCTGACTCGTCTTTCGCAGGCTCAGGCCGATTACCTTGGCGTACCGGTAGACGGTCCTTACAAGCCGGAACACTACCGCTACTAGGGCGCTCGCTCGGCCCTGATTCGACATCGCGTTGACATCCCGCCGCTCCACGCGGAAAGGCTGAACCCTAAGGGAAATCAGCAATCCGCTTGGAGCGGCGTTCTGTTTATATGACTTTGCCGCTGAGAATTCGGCCCGTGCGTCAGTTACTACCGGACCCACGCGGGCATCCGGGGTCGATAACGGGGTACACCTTTTGAGCGAGTAAGTGGCACTCTCGTTCGCTTGACCCGGCCGTAAGCTTTTAGGTATAAAGGAGCTATTAAAACATGCCGGGGTCAGAGCATTAAAAAAACACCTCGCAGCGGGCACCCCGTGCGCCTTGCCGAGGATGGTGAAAAGACTCTCGATGGGAGGAAGAAAGATGACCGTTTCGAAGCGACTTGGATCAGTGGCTGCCTTCGTGGCATGCGGGATCGCCGTGATCGGCGCCTGCGATGCACTGCGAAGCATCAACAACAATGTCGGTGGCCTCACAGTTCCTGATACGTCGGGAGCGGTCGGCACCAGCATTTCGCAGGGCCGGGATTATGCCTCGCGCCTGATCAACACCGGAGTCGGCAATTTCCTGTTCTTCGATATTCGCCAGTTCACCGGCGCAGGCACGCAGAACCGCTGCAACCCGCTCGGCACCGGCGGCATCGACCCTTGGCCGAGCCGCATCGGCGGCCCGGTGATCATCACTCCGAACCTGTTCAACAGCCCCAGCGAGTATGACTGGGTCGCCCGAATCGGCGAGACGGAATACTGCCTGGCCCTTCGCGTGCCGGTTGAGCCGTTCTTCCCGCTTCAGTTTTCGCAGGTTGAGTTCAGCCTGCGGGCGGTCAATCCCGTGGCGAACGGCCACCTCCTGGTCGCGCCCCCCGGCAATGACTATTTCCTGACCCAGGCGGACTTCCCGTCGAACGATGACGTGGCCGCGAATCGCAGCCTGATCGACATCACCGGCGGCGACGTCGCCCTGATCGTCTCGGGTATCGACTTCATCGGCTCGCCGACCAGCACGGTCGCCACGATGAACTTCCTCGGCCCGACCGGCTGGCTCGTCTTCATGCGAGACAACGCCTTCCGCAGCGGTCGCTTCTTCAACATCACCGGCGCCCTCAAGGGCGGCCCCCCTGCCTTCTTCGATACGCCGGGCACGGCGGACGATGGCTTCTTTGAGTCGGTCCAGGTCAATGGCGATAACTTTGACTTCTTCAGCGAGCCGTTTGCCAACACGTCACTGTTCCCGGCGGCCCTCACCTGTGCCGGCGGTGCACCGACGCCCGGCCGAACGTACTCGTTCGTCGATCTCTCAAACCGCAACGAGATCTTTGCCCCCGGCCCCGGTCAGGGCGGCGGCATCTTCATCATTCGCCGCGAGGCCTTCATCGGCACCGGCGTTGTCGTGAATCCGAACGTTCCCGGTCCGACCCCGGCCCCGGTGGCCATCGGCGACCTGATCGTTCCGCCGTTCTCGGGCTACAACGAGACCATCATCCCGGCCATCACCGCCAACGGCGGTTACACCGAGACCGACAACTCGTTTAACGGACCCGGCGGCGTGCACGAGATCGGCTGGTCAATCTTCTTCGTTCACGGCAGCTAGTCCGAAGAATCGCCCGTACTATCGGGCACAACGTTATCAAACCCCGCGGGGCGTGTCATAACCATGGCACGCCCCGCATTTTTTTTGCGCAGATATCCACGGACGTTGATCGGGCCGAACCCGGGGTCATACCATGACGTGGGGGAACCGGTATCGCCCTTGCCTTCGGCGGGGCGAGACCGACTCGGGGGGATTCTCAAAAGATTGATACACAAAGGCGCTTCCGCCGGATGCACCCCGCAACCAACCGGCAAGATCGGTCGCGCGACCGACAGAACGCCTGGCACGAATCGAGTGAGACATGGGAGGGAGAAAGATGACCATCACCAAGAAGGTATTGCCGATTGTCGGCGTCTTGATCGTCGGCACCATGGCGATCGGCGCGTGTGACGCGATCAAGAGCCTGAGCGGCACGCTGCCCGGCGGCGCGCCGCAGATTACGGACGTCTCCAGCGGACGGTCCAACGCCGCCCGCTTGATCGACTCCGGCGTCGGCAAGCTGCTGACGTTCGATATTCGACAGTTCACGGGCGCCGGCACGCAGGTCCGCTGCAATCCGCTTGGCACCGGCGGCTTCGACCCCTGGCCGAGCCGAATCGGCGGCGCGAAGACCTTCACGCCCAACCTGGCCAACAGCCCCAGCGAATACGACTGGCTCTTCACGCACGGCGAGACCGAGTACTGCCTCGCCATTCGCGTGCCGTTTGAGCCCTTCTTCCCGCTTCAGTTCTCGCAGGTCGAGTTCAGCCTGCGGGCGGTCAATCCCTGTGCCTACGGCCATATTCCCGGCACCGATTACCTGATGACGGTGGACGGCAGCCAGGCGGACTATCCGTCGAACGACGACGTCGTGGCGCGGCGCAGCCTGATCGACCTGAACGGCGGCGACGTCGCTCTGATCGTGACCGGCATCGACTTCGCCGGCAATCCCGCCAGCACCAGCTCGACCATGAACTTCCTCGGCCCGACCGGCTGGCTGACGTTCATGCGTGACAACGCCTTCCAGAGCGGCCGATTCTACAACATCACCGGCGCGCTGAAGGGCGCTCCGCGGGCCTTTGCCGACACGCCGAGCACCTTTGACGACGGCGCCTTTGAGTCGGTCCAGGTCAACGGCGACAACTTCGACGCCAACAGCGAGCCCTTCGCCAGCACGACGATGTTCCCGAGCGTGCTGACCTGTGCGGGCTTCCCGTCGAAGGCCTACGCGTTTGTCGACCTTTCCAATCGCAATGAGCTTCTGGCTCCCGCGCCGGGTCAGGGAGGCTTCGTCTTCGTCATTCGCAGCGAAGCGTTCTTCGGCAAGGGTGTCGTTGTGAATCCGAACACGCCCGGTCCGGCTCCCGCGCCCGTGGGGATCGCGGATCAGCTTCAGCCGCCGCTTTCGGGTTACAACGAGCCTGTCATTCCGGCGATTACCTGCCCGGATGAGGACGATAACTCGGGCATCGGCACCGCCGGTGTTCATGAGATCGGCTGGTCGGTGTTCTTCATTCACGGTAGCTGATGAGAAAACCGGCTCTTTGATAAGTGTGATCCGACGGGGCGTGCCGAATGGTGCGCCCCGTCGGCATTACGCCGAGGACGGGTGGAAAATTGAAAAGGCAGCAAGGGCTCTTTAGAATGGACGAATCCACCCGAGACTCTTGTTGTTTTCTTCGGCGCGGGGGAAGTGCGGTCATGTCGAATCAGTCAAATCGACTTTGGGCATGTGTCCTGCTCACCATGCTGGCCCTCGTAATCGGTGGATGTGACGTCTTTCAGCCCGCACCGCCGAACTCGCCGGGCGGCCAGCCGAATGACCCGCCGACCGATTCGCTTCCGACTGTCAACATCGACGGCGCATGGCGACACGAAGCCTCAGGAGGCATCAACGCCACCTGTCTGACGATTCAGAACGCGCGAATCACGTCCATGGACGACGGGTGTGATGGAACGCTGCTGACCCTGCTCGCCTCGCCGCAGGCACAGGCCAACGCCTCGGGCATCTCCCTGTTCGCGGGCTTCGGCGCTTCGCCGACCGACAACATCAACGGCGGCCTCTACACCTACATGGTGGTTCTGCAGACGAACGGAACCCTTCAGGGCACCGTCATCCTGCGCATCGAGCCGGGCGGGCCTATCACAACGGCGCCCGTGACGCTGGTTCGCCAATAGTGACCGATCGTTTCGTCAATCGCGATCCACCCGATTATTCGCAATATGCCCCAGCCTTTTCGCGGAACCGCTTGCGCGGTGATGCACTTCTCCCCAAGCGCGCCGTGATGCGCGACAAATCCCGCAGTCGGTCACGGACTTTCCACTAGCTCATCGCAATCGCGCCGATGATTGGGCGGGTGATCAACTCCCAGTCGTCGCGGCGCATTCGGACCGCCTCGGTGTGCGTTCCCGACTGGATGAACAGGCGTTCCTTGTTTTTCAGCCCGACATCCATGACCGTCTTGAGGCCGAAGAGCGCCCCGACGGGCGGCTCAGCGCCGACTTCGCAATCCGGGAAGAGCGTTTTCATCTCATCCTCTGTGGCGAGCCGGACCGAGTCCTCGTTGAGCACCTTGGCGACGCGAAACAGGTCAACGTGATTGGAGGCGGCGAGAACGCACATGGCGAAGCTCTTTTGGCCTTTCACGATGACCGGCTTGGCCACCTCGTGACCCGAGACGTGTTCCTCCGCGGCGAGCTCCTGTGCGGTGAAGGCCTGGCGATGCCAGAGCTTCTTGTAGGGAATCTCCCGTTGATCCAGGACGGCTTCCAGTTTCATGGCCGTCGCTCCTTCCGTGAGTATTGTGGGTCGAACGGCGATCTCAGCACCCCGCAGGCGTCGATCCACCCAAAGCCGCCGGCGAAGTGGGACGAATTCTCGATATGCTCGCCAAACTGGTGCGCGATGACTCACCCTCGCAGCCGCCTGAAGGCAGACCGCAGCCCCCGCCCGCGCACCGGTCGCACGCGACACGAAAACGAGAATAGCAAGCTATGTGCCAATTGGAAGGGGAAACGAACCTTTTAGCCGTTTACGACCACCGAACGCGGCATGCAGGTGTCCAGGATCACCGCACGGCAACCCTTGAATCGGCCTGCCCTGTCAACGTAGCATCCGCGCGATCGACTGATCGACTGGAGTGATGGGCCCTTTGGGTGTCAGGATCGTCCACTCGGTCATCCGGTCCAAAGAATGACAACGCCTGTCCCCGACTTTCATTTTGGAAATATCGTGCGGCTGATTGACAAGCGTCGCCTCGATCTCCGAATCGTGAAAGCCATCCACGGTAAACCAGAGATGTTCGACACTTCCTCCGTCGGTTTCATAGCCGAGCTTCACCAGTACAGGTAAACCGAACCTCTCCAATTGGGCCGAGATGCGCCGCAAGACCGAATAGGTGTTGCGCGCCCGCATTTCCATGATCTGCGTCGCCTCTTTGGAAAACGAGAATATTGTCCCGTCGTTTATCGGTGACGCGAGAAACCGTGACGGCCTTATCTTCTTTGCAAATTTGCCGATCCAGCCGCGCTTAGGCTCGCATATCACGGCGCGATTGCGGGAGTGAGTTTCGTCATCTCCTCCAGGTCGAAGGGCAGTGAGCTGCGGACCCGCGCTTCGGTTGAATTCATCGATATCGATGAATCCGACGTCCCCACCCGGGTACGCAAGCGTCCAACGAGGGCTTGATCGGTTTACGGTTCCTTCGAGTATTGCATATGCCACGGCCCGAAGGGCGTCGGCCGCGGTGCTAAAGAGTTGCTCACAGGGCTTAAGTATATCAAAGTCGAAACGACCGATCTCGGCGAGACCGTGAGTGTGAAGCCAGACCAGCTCA
>CAZCGF010000130.1:4973-12224 GCA_964498115.1 uncultured Planctomycetaceae bacterium | reverse complement strand
AACAGTATTTGATTCCAGGACGACCCAAAGCACCATTACGCACTATGGCGACTTCAATCTTCCGGACGGGCGGCAGGTTAGTCTGAGGAAGACACAACGAACGTCAGAATTGGGGCTTGAGTCAAATCAACTTGAGGCAAAGATTGGCTCACAAGTAGTTGAGGCAGTTGAACGAGGTCAGTCAATCAAATTATTAGGCGGTACTGTCACAAATGATGTTGAACAGGGAGTGCGATTCACAGGTCGGCCGGCATGGATGTCGCGCTACGACTCCTGGACCGCCGCCGGCGGCCTTGCCCGCACGATCAGCGCCTTCGTCGACGGCTCCGGCAACTTCATCACCGCATTGGGAATCCCCAAGCCCGTCGCCGTCGCCCTCATGGCCGTCCTCGTCGCCTCCTTCGCCGCGACGACGCTCGACACCGCCACGCGCCTGCAGCGCTACGTCATCCAGGAACTCGCCCAGACCTTCCACCTCAAGCCGCTCATGGGCGCGCAGGGCGCGACCATTTTCGCCGTGGTCACAGCAGCAATCATCGCCGCCATCCCCCCGCCCAAGGAAACCTGGGCCACCGGCATGGGCAAAGGCGGCCTCACGCTCTGGCCCGTCTTCGGCGCGGTCAACCAGCTCCTCGCCGGCCTCTCCTTCATGGTCGTCGCCTTCTATCTCGCCCGCCGAAAGATGCCGACCTGGTTCATCGCCGCCGCCGCCGTCGTCATGCTCGTCCTCCCCGCCGGCGCCATGCTCTATCAACTCCTCAACACCACCGACGGCTTCTGGCCCAAGGGCCAATACCACCTCGTCGCCGCCGCCATCATCATCCTGCTTCTGGAATTCTGGATGGTCGCCGAAGCCCTCAAACTCTGGCCCAAAGTCCAGGGAGTCCTCGAAGCCGATCTCCCCCCCCTCCGCCGCGGCTTCCCCGTCATCGTCGAGTCCGGGGGTTCAAACCCATGACGCCGCTACGGCATGGCCGTACATGGACAACGGTGACATCATTCGCGCCGGTCGACGTGTTCACCCAGCATCGAACGCGCTGCGTGCCGAATGTGAAGCACATGAACGACGCTCTTGTCGATAGTGAAGAGAACGCGATGGTTGCAGCAGATCGGTTGTCGGATCGGAACATCAAAGAAGTCGGACTCGGGCGCAAGTGGACATCGTTCTGGCAGCTCCGAAAGAGAATCGCACGCCTGCTCAATTCGGCTCAGCCAATCGTCCGCCGCCGTCGGCGATTGTTCGGCAAGCCAGTCGTACGACTGATGGATTCCCGACTCAGCCTCAGGCTGAAGAAAGACTCGGTATGTCACGAATCGGACTCACCGCGTTTTTTCCTGCGAATCTCCGCAAATGCCTGGCCCGCGGGTCGTCCCTTGCCCTGGCGCATGGACTCCAGGCCCCGGCGGACGCCTTCAACGGCTTCGGCGCGGTCAAGCGCGTCGAGCAGTTCCTGATAAGCGGCGGCGTCCTGAACAACAACTTCCGCCGCGCCGTTGACGGTCAGCACCTGCGGAAGGCCCGATTCTTTCAGGCGCTGAATGTGCTCGCGCGCATTTCGCTGAAACTCGGTAAAGGAGCAGATATGGTCGAGGCGAACCATGAGACAGTACCTCCGGGATGTTCATCGACATCTAAATATATGCTAATAAGGTGTGAATAGCATGTCAACGTCGGGTCGCTTCCAAGTCCGCAAATACAGTTGAGCGTGAATGGAACGAGTTGCTGCGTGGAGATTCTGAGTCTATACTACTTTCAGAGGATATTGAAACTTCCGGCATTGCCGGTGCTTTCAGGAGCTTTCTGATGGCCGTTCAACCCCGCACCGAATCCCCTTCCCCCCCTGCCAATCCCGCCCTCGACGCCTCCAAGGCCCTCTTCATCCGCCGCTGGGGCGAGATGGCCAACTATTGGGGCATCAACCGCACCATGGCCGAGATTCACGCCCTGTGCTTCGTCTCCACCGAGCCGATCTGCACCGACGACGTCATGGAGCGCCTCCAGGTCTCGCGCGGCAACGCCTCCATGAATCTTCGCTCCCTCGTCGATTGGGGCCTCATCCACCGCGTCCACATCCGCGGCGACCGCAAGGAATACTTCACCGCCCTGACCGACGTCTGGCAGCTCTTCGAGACCATCGTCCGCCAGCGCCGCCGCCGCGAGGTCGAGCCGATCCTGGAGACTCTGCAAAAATGCCGCGAAATGGTCACCGCCGACGTCGGCGGCAAAAAGCCGAAGAACGAAGAATCAAAAACCTACCTCAAGCGCCTCGACGACATGGACAAGTTTCTCGAAGCCGTCGGCGCCATGGTCGATCTGCTCATGAAGGTCGGCCCCAAGGGCATCGGCCGCGTCAGCGGGATGATCATGAAAATCGCCGGCTGAAGGAGAAAAATACGACGGTGGCGAGACGACGGCGGCAATTGTTCGAGATTTGTAAAAATGAAAGAATCCGCCGCGCCATCCGTTATGCTTTGGACGAACTTTGTTCACTCGCCAGTGGCGAACATCCATTCGAGACCCTAATCGGGCAGACCACATGAATATCAAAATGACCAGCAGCCTGATCCGCATGGCCGCACTCGCACTATTCCTGCCGATGCAGGCCAGCCTTGCGGCGGATGAATCAAAGACCATTAACTGGCCCTCATTCCGTGGCCCCGCCGCCTCAGGCGTCGCCGAGGGATTCAGGACCGCCCTGAAGTGGGACGCCGAGTCCGGCAAAGGCATAAAATGGAAGACCGAGATTCCCGGCCTCGGCCTGTCGAGCCCGATCATCTGGGAGGATCAGGTCTTTCTCACCACGGCCGTCCGCAAGGAAGGCGATCAACCGCTCAAAGTCGGCCTCTACGGCGACATCAAGCCGGTTGAAGACGACTCGCAGTACAGTTGGCATGTCATCTGCCTCAACAAGAAAACTGGCAAGATCGAATGGGACGAAGTCGCCTGCGAGGGCGTCCCGAAGATCAAGCGACACACCAAGGCCAGCCACGCCAACAGCACCCCCGCGACCGACGGCAAGCACGTCGTCGCCATGTTCGGCAGCGAAGGGCTCTACTGCTACGACATGAAGGGCAAGCTGCTCTGGAAGAAGGACTTCGGCGTCCTCGATTCTGGCTATTACGTGGTGAAGGATGCCCAGTGGGGATTTGGCAGCTCGCCGATCATCCACGACGGCTACGTCATTCTCCAGTGCGACGTGCAGGAAGGGTCGTTTATCACGGCGCTGAACGTAAAGACCGGCGAAGAAGTCTGGAAGACGCCGCGCGATGAAGTGCCGACATGGAGCTCCCCCGCAATTTTTCAGACCACCGGCGGCCTGCAAGTCGTCTGTAACGGCTACAAGCACATCGGCGGCTACGAATTCTCCACCGGCAAGGAAATCTGGAAACTCGCAGGCGGTGGTGACATCCCCGTGCCCACACCGGTGATCGGTCACGATCTCGTCTATATCACCAACGCCCACGGCATGATGGCCCCGATCTACGCGATCAAGCCGTCCGCCGAGGGCCAGATCAAGTTGCAGTCGAGCGAGGACACCCACAAGGACGTTGCATGGTGGGGCCCGCGTATGGGCAATTACATGCAGACGCCGTTGATCTACGGCGACTATCTCTATAGCTGTCTCGATAACGGCGTCCTGACATGTTACGACGCAAAGACCGGCGAGAAGGTCTATCGCAAGCGCGTCGGCAAGGGGCTCGCAGGCTTCACCGCCTCCGCCGTCGCCGCCGACAAGAAAATCTACTACACCTGCGAAGACGGCGACATCTACGTCGTCCGTGCCGGGAAGAACTTCAAGCTCTATCGCAAGTGCTCACTCGGCGAACCGTGCATGGCGACCCCTGCCATCTCCGACGGCATCTTGTTCATACGCGGTGAGAAGCACCTCTTCGCCATCGAGCGCGCGCCCAAGAGTTCGAGCAAGGCGTCGAATGCAAAAGGAAAGTAGTCGATTGCCCGATCTTTGCGGGATTTCCCGCGTCATCGGGGCACTCGGCAGCCGCTCGGCACTGATGACCCCCACTTCCGGCACGACCGTGAAATCGGTGGTGCACTCCACTTTGCAATTGACCGCCTCACACCTTGTCATGCGAGAGCGCACGGTTTAATCTTTTAGCGCTCTCGGATCGGCCGACCGCCGAACCGGATCGCACGTTGCCTAAGTGTTCTTCAGGGATGAGAGGCTCACCTTGCACAAATTGGTGCTCGGCAATCCCACGAATCTCGGGTCGTTCTGGCTTTCGCCGATTGTGGCGGTAATCGGAGTCAAATTATGAAGACGAAACATGGCATAACGCTGTCGGTGGCGGCGCTGATTGTCATTGGCGTTTCCGGCTGTTTCCTCCTCCCGATTCTGGATCTCTTCGTCACCGATGATGGACCGATCGCCGCCGGCATCACCGGCAATCTCGGCGACCCGATGCCCTCGCTGACCGCCGACCAGCTGGTCACCTTCAATCGGGGCAAAATCGTCATCAACCAGCGCTTCGGCATCGTCGATGGCCTGGGCCCGGCCTTTAACGTGACCTTTTGCGGCGCCTGTCACGAGCGGCCGACGCCCGGAGGCAGCGCGGGACTCTATCGCAACTTCTTCCTGGCCGGTCGGGTCACGGGCGCCGGGACGTTTGAGTTCTCCGAGTCGCAGGGCGCAGCCGGCGGCGTGATCCGAATGTTCAATCACGATCCGACGCTACCAGCTCGTCCCGTCGTGCCGGCGACGGCGAGCGTCTTCGCGCAGCGCAACCCGATCCCCATGTTCGGCATGGGGCTGCTCGCCGAATTGAGCGACGAGGAACTCCTGTCGCGCGCCGACCCCGACGACGCCAACGGCGACGGCATCAGCGGCCGGGCGAACTTCGATCGCGGATTCGTCGGCCGCTTCGGGCGAAAGTCGCAGACGGTTTCCATCGAAGGCTTCATCCGCGGGCCCTTGTTTAACCATCTGGGCATCACGACGAATCCGCTGACCAACGAACAACGGGCGATGCTGCCGGTGGATAGCTCAGCCCGCAAGAAAATGATCGACGTGAGTCGTGTCATTCTCCCGGCAGACGTGAAGAACGGACCGCACGAGCAGGCCGCGGCGACAGACGGCCCCAACTTCGATAACGATGGCGTGCCGGACCCGGAAATGTCGGGGCAGGACCTGTTCGACCTCATCAGCTTTTCGATGATGCTCGCTGCCCCGGCGTTTGACCCGCCTACTCCGCAGACTAATCACGGGCGACAACTCTTCCACAGCGCTCGTTGCTCGGATTGTCACGTCCCTCGACTCAATGGTCCTCGTGGTCCGGTACCCTGCTACTCCGATCTGCTCCTGCACGACATGGGGGCCGAACTCGCTGACGGCATCATCATGAAGGACGCATCCGGTTCGGAGTTTCGCACGCAACCGCTGTGGGGTCTCGCGGCAACCGGTCCCTATCTGCATGACGGCCGCGTCGACACCATTGAGGCAGCCATCCTCGCACATGGCGGAGAAGCGCAGGCTGCTCGCGACGCATTTGCGGCATTTTCGACGCAGGACAAGGAAGATCTGATTGAGTTCCTGTTGTCGCTCGGAGGTCGAAGTCAGACGAGTCCCGGACTCGTCCCGCCGAACACGGAAATCCCGGCCATCGGCAGTTACGGCGGTCCCTTCCGAGCGCTGACGCTTGACGAGGCACAGCGATTCATTCGCGGACGCGGCGTCTTCGATCGCGACTTCGGATTTGCACAGGGCGCAGGTGGCCTGGCCGGCCCCGATGCCGTCGGGCGTTTCAACGGCGACAGTTGCCGCGCGTGCCACTTTGATCCCGTCATCGGCGGCGCGGGCCCGCGAGGTGTGAACGTGATGCGACACGGCCACATCGACGGCGGAGGCGCATTCACCGCGCCGGCCACAACGCCGAACACGATTCTCCACAAGGAAATTCGAATCGGACACCCGGTGATCTCAGCAGGCGCGGATGCCAATTTCTTCGAGATGCGACAGACGCCTCACCTTTTTGGAGCCGGCCTGATCGACGCGATCTCAGAAGCAACCATCTTATCCAACGAGGACCCGGCCGACGGAAACGTCGACGGCATCAGTGGTCGGGCACACGCATTGACCGACGGGCGCATTGGAAGATTCGGCTGGAAGGCGGACGTCCCAAGCGTAGCAGAATTCGTGCGCGACGCGATGGCCGCGGAAATCGGGCTCACGCTGCCGGCGCAGGCGGGACTTACTTTCGGTTTGACGACCGATCTGGACGGCGTAGCCGACCCGGAACTGTCGCTGACAGACGCCGAGGACATCGCATTCTTCATGAGCATGGTGGCCGGGCCGCCGCGACAACCTGCGGCCAATCCAGCCCAGGTGGCGCAGGGCGAGGCCGTGTTCGCGTCGGTGGGATGCACGAAGTGTCACATTCCATCGCTGGCCAGTTCGCTTGGCGATGTCCCGCTCTTCTCCGACCTGCTCCTGCACGACATTCTTGCGACAGGCTCTAAGGGCATCGTCAGCGGCAGCGCGACACAGACGGAGTTCCGCACCGCGCCGCTGTGGGGCCTGAGTCGAACACCGCCCTACTTCCACGATGGCTCGGCGGACTCAATTGATCTGGCGATTCGCAAGCATGATGGGGAAGCTTTGACCATCCGCCAGGCGTATGAAGTGCTCTCTGATGCAGACCGAGCGGCCCTCCTGGCCTTTTTGGACACGCTCTAGGATCGCAGGAGTCGAAGTGCGGATCTTAATGATCCGCTGCGGTCTCGCAACTGGTGAATCATTCGTGATATCATAAAGGCGTCGCCTCGCACGCTGGAGGATAGTCCGTGCCATGACGTATCTTTCGATCCTCAGAAACCGGATCGCTTTCCTAGTTGCGGCTTCGTTCTTGGCGATCCCGCTTGTCCTGCTGGTGGTGTCACAAGGGTGTCAGTCTGCGGTGACGGAGCTGCTTGCTCGGTCATTTGCAGGTCCCAAGGCCTTTCTCGATGCAACCGATCGACTCGGAGCAGCTGTAACTCCTCGCGGATGGGGTGGCCTCGCCGCCTTCGATTACGACAACGACGGAGACATCGATCTTCTGCTTCCAGGCGGCGCCGGCGCGGCTAATTCTCTCCTTCGTAATGATGGGCAGGCGGGCTTTGTTGACGTGGCTGCCGAGGCCGGCGTCGATTTCGTCGCTGACAACTGCGCTGCCTGCGCCGTCGGCGACTTTAACAACGACGGATGGCTGGACCTGCTCCTGGGCAGGCAGAAGTTTGACCTTCCGCCAGGTACC
>CAZCGF010000130.1:0-4873 GCA_964498115.1 uncultured Planctomycetaceae bacterium | reverse complement strand
TGGCGATGCACGGGAATCGTCAACGGCACGGCACAGTATCAGCGCATCACGGGTACTGATATCGAGGGCGGAAAGCAAAACGGCTTTTCTCCCGATACCGCGAATCAGACATTTATCCCCGGGACGTTTGTCGTTCACTTGTCGGACGTGGACGGAGACGGCCGGCTCGACATTTTCTATTTGCACGATATCCCCGGCGGAATCGACTATGTTCATAACGACGGCAACATGACGTTCTCCGCGCGACAGGTGGATATCCTCAACAAGCACGGCGGCTGGATGGGCATGGCCAGCGGCGATTACGACGGCGACGGTGACATCGACTATTTCGTGACCAATGTCGGCTGCGATTTCACGCAGGCATTCGCCCCGAATTCCATTGCCAGCGCCCACACGCTGCCCAATGGGGCCTTTTTTCATCGGCTCTTGCGAAATGACGGCGGCGTGCTCGTTGACGTCACGGCGACAACCGGCGTCACGGCTTCCGGGCCGCTGCCGCCTTCCAACGCGATCGGGGGCGGCGGGCTTTCGGGGACAGAGTTCGGTTTCGGTGCGACATGGATCGATGCGGATAACCGCGGATTGCTCGACCTCTACTGGGCCGGCGATTTGATCTCGTATATTCAGCGTGGGATCGTGCTAAGCAGTCATGGCGTCGGCCGATTTCTGGAGAGTAACGGTAACGGCTCATTCGCCGATCAGACGGCAGAGCGCGGACTCTTCAACATTCAGGCCGATCGTTCTTTGGCATTTGGCGAACAGGATGCCGCCAGAGCCGTTGTGACGGAGGATCTGAACGGCGATGGGTTTCAGGACCTGATAATTGCCAATTCATCCGTCTTCGGAACCCCGAATCCCAAGCATCGCCTCTTCCTGAATGCCGGGGTTGCGGGCAATCACAGCATTACCGTAAAGCTCCAAGGCGGCACCAGCAATCGCTTTGGCGTCGGCGCGCGGGTGACGGTTACCGCGGGAGGTCGCACTTTGGTACGAGAAGTGCTCTCCAGTGTCAGCGCTTTTGCAGGCGTTCAGCCCCAGGCCCACTTCGGAGTCGGCGCGGCGACCGTCATCGACCAATTACAGGTGAATTGGCCGTCGGGTAAGGTCAGTACATTGAGCAACGTCGCCGCGGATCAAGCTCTATTAGTCGTCGAGCCCTGACGTCTCCGCTGCCGTACCGACCTCAGCGATCGGGCGACGGACAAACCCACCGGCACAAGTGAGCACGGTATTACGCCATAGAGCACGAGGGTCCTGTAGACATCTATGGACCGGCTATGCGTCGCATCCAGCACGAGATAGGCCGTATAAACGAAATAATAGAGAAGAAATAAGAGCCCCTCGGGACGTGCAATGCGCAGACCCGTGAAAAAAACGGGGATGCAAAGAAACGCGGACGCCAACATCACCGGCATATCAAGCGTCAACGCGGCGTGCGAAACGGGCAATCCGCCGGGTGTCACCGCAGCGCCCAGTCCGAGGATGGCGAGCAGATTGAATACGCAACTTCCGATGACATTGCCGACCGCGATGTCGCGCTGTCCCTTCAACCCCGCCATCACCGAAGTGGCGATCTCCGGAGCGCTGGTGCCGATCGCGACAACGGTCAGTCCGATGACAAGCTCGCTCATGCCGACGGATCGAGCGAGGGTGACAGACGCGTCGACCAGCCAGTCAGCGCCGAGTACCAGCAGGCCGAGCCCCCCTGCAACCAGCACACAATTCCATAACCACGAGATCGGCTTGGGATCTTCCTTTTCGCCGAATTCCTTCGCGTACTCCGCTTTAATGCGCGCGCTTTCGCGCCGGCTCAGATAAACGCAAAACATGGTGTAGGCGACGGCGCCTGTCGCAAGGACGACACCATCGACGCGATCGACGACGCCATCGAAACTCATTGAGGCCACCGCAACGCCCGCCAGAATCATCACCCAGATGTCGATCCGCACGATCTGCATGGCCACGCTCAGCGGGCCGATCACGGCCGAAATGCCCAGCACAAGCAGAATGTTGCAGATGTTGCTTCCGATCAGGTTGCCCAGACCGATGTCGCTTGTGCCGGCCAAGCCTGATTTGACCGTCACCGCTAATTCCGGCGCGCTGGTCCCCATGGCTACGACGGTCAGTCCAACCACCAACGGAGAAATCCCCATTGCCGCGGCAAGCCGAGCCGCGCCACGAACGAGTGCTTCGGCCCCGACGAGCAGGAGCCCGAGGCCGCCAAGGAACTCTGCAATGGTCAAGATACTCAAGACTTGAGAATCTCCCGCATCGACCCGCGAAACTCGCGACGCTTGGGCAGCGAGAATATGGGCCTCAGCGGCTCGGGACAAGTCGTTAACGCCCGCTTAAGTGAATTGATCTTTGTCACCGCGGAGCGGCCTGTTGCATCCAATCAGGGATGACACGTGAGTTTGCTGGATCGGATGATATGGCACGTGCCGTTCGTTCGTGACTACAATTCTCGGTCAGATTGATGCCGGAGGATACAGATCGTGCGAATTCAGATTGGGTTGGCCGCGGCGATGGCGATTTTGCCGTTTGTGGCATGCAATAAGAACGGCGATAAGGCTCCCGCAGCGGAGGAGCCCCGGGCATCCACGTCGTCGGGAGCGATGCCAGAGGATTCTGCATCGGCGGACAAACTACAGGAGAAAACATTGATGGCCGACAAAGTCTCTAAGAGCGAGGCCGACTGGAAGAAGGAGTTGACGCCGGAACAGTACCAGGTGGCACGGTGCAGCGCCACCGAAGCGCCATTCACGGGAAAGTACTGGGATCACCACGGTGACGGCGTGTACCGCTGCGTTTGCTGCGGCGAGCCGCTGTTCGACTCGACGACCAAGTTCAACTCCGGCACCGGCTGGCCCAGCTTCTTTGCCCCGAAGGAGAAGGATAACATTGCCGAGAAGGAGGACCGGGCGTACGGAATGGTCCGGACTGAAGTGCAATGCAAGAAATGCGGCGCACATCTGGGCCATTTGTTCGACGACGGACCTGCCCCGACGCGCATGCGGTACTGCATCAACTCGGCGTCACTGAAATTCGAGGATCGCAAGAAATAGACGGCGACGGGGAGCGTCTTCAGGGACCGCCGAACGTCGGCCGAATCAGTTCCGCGACTGTCTGATCGCCGCCGACAGGACGATTTTTTAATACGTCACCAGAAAGTCCGCGGCCGTAACTCGACGCGGATTTTCGCCCGCTTGACAGCCACCGCTGGGCAACCTAGAGTCCTGCTTCGAATATGGATGCGGGGTAGAGCAGTTGGTAGCTCGTCGGGCTCATAACCCGGAGGTCGCTGGTTCGAGTCCAGCCCCCGCTAGTTGAACGGACGCCGCAAACCGCGGCGACGCAATGACAAGAGCTAAACGCCGGTACGGAATCGTGCCGGCGTTTGTGTTTTGATGCCAAGCGCAACCCAAGCGTACTCGCCTCCCAAAGGGCCGCGCATCGTGAAAAAGATCCAAAGCGTCTCTTTTGTTTAACTCACGATGCGAGAAGGACACTCGTTAGATGTCCCAAGTCCTTAGTCCAGCCACTTGCTCCGCTGCTTCAACTTTTCCGGCACGTAGGTCTCCGTCACGAAGCTGATGCTCTTCGTCAGCAGCGACTCGACTTCCATCTTGAAGCCGTGCTTAAGCATCGCGTCCACTTCCTTGGCCCAGTCCTTCTTCCCCTTGAACCAGGGATACTCCATGATCTGCCTGGCCCGCTTGATGTCCTTGTCATCGACGGCGATCTTCACGTCGTCGGAAAGGTCGTAGTCCTCGTAGTCGCGGCTGCGCACGCCGATCAGCTTCGCATCCGGCACCGCCATCCGCTCGCTCTCAAACGCCAGATTGATCGAACCCTGCTTGATGACGCTGTAGATGTAATACCCCCACGGATCGTTATCGAGCAGGCAATAAACCGGCAGCTTCAGTTCCGTGTGCATCCGCTTGAGCAGCCGCCGCACGCCGCGCGGGGGCTGCCCGCCGCCGTGGGTAAGGATGCAGTTGTGCTTCTGCCAGAATTTGTCCTCGTTGAAGCGGTTCCAGACCGTGCCCTTTTCGACGTGCAGGATGAACTTCGCCTCGCACTTCCTGAACTGCATCACGTCCGGTTCGACGATGCTCGGGATGCTGAACCCCCCCGCCCCCATCCGCCGCAGATCGATCTCGTCGCCGCGGCTGACAATGGTTAGATTCCCCGCGATGCTCCCGCGATTGTCGGCGAAGACGTGCAGCTCCTCGCGCAGCGACGCCATCGCCACCTCAAGGTCCTCAATGATCGGGTCACTCTCACCCTGATCGTTGAACGTCTTCTCGCTCGTGCCGGGTATCGTGTGCTTCGTCAGGTAGTACAACCCTCGGATGCTCACCGTCTTGTCTTCGTCAATCAGCTTTTTGCAACCGCTGGCAATCAGCACGGTCTGCATGAAGTTCTTCGCCTGACCCATATTAAAGAACGTGCGCGTCTGCCGCTTGTCGCCCATCTCGATGATGCGCTTGTTCTTGTTGTACTTGGCGTTGGAAAGCGAGCGGATCGGAATGTCCACCGCCGGATCGCGCTTCTTAGAAGCCGCCGCGACGACCGACTCCGCCAGCGCGATAATCTTCCCCGCCGTGGCGTTGCCTTTCGCCTTTCCCCTGCCCGATGTGTTCTTCTTAGCTTTAGTCTTGGCCATCCGTGGTCCCTCTTCCCGCTTTCAGTTTCCTATTGCGACGAATTATTGAGGTATCTAACCGGTTTGTCACGAGCACGCTGTATCTCCGTTTGGTTAACGCCCTCCCATTGGCCCCAAATTGAGCATGCCCGCCCCGCGCGATATACTCCCGCATGCGCCCGCTGGCACGCTGTTTGCCGCGTGTCCCGGCGTCCAATCAACACC
>CAZCGF010000129.1:0-12229 GCA_964498115.1 uncultured Planctomycetaceae bacterium | reverse complement strand
TGGAGGCGTCCTACATCTCCGCACACGAGTCGATCTTCAACAACGCCGCGAACAACGCATCGTGGCGTCGCGTGACCGTCACGACCGAACCGCTGGGGTACAAGTTGACGCCGGCCGGGAGCACAGTGCGAGAGGAGCCCGCCGTCTTTGCGTGGAAGGCGAACGATCCAACGGTGCAGATTCAGCAGGTGGTCGTCGAAAACGATGGCGGCCCCGGCTACTTCGGATACTTCTGGGTCGCCTCGAAGGCAACCTACCGGGGTGACTGCACCTGGCGGTACGAATACGCCGTCGAGAATCTCAATTCGCATCAGTCGTGCGGCGCATTCACCGTGGGTCTGCCCGGCGGCGTGACGCCGAGTTGGGCCGGACGAAGCCATATTACGTATCACAGCGGCGAGCCGTATCTGCCGTTCTCGTGGATGTATAGCTGGACCGATTCTGAGATCCGGTGGGAGACCTATCCGTTCGCCGAAGTGCCCAATGCAAACGCCATCCGATTCGGTACGGTGTACAACTTCCGCTTCGATGTTCAGGCTCCGCCGACCTGCGAAGGGGCCGCGGCGATTCACTTGTTCCGCTCGCCGCATCGCGATCCCTATGTCGTTCAGGTCATTGGACCGACGATCGGCGATCCCTGTCTCAAGTCGGGCCCGACCGACTTTTCCTGCGAGGCGGCGCTGGTGCAGGACCATCGCCTGCCGGGCGACGTGAGCCTTGATGGAACTGTCGATGAGGCGGATGTGCAATCGCTCGTCGAAGTCATCCTCGGCTGGCAGGAAGCGCCGGAGGCCACACTCGCGGCGGATATCGATGGTTCCGGCGCCGTGGACGGACACGACATCGCCGCGCTGGTCAATCTACTGACCGGCAGCAAATAAACATCTCGACTCCCGAGGGACGCGCGTCGTCGCCTCCCCGCAATTACAATCCGCGGCATGTCATCCGGCCGCACCATTTCACTCCCCGCCCCGGCCAAGCTCAATCTCACATTGGGCATTCTCGGCCGCCGCCCCGACGGCTTTCACGAGCTTGTCTCGTGGGTCGTCAAACTGGATTGGGGAGACACCGTTACGGTCAGCGACTCAGACGATCTGGAATTGGAAGTAAAAGGTGAGACAACGGGCGTCCCGCCGGATGCGACGAATCTCGTTCTCCTCGCTGCCAACAAACTGCGCAACGCGGCAGGTCATCGCGGCGGCGCGCGAATCGTGCTGGAGAAACGCATCCCGACCGGGGGAGGGCTCGGCGGCGGCAGCAGCGACGCGGCGACGGCGCTCATGTGCCTGAATGATCTGTGGAACATTAACTGGCCCATCGACAGATTGGCCGCCCTCGGATCGGAAATCGGCTCGGACGTCGCACTGTTCTTTCACGGTCCGAGCGCGATCATTCGCGGCCGAGGCGAGCGTGTGGAGCCGGGCCCGGTCACGAAAAAGATCTGGGCTGCCGTGATCATTCCGCCGTTCGGTGTTTCGACCGCAGCGGTATACCAACGCCACGCGGCCCGTCTCGATGGGAACACCAAAGAGGTCCCCGCAGGCCAGCCATCGGTCGCGCCGAGTCGCGTCAGCGCGGCGATGAGCGCACAGGAGGTCGCCTCCGCATTGTTCAACGACCTGGAGCACGCGGCCTTTGACTGTGAGCCACGCCTTGGGGTGCTTCACGCAAGGCTTGATGGGTTGGGTGGGTGTCGCGTCAGGATGACCGGGAGCGGGAGCTGCCTGTTTGGGCTCTTCGACACGCTCGCCGAAGCCGAGGCGTGGCGTGAAGCGGCGTTGAATTGCGTGTCTGACGGCGTTCGCATTCAGATCGCAGCGACCGTGGCGGGTCCGTGAGTGGATGCCGGCGACGGAATCGGGTAGACTACACAGTGAGCGTAGGCAGCCAGACGGACATCCATGATGTACTTCGTGACGGTCGGGAGCCTGGCGAATGACAATCACCGAAATCCGCGTCAAGTTGGTCGGAAGCAACGAGGAACGGCTTCGGGCATTTTGCAGCGTTACCCTCGAAGGTTGTTTCGTAATCCGCGATCTTAAGGTGATTGACGGCGCCAGCGGCCCGTTTGTCGCCATGCCCTCCCGCAAGCTCTCCGATCGCTGTCCCAAGTGCGGCGGAAAAAACCACCTCCGGGCAAAGTTCTGTAACGAATGCGGGGCACGACTCGATCCAAACCGCGCTCCGCGCGACGATGAGGGGCGGATCAAGCTGCACGCCGACGTGGCCCACCCGATCAACGCGGCAGGGCGCGAGCAGATTCAGCGAGAAGTCATTGAGGCCTATGAGCGGGAGTGTGAGGCGGCCGAGCAGCCGGGCTACGAGTCTCGCGAGGTGGATTTTGACGACCTGCGCGAGCCGGGCTTTGACGAGTTTGTCGCCGGAATCAGCGAGTCCATGCAGATGCGTCGAGCCGGCGCCGATGCCGACGGACAATCTGAAAGCCACCGGGTGACCCGACCCGCGCAGGATAAGAGGCACGATCGTTCCGGGGGACGACAGAAGGCTGATGCAAACGCGGTTTGCAGCGGCCGGCCCAATGAACCCGTCGAACGGGGGGCGAATCGACGGCCTCCGACCGACGAGGACCCGTTCAGTGCCGGCATTCTGTGACGGAATGTCGGGCCCAAGGGGGGGCCGGGCAGATATTTACCTGCGAATCCCTCCCAAACTGTTGATTAGCCAATTGGTGCATGAAACAATGAGGCAAGATGCACGGAGGGCCGCCGCGCTTCCCGATTCGAGGGCAGAGCCTTCGGTCGAGCTGGAGCTAAGGGAGCAAACAATGAATTGCAGACGATCCACGTGTATGTACCTCGGATCCTGGCGGTCCGTCAGCTTGGCGGCCGCTGCGGTGCTCTTGCTGATCAATTCTGCGTTCGCGCAGGAGACGGTCGTCAAGAACGACTCCGTTGTGGACGGTTCAACCGCGGCGATTCAGGCGGGGTTTGACGAAGGCGAGACAGCGGCCGTGTGGCTCACTTCGCCATGCGCCGGGAGAATCGTCGCCGTTCAGGTCTTTTGGCGATCCCTTACGGGCGGCGCGCTTCCCACGCTTGAAGACAATATCACGATCTACAGTCAGGGCACCTTTCCCAATCCAGGGCCGATCATTCATGCGTTCCTCGAAGGGCCGGTCATGACCGACGGAGTCCTGAATGAGTTTCGCTATCTCGATGAGTTGAACACCATTCCGCTCGACGTGCCCATCAGCCAGGGCGAAGTCTTCATTGTTGCGCTGAAGTTCGGATCCAACCCCAGTCCGTTCAACGGTCCGAGCGTGGTCACCGACGCGAATGGCTGTCAGCCGGGCAAGAATGCAATTCAGGCGATTGGCCTGGGCTGGGTCAACGCGTGTTCGCTTGGCGTCAGCGGAGACTTCATGATCCGCGCGGTGGTCAACTGCCAGCAGGGCACCGGGGCATGCTGTATGCCGACCGGCGCATGCGTGCCCGACGTGTCCGCTGAAGATTGCGCCAACAATGGCGGACTTTACGAAGGCGATGACGTTTTGTGCTCGGAAGTGACATGCCCTGTGCTTGTCGGCGCCTGCTGCAAGACCAATGGCACCTGTCAGGACGGAATGACGTCAAACGCCTGCTTGGCAATGAGCGGCAACTACCAGGGCAATGGGACTCTGTGCAGCGGCGTCACCTGTCCGCAACCGGCTCAGGCCTGTTGTAATTCCACCAACGGCTTCTGCTTCATGCTTGATCCTGTCTCCTGCCAGGGATTCGGAGGCGTTCCGCAGGGGCCCGGTACGGCCTGCGTGGGGCCGTCGGCGAATCAATGTCCGACGGGGGCTTGCTGTCTCCCGAATGGTTCTTGTTCACCAACCCTCACGCCGGCGCAGTGTGCGGCGCAGAGCGGCGTCTATCAGGGGACCGGATCGACGTGCGGCCAGGTATCTTGTCCGCAGCCTCAGGGCGCTTGCTGC
This sequence comes from uncultured Planctomycetaceae bacterium, assembly GCA_964498115.1. GTDB lineage: Bacteria > Planctomycetota > Phycisphaerae > UBA1845 > UTPLA1 > UTPLA1. The sequence goes on along the minus strand of CAZCGF010000129.1, from coordinate 8,292 downwards.
CTCACCAGCGGCGGATGCACCGTGACCTCTCAGACCCTGTGCGAAGGATTCGGCCATACCTGGAAAGGGCAGGGTACGACCTGCGCCGATGGCAATATGAACGGCACGGCCGACGCTTGCGAAGCGCCGGACGGTGACATGAACGTGAATTCGGTCGTCGACGGTGCTGATCTTCAGATATTCACGGATGCGGTGAAGTCGTCATCGACGAATCCGACCCACCTGGTGCACGGTGATTTTTCCGGCAACGGCGTCATGGGGACGGAAGACATCGACGCGATGGTGGATACGCTGCTCAACGCGCCGTAGGGTGAACGCAGGGTCTCATGCGGTTTCGCCGGGAAAGTCCACCACCACGTCATCGAGCGCCGACGCGCTGATGACGACGCTCATGGCCACGAAGATGCGCTCTCGATTCGCGCGAATGCCGCTGAGCTTCGCCTCGCAGGCATACCGCTCCTTGCTGACGTGGCCCTCGTTGCGATCGCGGATGTCGGCTTGTTCGAGCCATAGGCCGTCCGGGCGCAATTCGACGAGTGTTCCGAGGTAAGTAATGGGGCCCGCGGTATCCAGGATCACCTTTCGACCGACCAATTCAGCAAACCCGGATCGGTTCGTCTTCGCCGGCCGCCTGGAGCCCTTGGCTGATGGTCTTTTCGTGGGTTTTTTCATGATGTCGAGCGACCGTCGGGCGAACGAGGACGGGTTGGCCGTTCCAGCGGCGTGGGCTAAACTACGCGAAGGTTATGAGCATCAGAGTCTCACATCAAGCGGGCGACGACTCACAGGGCTTGTCAGCACTTATCAAATCGAATTGGACCAGGTGAGTAATCCATGACGTATCAGAAGTTACTGGCTGCCGGATTGATTGCCGCGATCGTCTGCGTCTCCGCCTTAGCGGGCCCGCCGATGGCCGATCCTCAGTCGGTTTACCAGACCGACCCGCCGGATGACCCGCCGGACACGGGCGGCGGGGGACTTGGTGACGAGGGTGACCGCGACATCGTGCATTCGGGTCCGGTGATCATGCGGAAGTTGACGTCCGAGGAGATCAACCGAATCCGCTTCCTGGAGTTGCGTGCATTTCGCCTTGCAGCAACGGACGCGCCGGATCGGGTGACGGTCAAAATCCCCAAGAAGACCGTGGATGACTTCCTGCTCGAAATGGAGGGCCACAAGGATTTTCTGGGCGAGCCCAGTCGCCGGGAATTCCGAAAACTAACTCCCCCTCAGAAACTTCATTACATCGCCAAGTATCAGGGCGATGCCTTCATCGACCGGGTCAAGATCGAATCGGACCCCGAGGTCTTCCTGGAATTCCGCAAGCGAATCCTTCCGACGGTCCTGCGGGGCTGCGCGACCAGTGGTTGCCACAATATGAGTTACGACGAGAACACCCGGTTCGGCCTCTATAAAGACCCCAAGAAACTCAATGAGAAGATTTACGCGAACTTTGTCTTGTTGAGCGAGCTTCAGTATGACGGCATGTCGGTCATCAATCGGACGCAGCCGGATAATTCGCTGCTCCTGACCTACATGCTGCCGGCGAAGGAAGTCAAAGAGTCGATGCGCCATCCGGGGACGGAGGAGCTCAAGCCCATATTTCAATCGCGGGCAGCGCCGAATTACAAGCGGATCGAGCGCTGGATTGCATCCCTTCGTCAGCCTGCGCCGTCGTACGGTGTCAGCATGATAAACCGGTACCCGACCCCGCTTCCGGCGGAACCCGATGAGCCCTAAGCACTGCCTGGGTCAGGTTCGAGGCGGCCAATGGAGTCGTCGATGAGTCTTGGTGTCCTCGTCGCAGGTGCGGCGCTGGTCGGTGTTGCAGCGTCGTCGATCGTTCTGCTGCGTCACCACGAGCGATCTTCGCGCGCTGCCCAGGCTCGGCGTTTTGGCTGGACACTCGACGAACAGTTGGGCCCGGAACTTCGGGCACGCCTGGCCGGCCTGACCCTCTTTGAAGTTGGTCACTCGCGAAGGGTTGAATGGGCCTATCGCCGCGAGGGGCCGCTCTACCTGCTGCAATACTTGTGCGAAACGGGGTTCGAACATCGTCGCAAGACCCATCGCTGGTCCGTCATTGTGGCGCCGGTGCGACACACCCTGGGCACTGCCGTCATCACGGCCGAAGACTGGCTTGCGGCAACGGCGGAATTGCCGGCCCGAAAGAAGATCACCGGCGCGTGGGGGCTCTCAACGGGAACCAGCGGCCTCCTCATCGTCGAAGATGAGGATGCATGGCGAGCGCTGCTGGGCCGGCAGTTGGGGCCATGGCTGGAGCGTCAGCCTCCATCACGAAGCTGGGAAGTGCTGCCCGAATACGTGGTTGGTTACGATCCCGGGTCCCCGGGTGAATCGGCGATGATGGAACTCGCCAGGGAAGCGCAAGCGCTCTGCTCATTGCTCAAGACGGCTGATCAGGATCAGCCTGAGACGGTGATGAAGTGCTGATCTGGTCGTCAGGCGCTTCGGCCGCATCCGTGGTCGGTTGGCTGGTAGCGGGCTGAGTCGTGGCGTCAGGTGCCGCCGGCATCAACACAAGCTTAGACAGTTCCCGAAGCAGGGAAGCGCTCAGTATTTCGTTCTCCTCGGTCGACTTGGGTGTGGGAGACACAAAATCGGGTCGCTTGCTAAAGAGGGGGGCACTCGTATCGACTGTGCTCGCCTTCTCCGGGCTCTCTTCCTTCACATTCTCCACCGCGAGACCGGCCATCTTGGCGATTAGATTCAATCCGATGCTTGGCGCATCATCGCTGGACGCGACGGTATTGACCAGGGACTCAATCGCCCTCGCGGCGTCGGGCTCAAGTCGTCGCAGCGCAGATTCGTAGGCTGCCTTATCCTTCTGGCGCTTTTGCTCTTCCTTTTTGTCCTCCTCCTCCATAACCGCCAGCTTCTCTTCCGACCGTCGGGCACTCTGAACAGTCTGTTCGAGAATCTCCGCCTTGGTCTCGAGTTGCTGCGAGAAGTAACCCACCACCGCGAAGATGGAGGCCGCGAAGAAAACAGCCGCCGCGAAGACGGCCGAAACGAGCTTGTGCCGAAAGATGATCTTCTTGAGCAGGTAGACGCTGCTGACCGGCTTCGCGGTGATCGGCTCTCCCGCGAGAAACCTCCGAAGATCGCCGGCCAGCGAATCAACCGATTGGTAACGATCCTCCTTGCGCTTGCTCAGGGCCTTCAGGATGATCGTGGACAAGTCCTGATCGAGCTTCGGAGAGATCTTTGAAGGGGAGGGAGGTTCGGCGTGTGCGATGTTATGCAGCACCTTGCCGATGGCGCAGTTCGTATCATACGGCATCTGCCCCGTGACCAGTTCGTAGAGAATGACGCCGAGGGCATAGACATCAACGCGAATGTCGATACCCGTGGGGTCGCCGGAAGCCTGTTCCGGCGACATGTAGGCGGGCGTGCCGACGATCTGCGCGGTGATCGAGGTGTTCACGTTCTCTTCGAGCGATCCGGCCTTGGCCAATCCAAAGTCCAAAACGTGCGGGTCTCCGGCTCCGTCGATGAGAATATTCGAAGGCTTCAGGTCGCGGTGGATCACGCCGCGCATGTGGGCATGGCTGATCGGCTCGCAGATTCTCACGAACAAGTCGATCTTGGCCTTGATGTCGAGGTGGTGGGCGCGCGCATGATCGCCCAGCGCCAGTCCAAAGACGTGCTCCATCGCATAGTACATGCGGCCGTCGGCCTCGCCGCTGTCGTAAATCGGAATGATGCCGGGATGCCGAAGTTGCGCCGCAAGGGCGATCTCTCGTTCGAACCGTCGCCGCGCGGACTCTGACGCCAGAGGCCCTTCCAGAAGGAGCTTCAGCGCGACCACGCGCTTGGTGGAGACCTGGATCGCCTTGAAGACGACACCCATGCCACCGCGACCGATCTGCTTGAGGATTTGATAGCCGTGAATCTCGGGGGGCGGTGCGGACGTCCCGGCCAACGGGTCAACGGCCGAACTGCCGGTCCCGCGCCGAACCGGGGCCTCACGCGTGACATCGCTGCCCGAGGAACCGAGGTCCTTGATCAGGTCCAACCCGCCCAGGTGCTCGCGCAATTCCCTCGCATACTCGGAATTGGCCGCCAGAAATGCCTCTTCGGACAGGGACTCTCCGCTTTGACGCCGATCAAAGAACTCGTTGATCAATTCGCCAATTCGCACCTCGCGGGGATCTTCCGCGAATGATTCATTCTGATTGGAGTCCGATCGGGTCATCAGGAGGGGGTCATGGACTCAGGGCCGCGCGATCTGCGGGCCTGCCAGGACGCCCCATTCGTTGCCTCCGTCAATTCTCCAAAGGAACTGCAAGGCAATACCCCTGCCTGGCAGCATAGCGTCGGCCTTGAAGCACCCGGCCGGCAGAGGGTGACATTCCGCCCTTATCTAGATTACCACAAACAGGTTATGTGACTATTACAATCTCGGACGCATATTCCAATCGCCTCCCATGGAGGCGATTTGCCGTTAGACTAGTACGGTATTGGGGTAAGCCCGCTCATGATTCCGACAAAGTTTTCGTCAGTTACACCGTAGATAGCCCGGGGATAGCCGATCGTGCCGGATTCAACAGAGACGCAGATTCTCATCAAGGACGCTCGCGGAGGCGACGAGCAGGCCGTCCGGCGGCTTCTCGTGCTCTACCATCCTCGGCTCAAAGCTAGACTCCTGCGGCAAATGGACCCGGTCATGCGATCGAAGCTCGAACCGGAAGATCTGCTCCAGCAGGTCTATCTTGAGACGTTTCGGGCGATCGGGCAGTTCGAATATCAGGGGCCGGATTCGTTCTTACGGTGGATGTATGCCATTTTGGACCGAAAATTGATCGACGAGCATCGCGCTATGCGGGCGGAGCGGCGGGATGTGCGACGCGAGGTCAAACAGGCCGCGGCCTCGTCCGGCCAGACGACTTACATTGACCTGCTCACGCGCATTACCGCAGGCGGCACGACGCCGAGTCAGATTGTCCGTAAGGACGAGGCCCTCGGCGTCCTGGCGGCCTGCGTGGCGACTCTGCCGGATCACTACCGCGAAGTCATTCAGATGCGATTTATCGAGGGGCTTCCAGTTTCTGATGTCGCGGATCGTCTCCACCGGTCCATCGGGTCGATTCACATGATATGCCATCGGGCGCTGCGACAGTTGCGCGAGCAGGCGGAAAAGCTCGGCATCACCCATGATGGTTAAGAATTGATAGGCGGAACAGGGAGTCGAAGTGTGAAGAAGAAACCGCGATTACTGAGCGTCCTAACAGCGCTGGCACTCTTCACGGCCATCGGGCCGATTGGCTGCGGAGCCGGCCCCGCCCAATTCCTGGCGGATTTCCTCTCGGGCATCTCCGACGGCGCGGAGGATTTTGCGGAAGCCGCTGAGGACCTCGACGAAGACCTCGAAGACGCGGACGACGGCGACGATATCGATGAGGCGTTTGAGGACTTTTTCGACGCGCTATTCGGCGGATGAATTACACCGAAACCGCGCCATCTGGACCGATTCTCACGCTGGAAAACACTCAAAACTGCGGCCGAGAGGAGTCGAACCTCCACGATCTTGCGATCACTAGGACCTGAACCTAGCGCGTCTGCCAATTCCGCCACGGCCGCGGGTCGTGGGGCAACCCTTTTCGGGAGGCCCCGGGGACACTGTCGAGCCCGGCAGTCTAGCAATGAGACGACCGCGCGACAAGTCGGGTCCGGCCGGATTAAGTGTGGCCGGACACACCCACGTTCGCGGTGAAGAGGCGGATTTCGCTCGATTCGAGCAACTTGTAAAGTCGCGGCGGATTGCGTTATATTATCTTGCTTTGCAAGGCTTGGACGATGCCCGTAATGAACCAACCCAGCGACGGCCCGGAGGCCGAATCACACCGCCCTGAAGATCCCGTTCTCGAAGATAATGGACAAACCAGATGCCTCGGTGACGCCGATCTGCGATGGGCTCATCGACCCACTATCATTTGGTTATGCGAGGGTACGGTTCGACCTGCGACCCATATTGCATGCACATCTGGCAACCGCCGCTTTGGACGAGCGGAATCGGCGCATTATCGCCGCTTCCAGAAGGCGACCAGCCATGCAGGGCACGCCGCTCGAATCACCCACCGCGAATTAGTTCATCAGATGGCACGGCACGATCCGAAAGCTGAGTATGGCGCGATCGGACAATCCGTCCGAGAAAATTGGAGCGTATCTGAATCACTCGCCGCTCCGTTGCGGGCAGTGTCTCCGAAACCACGGAGCTGATCTGAAAGAAAAAAATGACCACGATGCAGACACCCAGCAAGCCGACCCCCAAAAAGCAAGTTGAATCTCTCGACGACGTGACAGTGCGTTTCGCGGGCGATTCCGGAGACGGCATGCAGCTGGCCGGAACCCAGTTCACCCGCAGCACCGCCATCTTCGGAAACGACATCAGCACCTTTCCGGATTTTCCAGCCGAGATTCGCGCCCCAGCCGGTACCCTGGCGGGAGTCAGCGGTTTTCAGGTGCACTTCTCCAGCCATGAAGTTCACACCTCCGGCGATCGTATTGATACGCTGGTCGCCTTCAATCCCGCCGCGCTGAAAGTCAACCTCGCCGACGTCAAAGAGGGCGGCATCGTCATCGTGAACGAGGACGCCTTCGACAAGGGGCGCCTCAAGCAGGCCGGTTTCGCGGAGAATCCGCTCGAAGACGGCACCCTCTCCAAGTTTTCAGTCCATCGCGTCCCCGTACAGAAGCTGACGCGCGAGGCCCTCAAGGACTCGGGCCTCGGCGCCAAGGACATCGACCGCTGCAAGAACTTCTTCGCCCTCGGCCTTGTCTATTGGCTCTACGGACGGCCGATGGAGACGACCCTCAAGTGGTTCGATGAGAAGTTCGGCAAGAACCCCACCGTCGGCGACGCGAACAAGACCGTCCTCAAGGCGGGCTACTTCTACGGCGAGACCTGCGAAATCTTCGCCAGCAGCTACAAGGTTGATCGAGCCCAGTTGCCGCCGGGCAAGTACCGCCGCATCTCCGGCAATGAGGCCGCCTCAATCGGCTTCATCGCCGCGGCTCAGCTTGCTGGTAAAGAGCTCTTCTACGGCAGCTATCCCATCACCCCGGCGAGCGACATTCTTCATAACCTTGCCCGATACAAGAACTTCAAAGTAAAGACGTTTCAGGCCGAAGATGAGATCGCGGCAATGGCTTCAACGCTCGGCGCTGCCTTCGCCGGCGACATCGCCATCACCGGAACCAGCGGCCCCGGCTTGGCGCTGAAGGCCGAGGCGATCGGGCTCGGTGTCATGACCGAACTCCCGGTGGTCATTGTCAACGTGCAGCGCGGCGGTCCCAGCACCGGCCTGCCGACCAAGACCGAACAGGCCGACCTCTTCCAGGCCATCTACGGCCGCAACGGTGAGTGCCCGGTCTGTGTCATCGCGGCGAATTCACCCTCGGATTGTTTCAACTGCGCCATCGAGGCCGTGCGCATTGCTACCAAGTACATGACGCCGGTCATCCTCCTGACCGACGGCTACATCGCCAACGGTGAAGAGCCGTGGGCCATTCCCGATCTGGCTACGTTGCCCAAGATCGAGATCAAGCATCCCAAGGCGGACAACGGCCATCCGTTCATGCCTTACGAGCGCACCGATACCCTTTCCCGGCCGTGGGCCATTCCCGGCACGCCCGGCTTGGAGCATCGCATCGGCGGTCTCGAGAAGCAGGACGTCACCGGTAACGTCAGCTACGACGCCGAGAATCATCAGAAGATGATCCATCTCCGCGCCAAGAAGATCGCCAACATCGCCTTGGACGTGCCGGAGTTGACCGTCGCCGGCCCTGAAAAGGGCGACCTGCTCGTCATCGGGTGGGGCGGCACCTACGGCGCCATCCGCAGCGCCGTCGAGCGTGTGCAGAAGCAGGGCCATAAGGTGGCCGCGGCCCACATTCGATATCTCAATCCCTTCCCGCGCAACCTCGGCCAGATTCTCTCCAATTACAAGAATGTCCTCGTCCCCGAGCTCAACATGGGGCAGCTTCGGATGCTGCTTCGCGCCAACTATCTCGTGGACGCCAAGGGATACAACAAGATCAAGGGTAAACCCTTCCTGATCAGCGAGCTTGAAATCGCGATCAAAGAAGCCCTCTAAGGAAAGACCGATTTATGAGCATCGCGACGCTGAATCAACTGACTCCCAAGGACTTTCAAAGCGACCAGGACGTTCGCTGGTGTCCCGGCTGCGGCGACTACTCCATCCTCGCACAGGCGAAGAAGATTCTGCCTGACCTGGGCATTCCGCGAGAGAAGATCGTCTTCGTCTC
>CAZCGF010000128.1:4691-12237 GCA_964498115.1 uncultured Planctomycetaceae bacterium | reverse complement strand
TTGGCGACGACCTCGGCGATTTCCTCGGCGGTGACTTCCTCGCGGAGAAGGCCCTGGCCGGACTTCTGCACGTCGGCGAACTTTTTCTCTGCGGCGGCAAGGGACTCCTGAAGTTTGGGCAGATCGCCGTAGCGGATGCGGGCGGCGGTTTCGAGATCGCCGCGGCGCTGGGCGTTCTCCAGATCGGTGGTGAGTGCGTCGAGCTTCTGGCGGATCGACTTGATCTCGTCGAGCTGCTTCTTTTCATTTTCCCACTCGGCGGACAGCGCGCTATTTCTTTCCTGAAGGTCGGCGAGCTCGCGCTTGACGGTATCGAGCTGCTTGCGGCTGCCTTCGTCTTTTTCCTTTTTCAGGGCTTCGCGCTCGATCTCCAACTGCATGATTCGGCGGCGCAGCTCGTCCAGCTCCGCCGGCATGGAATCGTTTTCGATGCGCAGTCGGGAGGCGGCCTCGTCGATGAGGTCGATGGCCTTGTCCGGCAGGTGGCGGTCGGGGATGTAGCGGTGCGAAAGCGTGGCGGCCGCGACGAGGGCGGAGTCCTGAATGCGGACGCCGTGATGTGCGTCGTAGCGCGGCTTGAGACCGCGGAGGATGGCAATGGTGTCTTCGACAGTGGGCTCGCCGACGTAGATGGTCTGGAAGCGGCGCTCGAGGGCTTTGTCCTTCTCGATGTGCTTGCGGTATTCGTCGAGGGTGGTCGCGCCGATGCAGCGCAGCTCGCCACGGGCGAGGGCGGGCTTGAGCAGATTGCCTGCATCGGGGGAGCCTTCGGTCTTGCCTGCGCCGACGATGGTGTGAAGCTCGTCGATGAAAAGGATGATCTGACCGGCGGACTCGAGGACCTCGCGGATGACGGCTTTGAGGCGTTCCTCGAACTCGCCGCGATACTTGGCACCGGCGATGAGGGCGCCCATGTCGAGGGCGACGACACGCTTGTCCTTGAGTGCCTGGGGGACGTCACCGGCGAGGATGCGCTGGGCGAGACCCTCGACGATGGCGGTCTTGCCGACGCCGGGCTCGCCGATGAGGACGGGGTTGTTCTTGGTACGGCGTGCAAGGACCTGCATGCAGCGGCGGATTTCGTCGTCGCGGCCGATGACGGGGTCCAACTTGCCCTGGCGGGCCATAGCGACGAGATCGTGGCCGTAGCGCGCCAGGGCCTGGTAGGTGTCTTCGGGATTCTGGCTATTGACGCTTGCGGTGCCGCGCACGCTCTTGAGGGCGGCGAGGATGGGGTCCTTGCCGGCGCCGCTGACGGTAAGCGTCTCTCTTGCGTCGCTCTTCACTTCGACGAGAGCGAGGAGGAGGTGTTCGGTGGAGACGAACTGGTCCTTCATTTTCTCGGCGATGGACTCGGCCTTCTCGATCACCTCGGCGAAGGTGCGCGACATCGAGACGGTTGCGCCGCTGACTTTGGGGAGGCGACTCAACTCTGACTGGGTGATGGAGCGGATCTGGTCGACGTTTGCGCCGGCTTTTTGGAGGATGGGGACGACGATGCCGCCGGGCGCGGTGTCTCCGTTGCCGCCGGTTGTCGGGGCGATCAGTGCGGCGAGCAGGTGAACGGGCGATAGCTCAGCATGGCCGGCGGCTGAGGCAAGCCGCTCCGCACTTTGCAGGGCTTCGGCCGCTTTGATGGTGAGTTTGTCCAGACGCATGATGTTCTCCCTCGCCGTGCTAGTTCGCGCGGCGACGCCAATACCTGGGGCAAGGGATGTACCAGCGGTTCATGCCGATAAGTGCCTTATTTTGCTGTGTTTAGCTGAAGTGCTTTTGGCAGGACTGCCAATGTGACAGGGCAAATCGGCAGGCGAAGCGGCGTGCGAGCCTGCCGGCTAAGTGAGGTCGTAATTCGTCTTTGAGTATCAAGCGTCGCGACCAAAGCGGGAGTAGAAAGCGCCGGCCCCGAACAGGCCGATGGCGCCGGCGAGGCTGAAGGTCACGATTGGGCCGGCGCCGGGGATGAGGCGGTCGCCGGCGATCCAGGCGAGGGCTCCGACGGGCGAGGCGAGCATGACCGCAACGCTGCGGACGCTCCAGTAGAGGCCGATGGCCTGGGTTTTTACGTCGGGGGGAACGAGGTCGGCGATCATGGCTTTGCGCGCCGGCTCGCCGATCTCGCGGAAGCCGCCGATGACGAAGGCAAGTGACAGTCCGATGACACCCATCGACGAGCCCAGCAAGGCGAGGCTGATCGGGAAAAGCGCGAAGAAGATGAAGGTCAGGCCGATGTAGGGTTTCTTGGCGAGGCCGTCGCGGCTGGCGAGCGGACCGATGACGAGATAGAGCACGATATTGGTCACTGCCTGAATGTTGAGCAGGAGGGATTGGTAGAGGGCCGTGCCGACGGCGAGGTTGTCCGACAGGCGCGGCACGCAATAGAGAATGATAAAGGGGCCGGCCAGGCCCTCGGCCCATCGGGCGAAGATGTCGGCGGCGAGGAGGCGCCTAAGGTCAGCCGGGAATCTGGCGAACAGTTTTCGCGGCCGATGAATGGCGGCCACTTTGTCGCAACTGGCTGTCTTCATGAATCGCCATTGAATGACGGCTGCGCCGAGGACGAGAAGGATTGAGACGGCGATATCTGCACGCACGCCACCGGCGCGGCCGAATTGCCAGACGAGCAGCCCGCTGATTCCGTAGGCGATGATCCGCGAGACGCGGCGAAAGATTGAATGGAGGGAAAATGCCATGGTTCGGCGATCGGGTGGGATGGCATCACCGACAACGGTGATGGTGGCGGGCCCGGCGATGGAGTCCCAGACGAAGATGAACGGGATGGCGAGAAATACGGCGACTGGGGTCTGCCAAACGAGGAGAATCGCCAAGCCGACGAGGGGAAGGATGTTGAAGAAGATCAGGGCGCGTCGGGTGTTGAGCCATGAGCCGACTGCGCCGCCGGCGAAGTAGTTGATCGCTTCGAGCCCGTCGCGATAGAAACCGTAGGCGCCGATGAGGAGTAGGAACCAGGGATCGCCGGCGCGATCGGGCTTTTTGAGGGCCTTGAGGTACTCCGGGATCAAGGGGGACCACAGTTCGGTGCTGGCGGTAATGAGCAGGATGGTTGCGAGGAGGGCCAGGGTGGATCTGTTAAGGCCCAACCACTCGCGCCAGTGCGGCATTTTCACGGCCTCCATAGGGTTCCGGGGCGGCACCTAGGCCCCCCGCCAGCGAATCCTTCGTCCGAGGCAGTCTGGCCGCAAGAGCTTAACCAATGATTAATGAATCTCACACTTTCGCTTAGCAATCAATACATATCCTTACCTTCGCCTGTCGTGGTGCATCGTCACAACTTCGCAGATCGTTCGACCATCAGCTCGATCGGCGAGGTTAATGAAACACCGATTCGACAGCAAACATGAACGGTCTTCGCTTCATCGCGGGGTACGCGGGCCCCGGGACCCTTCATGCCATGTCACGAGGAGTCAATATTCATGGGACCACAGGCGCTACAAAACCGGAAGGACGGATTCACACTGATCGAGTTACTTGTCACCATCTCCATCATCGCGCTATTGGCGGGCATCCTGTTGCCGGCACTCAGCAAGGCACGAGAAGCCGGCAGAGGATCGGCTTGCGCATCCAACCTGCGCACATTCGGCAGTGCGATGCAGATTTACGCCAGTCAGGATCCACGTGGATCACTGTGCTCGGGCGCATTTGATCACTTGCGCGACGGAGACGTTCGGAAGTTCGGTTGGGTCGCGGACGTCTTGAACCTGAAGGTCGGTTCACCGGGCAAGATGCTTTGTCCTTCGAACCGTTGGACATTGAACGAAAAAGTCATTGACTACACGGGCGCTGGAGCGACGGGGTCGGTGAATCCACTTCGCGAGCGCTCCATCCCTGCCGTTCCGGTAGGTCTGCAATCCGCGGAAATGTGGGCGCAGGGATACAACTCGAACTACGTGACGACCTGGCAGCTTGTGCGCGGCGACCCGACCGCGTCGGACGGCTACGGTACGAACGGCAACCCGGACGACCCTTCGAAGTCACCGCTTGATGGCGACGGTCCGATGAACCAGAATCACTTCGCGCAGCTCCGCACGACACCGGACCAGGTGGCGCTGATGGGCGATTCGCGGGCAGGCGACAGCTCGGATGCATCAATTACGACGGCAACGGCGCAGGCGATTAACACGTATGCGGACGAAACCGTCATCAACGCCGGCGATTTCGCCGTCGAGTCGTTTACGGACGGCATGGCTGTCGATATCAGTGCGATGACCGGCGTGTCGGGCGAAAAGGGGCATGAGTTCAACGACCTCGCACCACTTCACAATCCGAAGCGCGGCGAGTATGTCGGCGGCTTCAGCAACGTTGTGTTCGCGGATGGACACGTGGCCGCCGTCTATGACGTCGGCGGCGAGTCGGATGCCCCGGACGGCTACATCGGCGCGTTCAAGGCCTCGGGCGGCAGCACGTTTCAGATCAACACCAGTGCATTCAAGGAAGTGCGCGGCAAGATCTGGACCCAGCGGCTTCGACCGCGACCGACTTCGGGCGGCGGCAGCAGCGAAGGTTAATAAGTACCGGCTTCGCTCATTCGTCATTTAGAAGCTCGTAAGAAAACATGGGACGCTCCCTCGTGAACCAGCGATTCACGAGGGAAGCGTCCCTTTTCCTTGCCTGATTCTATCAGACCAGAGTACGCGAACAGGCACGATGACCTCGGGCTCTTGTGCGGCGGGCGATTCCCATGCAAGAGACCACAGCGGCGGGCAGGAGACCGGGGCCGCAGGTGCCGCAGGTCGGTGAGCCGACAAGTCTCGGCGCACCGTCGCCGTTGGGCGTTGCGTCGATTACGTCGGGGATGCCATCCTGATCGGCGTCGGCCTGATCGTTATTGGGCGCCTGCGGTGCGTTGTCACACGCGTCGCCGATGCCGTCGGCGTCTGAGTCGGCCTGGTCCGCGTTCGGAATGTCCGGGCAATTGTCGATTCCGTCGCCGATGCCGTCGCCGTCTCGATCGACGAGTATCAGTGTGATCGACCCCGCGAGGAACCGGCGGTCTCGGTCGGCGATGATCCGTCCGTCGCGGCTGATTTCGGAGATGCCCCGACCGGCTGAGACAAGGATATTGCCGTTGAGCAGTTCGAAGACGGCACGGAAGAATGTCAACTCCGCAGGCGTGGTGATTCCAACCGGGGCGCCGGTCGGTGAGAACTCCGTCACGCCTCGCTGTGCACCAAAATTACACGCCACGAGGACGTTTCCGCCTGCCGTGTTTGCCAGGCCGAGCGGGGCGTTGCGGGCATTGCAGAATGTTCCGAGGAAGCCGCCGGTTGCGAGGTCGTAGCGCAAAACGACGTCGAGTGCATCGTCGGCAATGAGCAGATCGGAGCCACGAATCAAGAGACTCGTCGGACTAGTCAGACCACCCGTGCCGTTACTGATGCGGTTGCGAATGAAGAAGCCGTCGGCGTCGAACTCGGCGACGGCGGCTGCGTTTGGACCGCGGCTGCTTGTGACCAGGACGCGCCCATCAGGAAGGACTTCAATATCCCTGGCGCCGTCGAAGAAAGTTCTTTCATTTCCCAGGCTTGGTGCAAAGTTCGTTCGCTCGAAGGTATCCAGCGAGACGGCGACGATGCGATTGCCACCCCTCAGGAGGAGAATCCGGCGTCGTGCAGGATCGAACGCGATCGAATCGGGTGTGCCGCCCGACACACTCGCAGTGATGAATTCACGATCAACGAGACGACCGTCTCTGGCGTCATAGGCGGAAATCGTTCCGCTCAGGTCGCTTGGAGCAATCAGGATTCCGGTGGACTCCATCAGCGCCGCCGCCGGGTCGGCCAGACCGCAGTCGATGACTCCGTCGTTGTCTACATCCGCATCGGGTGCGTCACAACCACATTCGCCCGGCTCGGTTTTGAGGGGGCTGTTCGGGCACAGATCACAGGCGTCGCCTACCCTGTCTCCGTCGGAATCGGTCTGCGCGGCGCCGGCGAGGAATGGGCAGTTGTCGCGAATGTCCTCGAGACCGTCGGCATCGGCATCGCGGAAGACGCGATCATTGACGAGAACGACGAATCGATAGGTGAAGTCAAAGTCGTCCGACAGACCCCTGACGCGGATGAACAGCGGGCCGTCGACCGGCGCCACGATGGTGCCGGCGGCCTGCGCGTCGTTGTCAAGGAAATTGGGCGTCGCCAACACATCACCGCGCGTGATGATCGAGCCGTCGGCCGCTGCGATGTCGAGAATGAGCGGAGTTGGAAGGCCGTTTCGCTCAGGGTCGGCATCGAGAATGACGGCCACGCGCTCGCCGGATCGCACGTCAAGACGAAACGAATCGACCTGGGCGCGCGACACAGACCCGGTGGTGATATTTGAGGTGATGAAGTTGGCATCGGCGACCTCATCGTTCGGCTCGACCTCGATGCTCACGTCGTCGGGACTGACGACGGCGTGGTGGATTTCATAGTCAACAAGCAGGTGGGGCCCGCTCGCCACTTCCAGCACGCGAAAGAAGACATCGCCCGGTATCGACGTTGCCGCGCCCGCGACCACGGAGCTCTTTCGCGGCCCGTCATCATCGTCAGCGCCAATCACGAATCCGCGGTCGTCGGCGACGGTCAGGAATGAATTCGGCTGATCGCCGCTGACTGCCGGCGAGAGCCGCGAGTCCACCCACGCAAAAACGAGATCGCCGGCCTGGCAATGGGGAACGCGAAAGACATCTATGTCTCCATCCGGGTTGATCGTCGCGGCGACGAACTCTCGATTTCGCAGGAGGGAAGCGTTGTCCAGGAGCTCATTCGGCTCGACCTCATTGACTTGTGCGCCCCGGGCCGGCGCGGCGGCCCAACTCGTCAGGACGATGGCGATCAGGGTCAATGACCGTGCACTCGGCGCGCGGACTTTCCGGCTCAGTTTGCGGTTCATCTCAGGACTCCTTTAGTGCTCTGTGGGAGACTTGCCGCCGAGCGGGACTTCGGCGGCTGAAGCTAAGGCATGCGAGGCGTACACGATGAAATGTCGCAGGTTGACGCCGCCATTGCAGGACATTTAGTCGCCCCCCCTGCCCCCAATTTGCAGCAATTCTGTACATCCTCGATACTGATCGTGAGAAAACGGTTTTATCGCCGTTTTTCTGTTGATCTCGGCCGTATCAATCGAGGGTGGTTGTGGCCGGGCGAGCATCCCATTCCTGGCTTTCGCAGGAACTCGTCACTGCGCCCAAACCGGGCCATCCACCCCCAAGACCCGCCCACAAAGGCGAAGCAGGTACCATGAAGCGCAATGTCTTATCCGTCGTTTTAGTTCTCTTCTGTTCAACAGGCGTCCTGGCCGCCGATCGGCGTTATCCGTTTGAGCGGATCGAGCTCAAGAACGGCATGGGGGTCATCACACTAGAAGATCATTCGTGCCCGATCGCCGCGGTGCAGGTCTGGTACCACGTCGGTTCGAAGAACGAGGAGCCGGGCCGGCAGGGCTTCGCGCATATGTTCGAGCACATGATGTTTCGTGGGACGGATCGTCTGAGCGAGACGGCCCACTTCGACAACATTCGACGGGTGGGAGGAGACTGCAACGCCTA
>CAZCGF010000128.1:0-4591 GCA_964498115.1 uncultured Planctomycetaceae bacterium | reverse complement strand
CAGGCGAAGGTGGAGGAAGTGTCGGCGTTCTGGGACAAGTATTACGCGCCGAACAACGCGACACTGGTCGTGGTAGGCGACGTGAAGCATTCCGAGGTGCAGGAGCTGGCGAGGAAGTATTTTGAGTGGATCCCGCCCTGTCCGCAGCCGGGGCGACCGAACTGCGAAATCGAGCAACCGAAAAAGAGCCGGACCATCAAGCTGCCGGAAGACAAGGGACCGCTTCCGGTTCTGGGCGTGGTGTATCACACGGTGCCGGAGAGCCATCCCGATCAGCTCCCGCTGGAGATCCTCATGGGCGCGCTGGGCGGCGGGGAGTCGAGCCGACTTTACGTGGACATCGTGAAGGACAAGAAGATCGCCCAGGTGGCCATCGGCGGTGCGTTTGCGTTTGAGGGAAGCGGCATCGCGGGGGCCGGCGGTGTGCTGCTGCCGTTCGGCAACAAGAGCAAACTGATGAAGGCGATCAAGTCGCACATCAAAGACGTCCGTGAGAACGGCATCACCGAGGCGGAACTGGAGAAGATGAAGAACCAGCAGCGCCGCCAGGAAGTCATGGGGGCGATGACAGTCGCCAGCAAGGCGGGATTGCTCGGTCAATATGCGGTGCTGTACGGAGACGCAGAGCGAATCAATCGGCGGCTGGAAGAAATCGACGCGGTGACACTCGACGACGTGAAGCGCGTCGCGACGCGATACCTGAGCAAGGACGCGGCCATCAACATCTCCATTGAGCCCAGCGCGAGCGGAATGATCGGCTCGCTGTTCGGCAAGGGCAAAGACGCCAAGGACGATCCGGACAACAAGCCGCCGGTAGAAGATGACGGCACGAATCGAACGGCACAGCGGACCGGACCGAAAGCAAAGGCCAAGCGTCCGGAGGGTTTTCCGACGGAGCCGCCCGCCGCGAAGGCGATGGATGCGCTGCCGGACATGTCACACACCGATAAGGCGTTGTCGAACGGCCTTCGCGTAGTGGTGGTGAGCAATCATGAAGTGCCGTCGGTTTCGCTGACGCTGGGCATCAAGAGCGGGGCGTGGTCGGAGGCGAAGCCCGGCGTGGCGAACGCGGCGATGAGCATGCTGACCAAGGGGACGAAGTCGCGCGACTCGAAGAAGCTGGCGGACCTGCTGGAGTCCAACGCGATCAGCCTGAACGGATCGGCGAGCATGGACGATTCGCAGGTGAGGGCGTCTTCGCTGCTGCCGACGCTGGACCTGGCATCGGAGCTGATGCGCGACGTCATTGAGAATCCGACCTTTCCGAAGGACGAATTCGACATCATGACCAAGCAGATGAAGGTCGGCCTGATGATCTCGACCAAGACGCCGGAATACCTGGCCGACCGGGAGTATCGGCGTTTGCTCTACGGCGACCACCCGTACAGCCGGACAGTGACCGGCGAAATGGACGACGTGGACAAGCTGACCATTGAGGATCTTCAGGCATGGTGGAGCGAGAATCTGCGCCCGGAGAACGCGGTGCTTTACATCGCGGGCGATATCACGCCGTCTTCGGCGTTTGAGCTGGCGGTCAAGCACTTTGGCTCCTGGAATGTCGACAGCGAATTCTCGCCTCCGCGGCTCGCGGCGATTCCGGCGAAGCGCGACACGCATATTTACATCTACGATCGGCCGGGTTCAGTGCAAAGCCAGATTCGCGTCGGCCATATCGGTCTGCGACGGATCGACGATGCCTATCCGACGGCAAGGGTGATGGCGACGATTCTCGGCGGCGGGTTCAACAGCCGGCTGAACAAGGCGATTCGCGTGGACAAGGGACTGACCTATGGTGCGCGCGGCTCGATCAGTCCGCAGCGTTTCGCCGGCGCGTTCAATATGAGTACGTTTACGAAGACGCCGACGACGGGCGAGACGGTCCAGACGCTTCTCGACGTGGTGAAGCGGATGCGAACCGAAAAGCCGGAGGCTCAGGAACTGGCGGATACGAAGACGTACATCGTCGGCTCGTTTCCGGGCGACCGAGAGACGCCGCAGGCCGTGGCGAGCGACTTGTGGATGATCGAGAATGAAGGCCTGGCCGACGATTTCTATCAGCAGTACCTCTCGGCGGTGCAGAAGACGACAACCGATGACGTCCTGAAGGCCGCCAATGAGCAGGTCGATCTGAACCATCTGATCATCGTGGTGGTCGGAGAGGCGGCGAAGATCAAGGAAGACCTCGAGAAGATCGCCCCGGTTACTGTTCTGAATCAGGACTCACAGGACAAGCCCGATGACAAAGGCGGCGACAAGGATGACGAAAAGTCCGTCACCATGAAGAGTTAGCTTATCGGTCGCCGTTCGAGAGGGTTGTTACTGAGGAGCGACTTGCGGACTCAGGCTATCGGCGTCCTTCGGTGCGGTTTCGGGACGCTGGTTGCGGTCACCGGGGTCCGTATCGGACATGGACTCGGACGGCGGGAGCCTCTGGCCTGCAAGTTTTCGCCGCCGGCGCCATAGGCGAAAGCCGGAAACCCAGACAAGTCGGACCCTGCCCGACGAACCCGGTTCGCCGGCTAAAAATATGGGAGCATCCGGAGGTGGTCGGGCGTTGCTTCGCCCCCCCGGTAGAGGTACAATCATTCAAAGAGTCGGTCGAGGGGGTTGCCTCAGGTGGGGAACTTCGGCGGCTCTAACCCTGCCCGGTTTGTCCGCTTACATACGGCGGACGCACCAATGGTTCCTTGGCGATAAGGAGCGGGACACCAACGGTTCCGCTACATGCCCTCGCGGATGGGTTGCCAGACTCAAGCCTTCAGGAGGCGATAAGATGATTGCCCGGATTAAACGTGCTGCGGGTGCCGGCGCTTTGATGGCGCTTGCTGCGTGTGTCTGCGTTCCGCAGTTTGGTTGCGGCGGTAGCCCGTATCTGGCTGCTCAGTTCGCCAGCAACTTTACGCCTTCCAGATTAGGCCCTCCGGCCGGCGGCGGCGGCGGCGAACCACCCGTGGACACGACGGTTCTGGGATCGGTCTGCGATCTGACCGGGGCTGCGAGCCGGTTCATCAACGTTTCACTGCAGAATCAGGCGCAGCAGCGCGTTCGATTCGCCATGAACTTTGTGGTATCCGCGGGAACCGGCGGCTTTGTGTGTGACGAGCAGGTGCAGGAGTATCTCAACGCCGGCTATACTGACGCCTTCGCACCGGGCTCGGCATCAAGTCTGACAATCGGCTGCGACACGGTTACGCTCAATAGCGGCAACCGGATACTGAGATTGAACTTCGGCGTCGATCAACTGCCCGAGCTGTTCCTGAACCCGCTTGTCGGCGGAACCGGCGGCGGAACTCCGGTATCAGTCCAGCTCAGCCGGCGCGATAACGGCCAGGCGAACATTCCATTGCCGGAGCTTATCGTCTTCGGAAACGCGACTTCAAACTTCGTGTGTTCCGGCAGCGACCTTTGCACGCAGCGCGGCTTCGTCTATTCCAGCGTGAACAATCTCCCGATCGGCAAGGCCGCGGACGCCCTGCATATCCAGGGCACCGTATGCAATAGCCAACTGGGCACTGCCCCGGAGTGGCGTCTCGACAAGACGATCAACGACGGGATCACGCAGGCGTTTCAGTATCCGATCGGCGCCACGATCGTCGTCCTGGTCCTCGATCGGTCCGCCGACTCACTGAACGACGCCCGAAACCAGGTGGTCTGGACCGTAACGAGCGTGGACAACGTGGCCGTGCATAACCCGCAGCCCTGATTCTTAGTGATTTGGCGGCCGCGGCTTCCAAGATCAACGGGGCATCCAACTTACCGATCCCTATTTTTTTCGTGCAAACGACATCCGGCCGGGGTATGCTCCGCCCTTGGATCGGTATTCTGCATGGATGCGCGGGCGGCGGCGGCGCCTGCCCACGACCGGGACGGACTCCGTGGGATCACATCACTCCCTTCGGAGAGGCCTGCCATGCAGGGATACGTTCTGACTTTTCGCCCCACCACATCCTCCGGCACAATTGTCACTGACGGCGACCGCGCCTACAGCTTTGAGCTGGATTCCGAAGGCCCCCTGCCTGACGGTGGAGACATCGTTTCGTTTGAGCCGGCAGCCGGCGCAACGACCGGACTCCGCGTGGCCTTGGATGTTCGCGTCATCTCGAAGTGGCCGGACCTGCCCGTTCGAGCGGAGCAGGCTGACCTCATGGCGCTGTGCACCAGTCTGACGATGGAGTCCACCGCCAACTGACCCCTCCCCCACTTTCCCGCACAACTCCTCTTGCTTGAGCGATCGGTCGGGGATTGCTTATACTCATCACCGACTTTTTACTGCCCGAGAGTGACGGGGCAGATGACAACGCCAGGAGGATTTTTGCATGTCGAAGCGAATTCGCTTGCTGCCGTTTCTTGTGATGGGCGCCGCGTGCATCGGCTGTCAGAAACAGAATGCCGTCCAGATTGCATCGACGAAGCTCGACATATTTGGTGTTCCGGCTGAATACCGGGCGATGCATATGGCTTTGGAGAAGCGCTTCAACAGCCCGGTTCTCTTCTCGGCCCAGCCCAGCGGCATGGCGATCGGGATGCAACTCGAGCAGGGCAACATTCCCTTTGCGATTCTGACTGCGAACGAGTACGCGGAGATCGAGGA
>CAZCGF010000127.1:9773-12240 GCA_964498115.1 uncultured Planctomycetaceae bacterium | reverse complement strand
GCCAAGTCCGTCAGCCCGCGCAGGAAGAGGTAAACCGCCCCCATGAACAGACCAATGGACCCGACACCGATACCGATCAAAATCATCAGGTAGTGTCGGTCGACCGTGTCTCCGAGCACCAGGTACGACGCGGTGATGATCAATCCCACAACGCCCGACACTCCGAGTACACCCGCGAGCATTGAGGACCGTCGAATATTTTCGAATCGTTGCGGCGCGTCAGACATGTAGCTCCCCGAAACAAAAAAAACGGCGGCAAGCCGACCCGGCGAGCAGGGGCCGCCCCGGCTGATGGGCTCAATTCACTCTAGCTTGCCGCCACGTGTCTGTCAATCGAGGATTACACTAAACGCCGCTCTCCTAGAAGGTTGCGGCGGATTTCTCATTCCTTGGTAGTAGCCGCAGGGACTGCCGTCACGACTTGTGATTCCCTGCGAATCCGCTCCCTCTCCGCCTTGGCCGCCTTTCGCCGCTCCGTCTCAAACTCGGCCTCACGCCGGGTCACTTCATGAGCCCTTGCATCGGAGAGCAGGCGCAGGAATACAAACCCCCCGATCAAGAGGAAGCCTGCCGTCACGATGCCCTGCCAGTCCTGCGCCAATATTCTGATCCTGCGCGTCCGCCGCCCGCGGCTCGGCTCGTTCGTCCACCAATGACTACCGCATGTATTCCCCGCCAAAGGTCGACACGTTGGAGGGTGTCAGCATGATGACATTCTGCGAGAGAAAGTCGCTCTCCTCCATCACCATCGTCTCGTAGCCGGGCTTGCTAAGGCGGACGCGCTTTCCGGGCTGAATCTTGGCCTTGAAGATGTTCCATGCCCCCTTGCCGTCGGTTCGGCCGATGACTTTCCAGTCGCCGCCGTCCTGCTGCTGCTCGATCGTTACTCCATTGACGGAGGCGGAAGTCTCTCGATTGTTGATCTGACCAAAGTGCGAAAACTCCACGCACCCCGGCGAGAGAAGGAATGCCGACGCTACAACAGTCGATGCCAACAGTTTTGGAATTCGGCGTCTCAAATCTTCACATCGCTTTCTGTTCTTAGCTGCCCACGTACCGCGAGTAAATCGATCGGGCCTCATCCGGTTCGGTCGTGCCCTTGATGATTGCGCGGCCGTCTCGAAAGAGGGTAATCTGGTACTCATCAACTTCGAATCGAAGTAAATATCGGTTCAATTGGGGCGGCCCCTTGGCCACCTGCGCAATTCTCGCCGCAACGCCCGGTAAGTCGACTTCTGATGCCGAGCCTGATGACACTTGCACCGCCGATCGGCCGCAGAGCGTCGCCGTACGGCCAGAGCCGCGCTTTGTCAGATACTCGTATCGACCCTCCCGGCAGCAGACACAAGCGTTTGTCTCATGCGCTCCCGCCATTTCGAAGTCATTAAACTGCCCGGTCCAAGCGTCGATCTGCACCAACCGCCGATTCAGCAGGTTTATTTGACCCGTCAGAATCTTTAACGCCTCGATGCACTGAAGTGCAGCCACGAGGTGAACGATGGGCGCCAAGACTCCCGCCGTGTCACATGTCGGGTTCATCCCCGGCGGCGGCGGTTCACCCCAGATGCACCTCAGGCACGGCGTCTCATGCGGCACGATCGGCATCACCATCCCGGTTGCGCCGACGCACGCACCATAGACCCACGGCGTGCCGGTCTTGATCGCCACATCATTGATGAGGAAGCGCGTCTCGAAATTGTCAGTGCCGTCGAGAATCAAGTCTGACTTGGCGCAATAGTCTTCGATGTTTGCGGCGTGAACGTCCGCGACGATCGGCTCGACGGTTACACCAGAGTTGATGCGCGATAACTTCTCCGCCGCTGCGACCGCTTTGGGCATTCCCTCGGCGACGTCCCGCTCATCAAACAAGACCTGGCGCTGAAGATTGTTCAGCTCCACGTAGTCCCGATCGACGATCCGCAGGAAGCCAATGCCTGCCCTAACCAATGTGTCCGCGATGACGGTGCCGAGCGCCCCGCAGCCAATCAGCGCGACCCGGCGCTCCGCGAGACGTCGCTGGCCTGCCTCGCCAAACCCCGCGAAGAGGATTTGCCTGCTGTACCTCGCAAGCCACTCGTCACCCATTTGTTTGAGTCCCAAGATGTTAACTCCGCTCGGTCCGTCACGTGGACTGAGCTCTTACCAATTCAGATGAGGTCGCTGTTCGAGTTTTCCATCACCGGCCTCTTAATTAACACACGGCAATGGCAAGGTACGATTGCTTACTCAAACGATGCGGTCGGCGGCTCATCATTTTCCTTCGACAGCGCAGCCAGGTACCCGTCCGGCGGCGGTTCGGCATCCGCCCCCGACAAACTCGGCGGCCGAATACTCGCGGGATGGGGCGGCTGCGACTCAACGCTGCCGGCCCGCGCCACAGGCGGCGCGGCGATCGGCTGGACCGATCGGTACTCCGACAATGAACGCCGCGCGCCTGAAACGAAGAGCCCGCCGAAGATAAGGATCA
>CAZCGF010000127.1:0-9673 GCA_964498115.1 uncultured Planctomycetaceae bacterium | reverse complement strand
CGCGCTGAATCCGCCCATGCCCCAGCCATAGCCGAGCATGAGCAGCGCTCCGATTGCCGCATGGATTCCGGTGGCTCGTGCTCGCTCGTCCATCATCGCTCCTAAAGAGGAGATACGTCACACGCCCCCTCTCCCCGCAGCACTAAGCCGTTGCCGGACCTCGCCCCAGGGCCACCGTGGCCTCTTCCAGCCAATGCGTCGCCTGGTGAATCTGGTCCTCGTTGGTCAGACGTGTGAGGCTCTCACGAAGGTAATTCTGTGCGGCCTCATACTGCTCCAGATACTTGGCGTAGAGGATTCCCAGCACGAGTTTGACCTGCTCGACTTCCGCATCCGTTGGATAGTGCTTCAGGTAATTCTCGTATGCCGCCGCCGCCATCGGATAGCGACCCAATTGCATCAACTGGTTCGCGACGTCCATCATCTGTCGCCGCGGAAGGCACTGATCCGGATACTTCTCGATCAGCGACAGATACCCCTCCGCCGCCTTTTCGTAATCATGCGCGTCGAGAAGCTCGCCGATCTCCGATCGCCGCCGCATCAGCGTTTCCTGCTCCGGCGTCAGCTTGATCTCCATCTCCGGCGCTCCGTCCGAAGAGATGGGCCGCGCCATGCGACCATAAATCGCCTCTGCCTTCTTGTTGGGATCGGCCATCATGACACGATACTGGTGCCGCTGGTGATACCGCTTGGCCAGGGCGATGATGTCGTATTGATCGCGCGGCAGAGCGCGAATAAGAAGCATGAACGAACACCACACGAAACCGAAGAAGTATCCGGCGACATGCGCCGAGTAGGCAACAGAGACGTAGTCGTGTCCGCCCGACAGCCTCGGCGACACGATGTTGTCCCACAGGATGATCTTCACCACGATCAAGAGCATCGCCTGAATCTGTGCCGTCCCGATGAACCACACAAGCCAATAGACCACGGTAATGTGACTGCGGGGAAACAGGACCAGGAAGGCCGTCGTCACGCCGGCGATGGACCCGCTCGCCCCCAGGCAGGGGTCTGTATCAAACAGCGCGAAACCCAGTCCGGCGAACACGCCGCAGGCCAGATAGAAGAAGAGATAGGGAATGCTCCCCATTTTGCCATTCACGCTGTTGCCGAACACCCAGAGAAACAGCATGTTGCCCAGCAGGTGCAGAAAATCGCCATGGAGAAACTGATAAGTGAAGAATTGAAACACGGAGAGATTCTGCGGATCCAGAACGCCCCGCCGCTTCCAGTCAGCGAGCGCCGATGCTCCGGGCGACGAGCCGAGCAAATCCAGGACGACGTAAACCAGGACGTTTGCGATGATCAGCCCGAAATTGACCTGCGGAGCCCGACGCAGCGGCGTGTCAGTCCGGATGGGAATAAATACAAAGATGGCGCTTGCTCCAACCTGATCCGGGTCGCTGCCTGACCTGCGAATTCATGTTCATCAGGCTTCAATTGGCGACAGATCAATTCCAGTGGAGCATTCTAGCGACATCAGCCTCCCCGGGCGAGCCGCCGGCGTGCGACACGTCGCCCTTTCCAACCCATCAGGCACAGCGGCACCATCAGCCCCACGACGGGGCCGACACCGGGCGCGCAGCATCCCGGCGTTGATTGCGGGCCACCCGGCATTTCCAGGATATCGGGAATGCCGTTGCCATTGTTGTCCGCCAGATCATTCGTTCCGGGCGCCACGTCCAGGCAATCCGGCACCGAGTCGCCATCGCTGTCGGTATCCGCGATGCCGCATCCACACGCGCCGGGTGCCACCTTTGCGGCATCGGCAGGACATCCATCATTGCAATCAGGCGTCCCATCCCCGTCGCTGTCCGCGTCGGCAACCCCGCAACCGCAGATTCCCGCAGTGGTCTTGTTGGCGTCCGTCGGACATTCGTCGCACGCGTCACCCAGACCGTCTCCATCGGTGTCGGCCTGGTCCGAGTTTGCGGTCTGGGGGCAATTGTCGAGTTCGTCGTTGAAGCCATCGTCATCCTCGTCAGGGCCGATCATCACAAGTATCGCGGACGAGCCGTCCGTGAAATTTGCAATGAAGCCCACTTGTCCGGCGTCGTTAAGGTTTTCCCGATTTCCGTCCTCCGACCCCCTTGCACCAAAGCTGATTCCCAGCGCCTGCACCATCCGGATGTCCCCCGGCGCGACCTCAATTGATTCGCTGCTCTGTGAGACCAGCCCCAGCCCCTCGCCGGGAACGTGAATCCAAAGGCTCTGGTCATTGACGTTGGGCGTGACCGCGGAGCCGACAAGCATGGCATGAAACAGGACCCAACCCTTGTTGTTGATCCCGCCGAACGTGATTGCATCGAAGTTCGTATCCGGCGGCAGCCCGGGAGCCTGTGATCCCTTGCGCGCAATGAGTTCAAGCACGCCGCCGGCATCCGACCACAGTCCGGTGTCGTTGGTCATGTCCACGCCTGCGCCGGTGAGCGGCGCGACAAAGGCGACTCGTCCCGATCCGTTCAATCCGGGCCTCACATTCCCTGGACTGACAAAATCCCCAAACTGGACACCCATCGGCGTTCCCGGCGCCTGATCCCTTTCCAATGCCACGAGTCGGGAAGCTCCCCCGCCCATCACCCAGACGCCCGTATCATTCGTGGCGTCAATGGTCCCTCCCGAGGCGAGCGTCGCGGCGAACGAGATGTTTCCCGCATTGTTGATGTCGGGGTGAAAGAACGTAATGAAGTTCGCCGCCGGAATGATCCCCGGGGCCGCGTCACCGGCGCGCACGGCTAGATTCAGCGATCCGAGGCCTCCCATCCAAATTCCGCGACCGTTGAACCCGGTGACCATCGGCCCAAACAGATTTGCGTGAAAGGCGACTTGTCCGAGGTTGTTCATGGTCGGCAGGAAGATGCCGCGAAATACCGTATCCATCTCTGTCCCGGGCGCCGCGTCACCGTCGCGCGCCACCAGCCCGAGTTGGCCGGTCGCATCAGAGAAAACACAGTCATCATTCGTGGAATTAATGCCCGTACCGGAAAGCGCGCAATAGAACGCACTGTGTCCGGCATCGTTCAACAGGGGGCTTCCAAACAGACTGAACGTCACGCCCATGCTCGTGCCGGGCGCGGGAGTTCCTCGACGCGCGAGCAATGAAGAAACGCCTGATCCATCGGTGAAAAGACAGACGTTGTTTGAATTAGTTACGGTATCTACGCCCGGCCCCAGCAGATTGCTGTAAACTGAAATCCGACCGTTTGAGTTCTGCACAGGGAGACCCGAAGCCCAGTATGAAACGCCCGGATTCGTGCCCGGCGCCTGATCTCCCCATCGCAAGTGAAGCATCAGCCCGCCCGACCGCTCGGCCCAGATTCCGCCGCCATTTTCAAGCGTGACGCCGGGTCCCATCAGCCGCCCGTCAAACGCGACGCGGCCTTGAGCGTTAATCACGGGATCCTGGATGCTATTGAAGACGACCCCCGGATCGGTGTCCGGCGCCTGCTGACCCGTCACCACAGCCGTTCGGACCGGCGCCCCCGCATGGACGGAGCCGGTCAGCATCCCGAGTAGGCCCATTACTAATACAAGAAACCTATCGCCGCGCATGATTCACCTCGTAGGCGTGTATTCATGTCCAAACAGTGACCGCCGACTCGACGGCTCAGGGACGAGCCTTATCGCCCGGTCGCGAGGAACGAAACTGTTGGATGAATACTCATGCGCAGGTCAGTCGGCGCGAACGTCAATCAACCCCGTTTTCTTCGTTTTCGGCCCCTATGACCCATCAAAGAGTACAGCAGGAGAACGCCGAGAGGCGAACTTGTCCCAGGCGCACAGCAGCCCGGCGCCACGAAAGGCGGCGGCAGTGGCACATCAAGGCAATCCGGCACACCGTTCCCATTCGCGTCCGTGTCCGACACCCCACATCCGCACGCTCCCACAGCCACCTTCAGCGCATCCGCTGGGCACCCGTCCGTACAGTCCGCCGTGCCATCGCCGTCGCTGTCCGAATCGGCATTCCCGCAGCCGCACTGGCCGGGTACGGTCTTGTTCGCGTCATTCGGGCAGCCATCCACGGCGTCACCGACGCCATCGCCGTCCGTGTCGATTTTCGCGAATTCAACGTCCCGCAAAGAAGCACCGACGAAACGAGCAGTGAAATCACCTCCTGATCCCGTGTTCACGAATGCGCCTCCCACAACCCGCCCATCCGCCCCACCAGTGACGATTCGCGTCGTTGCCGTAAACAGTCTGCCGCCACCTATCAATTCCGCCACGCCGACAAAGCCGTTCAGTCGCGCAGGCGAGCGTCGGTTGGCCAGTACCCCCGTCGCGTCGAATTCGAGAATGCCGCGCATTGAAAATTCGCCGCCTCCGACGATGAATCGCCCTCCCAGGGTCTGGCTAACCTGCGATACGTTTGAATCAACAACGGCAAAATCTCCTACGAACGTCCCGGCCGCGTCGTACTCAAGGATCCGCGAGCTACCAGCCGACGCGACGAGAGCGTTCCCATTCGCCAGCACGACAATATCCGTCGGAGTTGATAGTCCGCCCGCGCCGTTGGCAATAAAGTTCCCGACGTAGTTTCCAGCCGGGTTAAACTCGGCCACTGCGTCGGCGTTCGCCCCTGCCTGTACGCACACGAGGAGATTTCCATTGGGGCGGTAGGTAATGCCTCCCGGCTGTTGCAACACAACCGGATTCACGCCGCCAGCGGGCGCAAAGACTCCAAGGTAATTCCCGTCCAAGTCGTACCGCTGAACGAGGTTCATGCCCTGATCACTAACAAGAATGCTGCTGCGATCCGGCCCGAGGATGGCCGCGATCGGTGTCGCCAAGTTGACATTGTCGGTGGGGATGAAATTCGGATCGACCAGATCCCCGTCAAATGGGTCAAATGCCATCACACGATTGTTGTCCACATCAGGTACGAGCATCAGGCCTACTCCGGCCAGGAGCGCCCTCGCCGGATCCGCAAGTCCGCAGTCGATGATGCCGTCACCATTCACATCGACATCCGGCTGACCACAACCGCACACGCCGGGTACCTGCTTGGCCAGATCAGAGAAACATGTGTCGCAACCATCGCCCACGCCGTCGGCATCGGTGTCCTGCTGAACGGGATTAAGGAGTGCCGGGCAGTTGTCGTCGGTGTCTGGAAAACCGTCCCCGTCCGAATCGCGATACAGCACACCGTTTACCAGTAGCACGAATTCATAAAATGCACCGCTGGTCGCGCCGCCGTTGCCTACACGAATGAAATAGACGCCGGGCGCTGCAACCGTCACCGATCCGGCTGCATTCGCGTGGTTCCCGCCGCTGTTGTCACCGACGGCGAGAAACGTGGTTCCGTCCTGATCAACAATGTGTAAGTCGGTGTCCGTGAAGGCCCCGGCGTCGGTCGGATTGTCATCCATGATGACCACGACGCGCGCGTTCCCCGTAAGCACCGTAAATCGATAAAAGTCGAGGTCACCGCTACCCATTCCCACGGCGCCGCTCATCAGATCGCCGGTCAGCATGTCGGCAGTCAGCGCCGAATTATTGGGCTCCGTTTCGATCACGCCGTTCGAGCGATTGACGACAGCGTGATACAGCCGGGACTCCGATATCGTGGCGTCATTCCCGCTTTCGGTGACGCGGAAGAACACGGGCCCGGCCTGTCCCGCAGGAATGCTCTCTCCTGCAACGACCGATGACAGCGTGACGGGCGGTGGACCGGAATCATCATCCGATCGAACCAATGTTGCTCCATCCGGGGCGAATACTTCAAGAAACGTATCGAGGCTCGTCGTCGAACCTTGAGGATCGACGTAGGCGTAGATCAGGTCGAATTCCGTAAGCGATTGGGTCTGCCAGACATCGACGTCGGCGACCGGGCTCACAGCTCCCCGTCCGTACTCGCCCATCCGCAGCAGATTCGCCGTCGCCAAGTCGTTGTTCGGTTCCAGCTCGTCGCAATCCGGGCCCATCAACATGGGCAGGATTCCTGCAATGCCCGTCAAGAAAATAAAACGCCGCGAGGTCCGATGGCGTTTGATGTCGCCGTCGATAATGATTGATTCAGTTTTCATGCGATGCTCCCGTATGGCAGTGAATCTCCGTGCAGCCCTCGAGCCGGGTTCTTTACGCCGAAGTATCCAGATGTGGATAGGGAAGGACCAACTACTCTCAACCGGACGCCGATACGCCGAAGTGACGTAGACATGGCATTCCGCCTGAAGCCCTGTGTCTGACAATAGATTGTAGGGAGTTATCCTGCGCGATACGATCTTAGCTGGCTTATCTTAGCATAGCGGATACAAAATCCCCGCGCAGTTTCCCCTCGCCCGTTGTGCGCAAGCTTGATCGAGTCATTTCGCCCCGATCATCGAAGCGAGTGGGTTTCACGTGACACTGACCTACGGTTGATTCTCGCGCGATCGTTCGATGGGTTTTCTTCGCTGTCGGTTCTTCCAGCACAAAAGGCAAAGCGGAACGACCAAACCTATACCCGGCCCGACCCCCGGTGCGCAACAGCCCGGCGTTGCCTGCGGAGGAGGCGGAGGAGGATCGAGACAATCCGCCACGCCGTTCCCGTTCGCGTCGGTATCCGCGAAGCCGCATCCACACGCTCCCGGCGTCGTTTTCGCCGCGTCCAAGGCGCAGCCGTCACACAGGTCGCCCACGCCGTCTCCGTCACCATCCGCCTGATCTGCATTTGGAACTGTGTCGCAGTTGTCATCCCGGTCCGGAATCCCGTCACCGTCCGTGTCAATCAAGACGGTCGCGGTATCCATCTGCGTGACGGCCCGCCCCACGACGGACGTAAACGTCAGCGTCACAGTGTTGACGACGTCCGCCGTGATCGTCTGCTTGCGGAACACTTCAAATCCATCCGTCGGCGCGACGACAGCGGGGATCACCGGGTCGTTGATGATTCCCAGGACGTTGTCGTTGAGCAGAACGCCGGAAATATTGGTGGTCCCCGTGTTTTGTAGTTTGTAGCAGTACTTCACCGCCGTACCCGGTGCGACAATCAGCGTCTTATCCGGCTTGCAGATGTCAATGCAGGTCAGATCTGTTCCCGGTCCCGCCGGATCAGCCTCGCAGATGCCCACGGTCTTGCTGAATTCCACACGCGGCGCAGGATAGGTGAACAGGATCGCCAAGTTCGCGGGAATCGAGTTGTTCGTATCGCAGACATGCGTCAGTCCGTCTGTGCCCGTGGCATTTTCAACGCCCGTCGTCGAGCCGCTCCCATGCTCCGGATTGAACGGCGGATTCGTCGGCGTCGCGCCGACGCCTTCCGGGTAGAGCATCAGAATATTGCCGCTGTCATAGAGCACGGCCTGAATGTCAAAGCTATCGATGCCGCCGCCGAAGTGATCCGCATTGTCCCATTGGAACACCACGCAGTCGCCCGTGCCGCCGTCAGAGTAGGGACAGGGGCTGAACACCTGGAAGTACCCGCCCGCTAAAGTTGACGGCGGATTTCGGAGCACGAGGTCGTCCCAATAGGCCGCGATGATGTTGTTCGGTTCCGTGGCATTCTGAATCGGGCAATTGTTCGCAAGGGCATCCGAGGTGCCGTTCAAATCGAAGTGCAGGAAGCCGTTGGTGCTCATGTTCACCGATGTCCGCGGCGTCCCGAAGAAGGGGAAACCGATGCCGCCATTCAGCGCATTAAGCGGAATACTTAGTGCCACACCGTCGTCGGCGTTACTGTTCTGTGTAGGTAGCGCGTCGGCATCAAAGAACGTCAAACGAGTCCCGGTTGTGGAGATGTCCACAAATGGATTCGTTGCCGGGTCAATCGTTCGCGGACCCCCGGCTTCCAGACTGTCAATTGATATGTAGCCGAACGCATTGGGCCCGGCCGCGACACGCGGCATCGGCGAGCCCTGATTTCCGGGGGCGAACCCCTGTTCCTCGCCGAACCCGTCCAGTAGCTTCGCCTGTAGTTGCTCCTGCGAAAGCGGAGCATCCGGGGGTGCGGCGACGATCCCCGCCACCCCCATGTGCAGACAAACCGATACCGCGACGATTGCACGAATTGCACGACCGCTCATAAAAGAACCTCCGCCTGGAACGAATCCGTTATTCAGCGTATTCGCTGCCAGGCTTCTGTTTTCTCAGAAGAGACGTATTGCGAGAGAAGCTCTCTGAACCACCCTAATTCTACCGCCGCCGCGTACGCACATGCAAAGCTCTAAGGGTGCTACCGGGCGATTACGGTTATCGGATCGTCACTTATGACTCCAATCGTGACGCCTCGGCGGCCGCTTTCAGGCTTGCCGTTTGACGACGCCCACCGTCCAATTCATCTAATGCAGAACATCCACGACCAACCCCTCGATCCGGGCTCACAGCCTGGCGACCAGCCGTCTCACGTCCCCGTTCTGCCGCGCGAGGTCCGCGATCTCCTGCTGGCGGACAAGCCTGCCCTCCTGGTCGATTGCACCCTCGGTCTTGGCGGCCACTCCGAACTACTCCTTCAGTCCGATCCTGCCCTCCGGGTGATCGGCCTCGATTGCGACGAATCGAACCTCGCCTACAGCCGGTCGCGCCTCGCTGTCTTTGGAGACCGCTTCACCGGCGTACAGGCAAATTTTGCCGATCTCCCCATTGCACTGGCCGACCTGGGTCTTGCCAAGGTTGATGGAGTCCTTGCCGACCTCGGTGTCAGCAGCAATCAGATTGAAGACCCATCGCGCGGGCTGAGCTTCGACCGCGACGGCCCCCTGGACATGCGACTGGACAGGAGAAAGACGACCACTGCCGCCGACCTCGTCAACGGCCTCGGCGAAGGTGAACTGGCCGATCTACTTTACATACAGGGCGAAGAACGACACAGCCGAAGAATCTCAAAGCGGATTTGTCAGGCGCGTCGGCAAGGTCGGCTCGACAGCACGGTCGCCCTTGCGCGTCTGGTCGCCTCCGCCGTCGGACAGGATCCCGATTCCCGCAGAGACCGGATTCATCCGGCCACTCGGACCTTTATGGCCCTCCGGATGGCGGTCAATCGGGAAACGGACTCCCTGAAGCGTCTCCTCGCCGCGGCGCCGTCCGTTCTCGCGGATGGCGGACGTATCGTGATCATCAGCTTTCACAGCGGCGAAGATCGCCTTGTGAAGGAAGACTTTCGGACTCGCGCTCGATCCGGATCGTACCACCTGCTGACCAAGAAGCCGGTTACGCCGGGAAATGCCGAGTGTCAGTCGAACCGCCGCGCTCGTTCCGCGAAGCTCCGTGCCGCGAAATTCGTCGCCGGCCCTTGAGTCTCGCCGATTTTTTGATATCGTAGGTCGCCGCTAGCACACGGAGGTGCATCTAGATGACTAGGGAGACGAAGATCGGGCTGCTTGTCGGACTCGCCTTCATTATTGTTTTCGCCATCATCCTCTCTGAAAAGGGGCCGTCGAGTCGAAATTCATCGCTCCCCGCCTTTTCAATGGTTGATCGGATGGGGACGGATGCAGCTTCAGCCGCCGCCGGACAGCCTCTGGCCAACGCCGGAAAACTCCAGGTGGACAGGGCCCTGCCCCCCATCGTTCAGCCGGCTATCGGCGTGAACCCCGACATGGCGATGCGCGAGGAAGAAGTCGCCCAGGGACCGCGGGTGGGTGAAGAGGAATTGCCCCCGCTGCCGGATTCCGTCATCAGTCTTATCAATGGCGACATCGCGCCAACCGAGCCGACAACCGACTCCGTCGGGGCCGATGCGATGCCCGCTTTCACGGCC
>CAZCGF010000126.1:0-12691 GCA_964498115.1 uncultured Planctomycetaceae bacterium | reverse complement strand
TGGGTGATGACACACCCGTCCGCGAGATACTACTTCGCGCTTCATGCCATCGAGCGGCGAGGCGATGCGAGGCTTATCCGGCCGGATGTGTGGAGAGAACACGCCGGCGAGCCCGACAAGGCCGATGCTGGCGTGCCGGCTACGCCGCAATCCGCGCTTGCCCGACTCGCGTCGAGTCGGCCTGAGCGATTGCTGGTGATTCGGACGGCCGGCTTCAGTGATGACGCGAATTGGCAGAGGCTCGATGAGAAACTCACCGCGAGATATCAATTAGAGTGGGACAAGGCGTACCTGCCGGACCCGGATGCGGCGATGAAGGATCGGATCGATCCGCGATACCAACACCCGAGCGAACGGATCAGAGTGGAACTGTGGCGCATGCGCGGGGATTGAGACTCGCCTGTCACGTCACTCAATGGCCTTGCCGGGCCGGCGCTCGTCTTCAGTTGGCGCATTCATCGTCGTTGCTTTTCGCTTGGGTCGATAAGCATCGGCCTTGTCCGGCTTTCCCCATGCATCGTAAAGAGAGGCAATCGCATCTCGCACGAATTCCACCCGGGCATCGGGCGCGTCTTCGTGTTCGGTGAGTTCTTTCAGACCTTCCAGCAAAAGAGGCTCCGCCTGTTCGAATCTCTTCTGGGCGAGAAGGGCCTCACCGACGAGACACTTGGCGCTGGCCCTGCGCCAATCACCATCGGGCAAGGATGTCTCGCGGATGGACTGGCACTCACGGGCCAGATTCTCCGCCTCGTCGGTTCGCGGCGTCTTCATGAGCAACTTCGAGTAGCCGGTCAAAGCATCCGCGATATGTGGATGTGTCGGAGGAAGTCGCCGGCGCAGCTGGTCAATCGCCTGCCGGTAATCCGCCTCGGCCGCGACAAGTTGTTCCCCTTCGCTCAGAATGCCGGCCTTGCGGATCATCGCCTGAAAAATCAGCGGATGATCGGGGCCAAACTGGCGATCCAGCACGGCGATTGCGTATCGAATCTGTCCGGCGGCCGCTAGATGCAGACCCAGTTCCACCTGCCTCTGGGCCATGCCGTAAAGGCGCGGCACGCGACCCCAGGGCGTTTGACTCATGCATTCGTCGTAAAGGGCTTGCGCTTCGGCGGCCAGCGCGTCGCCCTCATCGGACTTGCCGAGTTTTTTCAACACTCTGGCCAGCGCCCAGGTGCTTTCGATCATCGCGGGGTTGCGATCACCCCTCAGGGCTCTGGTCATTTCCAGGACAATGCGAAAATGCGGCTCGGCGTCTTTGTAAAGCGCCAATGACTCAAAGGCCTCGCCCACCAGCCGGCGAAGCCGCAGCTCTATCTCCGGACGATCCGCGAACTCGCCTTTGTCCAGCCTGGATGTCGCGCGGGCGAGCATGTCGCTCAGGCGAAGATCGCGATCGGCCGCGGCGACGCCATCCTTTGCAGACATAATGCCGAGGGCAAACTTCGCCACGTCCTCGGAGTTGCCGGCGGTGACCAGGGTATCGGCGACCTTTTGCTCGAGCCGGACGCGTTCCTTCCGCTCTGCCTCGCGCTCCAGTTTTGACTGCTTGAGGTTTCTTTCGGTGTCGAGCTTCGCCCAATAGGTCGTGCCCGCAAACCAGGTCATGCCAATGAGGATGAGAAACATGCCGCAGGTGACCACGATCCACAAAGTGCGAATGACCTGACGATTGCGAACCTGAGGCGCGAACTGAGACTGCAATGTCTCATTGTCCCCCAAACTTTGTTCGTTGCTCGTTTGCATGCAGCACGATGAGGGCGCATCGTTCGTGTCGCCCTAATTCTTGGACCCCAGTACGCGCGGCTCGAGTGACCTGATTGCCGCAATGATGGCCGACCTCATGAGCGGGGCGCTGCCGCTGTGTCCGGCGGCCTCGACAATCACCAATACCGAGTCCGAAAGTGCCTTGTGCAACTGATAGGCTGCCCGAGGTGTGCAGATCACATCGTAACGACCGTGGCAGATGACACATGGAATGCCGGAGAGTCTTGAGACGTTCTTCAGGAGCTCGCCCTCATCCAGAAAGCAGTTGTTGGCCATGTAGTGATTTTCGATCAGGGCGAAGGCATATGTATCGAATTGCTTAAGGATGGATTCGACTTCTTCATCGGTCGTGAGCAGCGCACCCACCTTGGTCTCGTAGGCGGACCATGCGCGAGCCGCGAGTTTCCTCGTCTCGACGTCGTCCGATTTGAGCAGGCTCAGTAGCTGCTGCGGGTAATTCAGTTCCTTCGGCTTGGGAATGACGGCCTGAAGTCTGGCGTACACTTCCGGGAAATACTCGCCGACGCCGCCATGATAGAAGTGGTCGATCTCCGCCTTTGTGCCGAGAAAGAGGCCGCGCAGAACGAGTGAGTCCACGCGCGACGGGTACTTTTCCGCGTAGGCAAGTGCCAGGGTGGAGCCCCACGAGCCGCCGACGACCTGCATCTTTTCGATCTTCAGCTCCGCGCGGAGCTTTTCCATGTCTTCGACGAGATTCGGCGTGGTATTCCCCTCCAGGCTGTGGAGCGGCTTGCTCTTACCGCAGCCTCGCTGGTCGAAGAGGATGATCTGGTATTTCTTGGGATCGTGGTATTGCCGAAGAGTCGGATAGCTCCCGCCGCCCGGCCCGCCGTGTAACACCATAACCGGATGTCCGAGGGGGCTTCCGCTGAGTTCATAATAAATTTCGTGGGTGTCATCGACCTTCAAGTGCCCGGTACGGAAGGGCTCGAGGGGCGGATAGTAGTCGTAGAGCTTCTCGGGATCGGCAACCTGCGCCGAAGCCTGTCCGAACACGGTCAGACATGGCAACAGCATCAAGACAGCCCGCTGAGTCACTGCGCATCGAATGCGATGAATTACTGATCGGGCGCGTCTGCCCATCAACTCAACCTCGACCATGCAATACTCCTCCCACTACCCGCGAACGAGCGGCACCGAACAACCAAGGAAGAACACGCCAACAGCGTGCACCCAACAGTGCGGCCGGTCAAGCACTCAAGGATGTGAGGTCCGGCGATCTGCCGGGCTTATCCCGTTACTTCCGGTATGAACAGGCGCGGCCGCAGTTTTATTCCATGGCGTTTTGAAGGGTCAGGACGGTCAGGCCCGTAATATAGTTGGCGTCGCCCTCGAGCCAGCGATCGGCTTCATTCACCCAGCTACCGTCGGGGCGTTGGAGGGAGATGAGCTTCTTGACGACATCCACGCGCCAGTTATGCGATTCATTTTTCGAATCAATCACGACCGGCTCGCCATAGGCCGAAAGTGCCCTCGCGAAGACATGGTAGTAGTAGTAGAGGCCCTGTTTGGAGACTTTGCCGGGCATGCCGGGGTTCGAATCGAGCGTGTAGTGCCGGCGAATCCAGTCGTAGGCTGCTTTGACGCGCGGGTCCTCTTTGGAGAGTCCACAATACAACATGCTCTTGAAGCCGGCGTAGGTCATGGAGCCGTAGGATCTGAGCGACGTCTTGACCTCCCCCGGGTTTTCAACGGCCTTCGACTCGCCACCGTCAGCGGCGGTATAGATGAATCCGCCGTCGCTGTACTCCTTTGAGAACGGCTGATCGTTGGTCGCTGAATTCATCTGGCAGCGCGATATGAAGACCAGGGCACGCTGGTACACAGGATCGCCCTTTGACAGGCCGCTGTCGTGGAGCGCTTGAAGCATCATCTGCGTGTTGGAAAGGTCGGGCCGCTTGGCTTCGTTGTATCCCGCCCCGCCGTACCAGGTGCCGGACTTCTCGATCTTCTCGCCCTCATCGAACTGCAATTTCGTCAGAAACGCCTGGGCTCGGGCGATGCGGGCCTTTTGCTCCTCGCCCGGCAAAGTGGCGAGAAAGCTGAGGACGACCGAGGTCTGATAGTTCGCCAGGTTCTGCTTGCGCTCGTAGATGCCTCCGTCTTCCTGCTCGAATCGGCGAATGTTTTCGATTGCCCGCTTGACGACTGCGTGATCCGGCCCGTGGTCGCGGTCGGCGGCAAAGGCCTGGGCGATGATGGCGGTCACCGCGGGCCCAAACTGCTCGGTCCAACCACCGTCCTTGCCCTGTGAGCTGCGCAGGAACGCGAGGGCCCGATCAACGGATTGCTGCGCGCGCGTTCGAAGCTCCACGGGCAGCTTGCCCTCGGCGGGCGGCCGATCAAACGCGTGTGCGCAGGCGACGAGACTGATGGAAAAAGTGATGGCGAGGACGAGTCGTCGAAAACAACCGGCTGTCATTTGTTTGCGCTCCGAATGTGAATTCACGCGCCGTCGAGTCCTTAAGCAATGAAGATGCAAAGCTTATCGCTTGCACCGATTTGTCCGTCTAATTCGCGTTGGCGCAGGTCACTTCCAATTCTATCATGCGGCGGCGTCATCGGCATGTCCAGGTCGGTGAATCGATCCGGTTAATCGATCCTTAGCGGTCAAAATACGAGGCGATTTGAGATGCCCTTTCTATCAGGCACGGTTGCGTTCTCTCGATTTCATGTGGTCGGCGGCTCGCCCAAACGAGTGGACGAAAAGTTTCTCGAAAAGTTCCGCGAACACGCCATCGGCAAGCGCCGGAACCCCACCTCGAACGACGAGGAAGTCGGCTGGATCGGCGGGCGTCATCTTCTCGACCGCGAATTCGACGCCGAGAAGAACATTTTGCTCGACTGCCTTCATTTTGGCATGAGGATCGACTCGGCCAAGGTTCCTCCGGATGTCATGCACGCCTATGTCCAGCAGGAGCTGGATTCGCTGCTGAAGGATCAGCCGCCGGCGCCGGCTCGTGCCGACGAAGGATCCGACATGGCTGAGAGTCTGGCCGCGACCGGGAAGATCAAGGGATTCGCCAAGCTGAAAAAGCAAGCGGTCGAGGCGGCGAAGCACCGCGCGGCGCAGGAAATCCGGCAGGGCCGGTTCGCCGTCATGCGACAGGTGCCGATCCTATGGGACACGGCGACGGATATTCTCTATGTCGGCGCCACCCAGCCGGCGATCTTTGAGCGGCTCATTCCTCTATTCAAGGACACTTTCGACAAGAAGCTGGAGCCAGTCACGTCCGGCACGACGGCTTACCGATGGGCCGAAGGCAACGGCCTGTCACGGCGGATTGAAGCCATGCAGGCGGCCAAGTATGTCGAACACGAAAACGGCAACGGCCATACCGACATCTACTGGACGGCGCGCGATCCGGCTTCCCGCGATTTTCTCGGGAACGAGTTTCTTCTGTGGCTGTGGTTTACGCTCGCCACACAGGGCGACACCATCGGTTTGGAGGACAAGACCGAGGCCGCGATGATCATCGTCAAACAACTCGTGCTCGAATGCCCCTGGGCCGAGTCGGGCAAGGCGACGCTGACCGCGCCCGGTCCGGCGAGCCTGCCGGAAAGCCTCAGAGCCATTCGCGCAGGCAAGCTGCCGCGCAAGGCGGGGCTCATGATCAGCCGACAGGGCGAGCAGTACGAACTCGTTCTTCAGGCGGAGACGCTTGGCGTTTCGGGCGCGGTGCTTCCGAAGCTGGAGATCGACTCCGGTCCGCGAGCGGTCTTTGAGGAACGGATCGAGCAGATTCGTCACCTGTCGGCGACGATCGACCTTCTGTTCCGTGCGTTTCTAGAGCGACGGACCGCCGCCGATTGGCCCACGACGCTGGAGAGTCTGAAGCAGTGGATGACGGGAGCTCAGGAAGTTGAGCCGATCGTTCGCCGGGCGGCCGCTGCGCCGATCGTAAACGAGGCCGCTTCCGTCGTGTGACGGCCGCAGTCGATCAGATTAGAGGAAGCTCTCAATCTTGACGATGCGATACTCGACAATTCCGTCATCAAGATTGACTGACGCCGTGTCGCCGACTCGCTTGCCCAGGAGTTCGCGGGCGAGCGGGCTGTGATACGAATACACCTTCTCGGCGATATCAGATTCGTCGTAGCCAAGTATCGTGATGCCGAAGGGTGCGCCGCCGCTGACCGGCTCCAGCACCAGCCGCTGCCCGATGCTGACATGATCGGAGGGGATGTCGGAGCGTTCGAGCAGCTTGGCCATTGAGATTTCGCGATTGAGCTTGGCCACGCGTGCTCTGAGCAGATCCCGCTCCTCGAGAGCGAACTTGTACTCGGAGTTTTCGCTTAGATCGCCGTGGGCGGCGGCCTCGCCGATTGCCTTGGCATTCTCCCGCATCTTGACGTTGACCAGCTCGGCCACTTCGTCCTGCTTCGACTTCAGGCCGCCCGGTGTGAAGTAGAGAACGCTGTCGTCATCCCACATGGTCACCTTGGGCCGCAGGTACAGGTGCGGGAATTTCGCCCGGACAATGTTGCTCATGTCGTCCTGAACCGACGGGCCCAGGCCTTCTGCGCGGTCCACGAGACGGCGCGTCGTCTGGGCCATTGCGTCGTCGAGGCCATTGATCGAACGGCGAAAAGTTTCGTAGTCCTTGGCGGAGAGGCCGGAGCGAACCTTGGCGCGCATCTCGTTGACGGTTTGTCCGGCGACCTTGCCCTCGGACATTCGCGCGGGGCCGACCAGACCGAGGACGAGGGTCAGCAATTCTGAAAGAGGCGGCAGGCCGAGCGGTGTCTGCACTGACGGCCCCTTCCAGAGCCACATCAGGGCATCGGTGTATCGGCCCGGCTCGGAGAGGGCACGACTGGCGATCTCCGGGAGCAGATCACCCTTGCCGGCGCCCTCCACCTTTTTTGCCAGAACGTCGCACTGTCCGGCGGGAGAATACAGGATGCACTCGGCGAAAACTTCGGGCCACTTTTCAGGCAGGGCCTGTTCGACGATGGTCAGCGCCAACGGCCAGAGCCGGGCATCAGAGATGCTGGCGACGATTTTGACGGGATCGGCGCTTTGCTTCAGTTTTTCAATGGCAGTGCCGTGCGCATCGGTGGAGACAGGCACGCCGTCCATTGCAAGTCGCTCGATGACCAGAGCCGTTGCAAATGCCAGGGCCGGTTCCTTGTGCCGCCAGAACCGCTCAATCGAACTGACCAGGCGCTCCTGCACCCGATCGAGAAACTTCACGTCGGGCTCGTGTTTGCTTTCGCGGCACAGGCGGAGGTAGCCTTCGATCTGCTCCAGCCACTCTCGGGGCGTTTCGGCCTTTTCGAAATTGACCATCAACTCCTGTTCGGGAGACTGGCCAACCTCGTCAAAGACGAGAAACATCGGTGAGCGCCCCTCGATGCGCAGATTGCGCGACTTCTTGATGGCATTGCGGAGCTTCGTCCACCAGTCGGACCAGCCGCTCGCCGGAACGTAGCGCGGCGAAAGCGTGAGCTTGAACGAATCGCGGTTCATCTTGTTTCCGTGACCGCGAAGAATGCCGATGGCCAGGGCACAGGGGTCGGAGTTCGCCAACTGGGCGATTTCGTCCGGACGCATTTGTTCCAGAACGCGAAAGTCGTTCGGATCGGCGAGATCGTATTCTTCAATGACCGTGGCCACGTCGAGGGTATGCGTGCGGCGGGGCGTCTTGACCTGAACTTCATCGGCGTCAAAGTCGAAGCTGGTGATCTGCCCGGCCACCTCGTCGGTTCGATGGATGACGTAGCAGCCCTCAGATAATTCCAACCCGACGTCGAGAAATCGCAGGGCCCGGCGAACGGACTTACCCGACTTGAGCCCGGAACGGTCGATCCACTTTTCGAGGTCGGCCCGATCCTGGTGCGTCTGGCGGTACAGGTTCAGGATCTCTTCGCGCAGCTCATTGCCGTCGCTGAGGTGGACAATCAATTGCCGCCCTCGCTCCAGCACTTCCTGCGGAGAATGATCGGTCTTCAGTTGCGTCAGCCATGCCCAACCGAGGGTGTCGGCCAAGTCGCTTTGCCCGGCCTTCACGACGACGTCGATCACCGTCATGAGTTCATCGAAACTCGAGTCAGACTGTTCGATGGAGGCGAGCCACTCGCGCTCCAGATCAGTCCAGCGGTTTGATTTTGCGAGTGCTTCGAGGCTGACGGCTTCGGTTTGCATATTGGTTTTGCCCGGACAGTTGGGAAAAACCAACATTATGCCGCCTCATGGGCGATTTGTCGAGTTTCGTCAATGTGAGAAGAAGGACCTGTTCAGATTACAGGCCGGCTTCATTTTTTCGTTGTTCGGCGGTCAGCAGGCCGCTTAGCCGGCCCTTGAGGTCGTCGAATAGACGGTCGATCGGGGCACGCAACTCGGTCAACCGCTTCTGCCTGCCGACCGAGTCGGCGATCTTCTCGGCATCGGCCAGTTCCGCTGCGATCGATGCCTCGATGCGGGCGCCGCGCTGACGCGAGTCCTGAAGGATCGCCAGGGCCGCGTTTGCCTGGGTGGGGGTCAACTGGTGCCGCTTGATGAAGTCGTGCGTATAGACTTCCCAGGGATGTACCGGTGCGGGCTTCGACGACTCGACCACCTGCGCCTCGGCACCCGCGGCACGAGTCGCTATTCGTGCATCCTGACGGGACCTGTCCTGATTGACGGCATCACCGGCAACGACGCTGCCTCCCGTGTTTTGGCCGGCACGACGCTCGGATCGATTGCCGCGACGTCCTTCGCCGCCGCGTCGATCGCGCCAACGCGCCTCGCGCTCAGCCCGGCGGGCACGACCGCGCTCAGCCTGCTCGGGAGGCAGGAGCGCCTCGACGCGCTGGGCGGCGGCTTCCCAGTCCATCGGGTACTTGTTTTCGATGGCGCGCATCTTTTCCCGTAACTGGCGAAACTCAGGATTGTCGCGTAACTCGCGTCCGCGGTCCCTGCCCGATGGGGCCGTGCCCTCGGCGGATTCCTGTTCGCGCTGATTGCGCCAGAAATCGACCATCTGTTCGCGGAGCTTGTCGAGTTCCTCCGCGTCCGGGCCCATGGCCGCCCGGCGCTCGGCCTGGACCTGCAAGATCTCCTGCCGGACCATGACTTTCTGTACTTCGTCCAGTTCGTACATGCGACTGGTCATGTCGACCATGCGATCGACGCGCATCTGGGATCGCTCGACGGGGGTTGCATTGTTGTAGCGCTCCCATCGCTGTCGGCGCTCGTTGCGCCGAGCTTCTCTGCGGGCCTCACGATCGGCGAAACCCTGATCGCCTTCGCGCGGCTGCACACGGGCGTCGGAGTTGTCGGTCTGGGGTGTTTGGGCGACTGCAAAGGCAGGCGACAAGCAGAGAATTGTGATGAGTGTTCGAGCGAGCATGAGCACCCTTTCAGCGGCGAATCAACGATTCTATTTTAACCGATCCGCAGGCCTGATCGAAACGCTACCGGCGCGGACTGCCCGCGACCGTCCCATTATTGGTAACGGAAAAAAATCCCGAGTATTGCAGTCTTCATCTGGGGGAAATCCCCCATTGCGGCGTTTTTCCGCCCTCCATGCACTCATTGCCGGCTCCGGGCCTGCTGCCTACCCCGGCCCCGCCGCTTCTGTCATAATTCCACCATGGCGATCGAATTGAAGCCCCATGAGATTCGCGTCCTCGGCGTCCTCATCGAAAAGTCGATGACCAACGCCGATACGTACCCGCTGACCCTGAATTCGCTGACGCTGGGCTGCAATCAGAAGACCAATCGCGACCCGGTCCTGAGCCTCAGCGAGGGAGAGGTCGCCGCGGCCGTTCACGAACTCCAGCAATGGCAGCTTGTGAGCTTTGCCGACACGCCGCGCGGCTCTCGGGCGAACCGGTTCCGGCACGAGGTGGAGCAGCGGTTCGGCTGGAACGCGGTGCAGCGGGCCGTCATGGCCGAATTGATGATCCGGGGGCCGCAGACCCTCGGCGAACTGCGAACACACGTCGCACGAATGATCCCACCGGGCGATATCGCCTATTTGACCGAGCTTCTGGGAGAATTTGAAAAGGCCGAGCCGCCGATGGTCCGCGAACTCCCCCGGCAGCCCGGCCAATCCACGACCCGCTGGGCCCAACTTCTGGGTGGCCCGGTGAATGTCAGCCATTTCTCCGCGCCTGCTGCACAACCTACACGAGCCGAAGTCAGCGCCGAGGATGAGCACGCCCACACAGTTCTCGGGGCCCGTATCGACCAGTTGACCGCCGAAGTCACCGACCTGAAAGCGCAACTGGCTCAGCTGCGTAGCCTGATCGAACGAGGCGTCCAGTCGTAGAATTGTTTGCAAATCGTTAAGCCGATGGCTCCCCGTCATGATTCCGGTAGGAACAGGTGTTCAAATCGTTATAATGGTGTTCGTTCACTTTCCGGCGAGCCAGTTCGTGATCAACGGAGTCGAATGTCCATGAGTCGGATTATCTGTCCCACCGCGCGCCCGTCACTCCTTCCGGTCTTCGTCCTGTCGCTTCTTGTGGTTTCCTTGACGGTGCCTAACGCCTATGGCTCGCCTGACGACCGCATTCACGAAAAGCTCAAGGACGCCAAGCTCCGCGATATGAAGGGCAAGGAAGTCAAGCTGCTCGATTATCACAAGGGCAAGGTGCTGGTCGTCGCCTACACCGGATTGGGCTGTCCCATCAGCGAGCGTTATATGCCGAGGCTCGCCGAATTGGAGAAAAAGTACGGCCCCAAGAAGGTGAAGTTCGTCGGGATCAACGCCAATCCGCAGGACTCGCTCAAGGCCATTGCCAAGGAGGCGAAGGTTCGCGGCGTCAAGTTCCCGATGCTTCAGGACAAGAATCACGCCTTGACCGAACAACTCGACGCGAAGACCTCGACCGAGGTCTTCGTTATCGACAAGGAAGGCCTGATTCGCTATCGCGGCATGATCGACGATCAGTACGCCCTCGGCGAGAAGCGCGACAAGCCGAAAGTGAAATATCTCCAGAAGGCCATCGACGCCGCCCTCAAGGGCAATGACCCGCGAGAGACGCGCACCGCCGCCCCGGGCTGCCTCATCACCCGAACAGCGTCGAAGAAAAAGACCAAGGCCTCGAAGACGAAGTTCACCTACGCCTCGCACGTGGCGAAGATCATTCAGAACAACTGCGTTTCCTGCCATCGGCCGGGACAGGTCGGGCCCTTTCCACTGACCAACTACGAACAGGTCACCGGGTGGGCGGCGATGATGGACTTTGTCGTCCGCGACGGGCGAATGCCTCCCTGGAACGCCGATGACGACTTCGACGGCCATTTCGTCAACGAGCGAAAGCTGTCGAAGAAGGAAAAATCCACCCTCCTCGCATGGCTCGACGGCGGAATGCCGCGCGGCAACCCCAAGAAGGAACCCAAGCCGAAAAAGTTCCCCAAGCAGTGGCGAATCGGCAAGCCTGACAAGATTTATCAGATGAAGGAGTCGTTCCTCGTCCCGAAGGAGGGAACGGTCGAATACAAGTACTTCGAGATTCCCACCGACTTCAAGGAAGACAAGTGGATCGTGGCCATGGAGGCCCATCCCGGAGCGGCCGAGGTCGTGCACCACGTCCTCGCGTTCATTGTCGACCCCAAGAACGGGAATCGGCAGCCGAGTCAGTTGGGCCTTGAGGACGGGTTCCTCTGTGCGACGGTTCCGGGCGATACGCCGTCGATCTTCCCCGAGGGCTGCGCGAAGAAGCTCCCGGCCGGCGCGAAGCTCATCTTCCAGATGCACTACACCACCAATGGAAAGGCCCAGCGCGATCGCTCGAGCATCGGCCTGAAGTTCGCCAAGGACCCGATCGATCGCGAAGTGTCCACGCGCGGCATTTACAACCTGGGCTTCGAGATTCCCGCCGGGGCCGCCGATTACGAGGTGCGATCGGAGTTTGTGCCGAACGAGGACATCGAAGTCCTCTCCTTCTTCCCGCACATGCACACGCGCGGCAAATCGTGGAAGTTCGTGACCCATCAGCCCGACGGCACGCAGAA
This sequence comes from uncultured Planctomycetaceae bacterium, assembly GCA_964498115.1. Taxonomy (GTDB): domain Bacteria; phylum Planctomycetota; class Phycisphaerae; order UBA1845; family UTPLA1; genus UTPLA1. Next base: position 954 of record CAZCGF010000126.1, on the reverse strand, counting down.
GACGGTCCTGTCGGTGACGGACTACGACTTCAACTGGCAGGAGTCGTACATCCTCAAGCAGCCGATGCTGGTGCAGAAGGGAACGAAGATCGAGTGCATCGGTGTTTTTGATAACTCGGAAAAGAACTACGAAAACCCCGACCCGACCAAACCGGTCAAATGGGGCGAGCAGACCTGGGAAGAAATGATGATCGGCTACATCGACTGGGTGCCCGCCAAGAAGAACACGGCCGCGGCCGCCGCAAAGGCCGGCAAGGACGACAAGGCCGGCGCGTCTTAGGCTTTCTTCTTCTTGCCCGTACGCTTCCAATCGCCGGAGCGTCCGCCGGATTTTTCCTCCAGGCGGATGGGGCCGATCTCGATGCCCCTGTCCACGGCTTTGCACATGTCATAGATCGTCATCGCGGCGACGGATGCCGCGACGAGCGCCTCCATCTCCACCCCGGTCTTGCCCCCTACCGCCGCCTCGGCGCGAATGATGACCCGGTCCGGTCGCTTCGCGGATATCTCCAGATCGACATGATCCAGCGGCAAGGGATGACAGAGCGGTATGAGCCGCGAAGTCTCCTTCGCCGCCTGAATCCCGGCGAGCCGGGCCACCGCGAACACATCGCCCTTGGGAATCTTCCCGTCGTGGATAAGTTTGAGCGTCGCAGGCTTAACCCTTACCTCCGCGCTCGCCACCGCCCGGCGCCGCGTGACCTTTTTGTCGGAGACATCGACCATCTTCGCCCGGCCCCGAGCGTCGACGTGGGATAACTGCTTTTTTCGAATTGCCATAAAACGATTATGCACAGGATTACTGTCGGATGCGAACCAGACTGAGAAATCAGTAATCCTCGTCGAAGAACTCAAACGGCTTCGGCGCCATGTCCAGCGGACGGCGACGGCCCACATCTATCAGCAGGCCGATCGCCAGATAGTTCGCGAGTAGCCCGCTGCCGCCCATGCTGA
>CAZCGF010000125.1:0-12740 GCA_964498115.1 uncultured Planctomycetaceae bacterium | reverse complement strand
AGCGCACGCGGGAAATCGGCCTGCGAAAGAGTGTCGGCGGCCGAAGACGCGACATCATGCTCCAATTCCTGACCGAGGCCGTCGTTCTCAGCACGACAGGCGGAGCCATCGGTGTGGCACTTGGCTATGGAGTCACTCACATCGCCGCCCTGCATCCTCAGATGGTGGATATCAATGTGCCGATCTGGTCCGTCGCCCTGGCACTGGGCTTCTCGGCTGGGGCCGGCGTCGTTTTTGGAATCATCCCGGCGTTCAAGGCGGCGATTCTTCACCCCATTGACGCCCTGCGGCATGAATAGACGGGAGCGCGGCACCATGGCCGATCTGGCCCCGACATCCCACCCTACGGCATCGCTGCCCGGCGAATCCGCGCGGCCATCATCCCCCCGCTTCCCTTCGCCTCTCGCTGCCGTCGACTATCTCTCTGCCCTTGCGGCCCGTCACTGGCAAAACATCCTCACCGCCCTGGTTCAGGTTTGGGCCAACAAGGCCCGTTCCCTGCTTACCACCCTCGGCATCATCATCGCCGTCACCTCCACCATCACCGTCGTTTCCTTCGTGCAGGGCTTCGGAAACTACGTCACCGACATGCTTCGCGGTTTCGGCACCAACATGATGTTCGTCTTCCCCTGGACCGGTGACGACCACGGTTTCATGATCGGCCGCATCACCATGGACATCTCCGATGTCCGCGCTGTCGCCGCCCGATGCGACAAGGTCCGTCGAATCAGTCCCCTCGTCTTTGCTGCCGCCACCATCGAATTCGGCCGGGAGAAAATCGAAGGCGCCGAGGTCCAGGGCGCCACTGAGCAGTTTCAGCCCATCCGCAAGTACTTCGTGGACAAGGGTCGCTTCTTCAGTCCGCTCGAAGTCGACAACGGTTCCTACGTCTGCGTCCTCGGCCGAAACGTGCAAGGCCTTCTCGAAGCCTCCGACCAGATCGTCGGCGACTTCGTCTACATCAACGCCACCCGATTTCGTGTTCTGGGAATCCTCGAGGAAAAGGGAAACATGATGGGCGAGAATCAGGACGACCTGATTCTCATCCCTTACACAACAGCACTCAAGCTCTCGCCGATGTCGCAGTATTTCATGCCCTTCATCGTCGAGGCTTCCGACGAAAAGGACATTGAGGAGTGCAGCCTGCAAATCTCCCGCGTCCTTCGCGAGTGTCACGGCCTGGAGCCCGGCGCGCCCAATGACTTTCGCATCCTTCGTCAGGACGAGTTCCTGCGCGACTTTGATCGCGTCAAAATCATCGCCACCAGTGTCCTTGCGGGCATTGTCGGAATCTCGCTCATTGTTGGCGGCATCGGCGTGATGAACATCATGCTGGTCAGCGTCACCGAGCGCACGCGCGAGATCGGGCTGCGCAAGAGTGTCGGCGGCCGACGGCGCGACATTCTTTTCCAGTTTCTCACCGAAGCCGTCGTCCTCAGCACGGTCGGTGGCGGGATCGGCATCGCTCTCGGATTTGCGATCTGTCGTATTGCTTCGCAGCATCCTGCCATGGTGGACATCCCCGTCCCGGCCTGGGCCGTCGCCCTCGGACTGAGCTTCTCCGCCGGCACAGGCGTCCTTTTCGGCATCATTCCCGCCTTTAAGGCTGCAATCCTTCACCCCATCGACGCCCTTCGCCACGAGTGACGTCGTTCCTTCTTTCCCTTCTTGGTAATTGACCTATTGCGTCCGATGTCCGAAGTGCCCCCACTTCGACTGGCCGACGTTTCCCAGTTTCCGCGTTTCATGGATAATTGCCGCACCGGTCCATTATGAACAAAGCCCTCGTCCGATTACTGGCTAAGCGAGTTACCATATGGACCCTTCGCGCCTGCTTGGCACTGACTTGCCTGACTGTTGGGCATGGACGCGCCGTCGCACAGCCGACATCAGTCATACCTGCCACGCAGGAATCCCGTGAGAAGTTGTCGATCGAATCGCTTCCATCAAGCGATGCGACGGAAGCCTCAAGACCCCGCGGCATCCTGATCTTGAATTCCTATCGTTCTGATACGCGCTACACCCAGGTGCAGGTTGAGGCAATTCGGCGGGCGCTCTACGGCTCCCGCGCCTTTCGCTTCCAATTTTTTTTGGAGTACCTCGATGTCCTCCAAGACAGCGATGAGCGATTCTTTATTTCGCTCAGCGCCTGGTATCAGGAACGCTACGAAAACAGAAGCGTGGATTTGATCATCACCACCGACTCGCCCGCTCTAAAGTTCGCATTGGTCTATGGCGATGCGGCTTTTCCGGGTGTCCCCATCGTTTTTTCCGCTGCCTCCAATGCGCACGTTCTTAGCCGCGTTGATCCCGTTCGCGCCACCGGCGTTGTAGAGTCGGTTGACGTGTCTGGAACATTGAAGTTGGCCCTGCAACTTCAGCCGAACCTGCGACGCATCATTTTCCTGACGGATCACACGCAGCATTCCAAGTTTCTAGAATCTCGCGCTCGGGCGGTAATTGATCAGTTTGCGGATCGAATTGAGTTTCAGTGGCAACTGGGCGGCACGTCAGCTGAGATCGTACAACGACTCAACGGCATGGGAGATGAGTCGGCCGTCTGTCTCTTAGCGAATTATAATCTCGCGAACCGCGTCCCCGGAGGGGATAAGACGCAGATTCAGCATCTTTGTGAAGCTTCTCCTGTTCCGATTTATGCCTTGTTTGACAGCTATCTTAAGCATGGAGTCCTCGGCGGCGTCGTTGCCTCCGGAGAGGCGCAAGGCCGGGCCGCGGCACAACTGGCCCTTCGGGTCCTGAAAGGCGAACCTGTCAGCCGCGTTCCAATGATTCAGGACAGCCCCAATGTCGCGATGGTGAACTGGAGCGCGATGAAGCGATGGGATATCAGGGAATCCCGATTGCCGCCCGACGCTGTCATCAAACGTCGTGTTCCATCCGTCTTCGAGCAGTATGGCTGGTACATCGTCGCGGCCGCTGCTTGTTGCTTGCTCGAGGCGGGAATCATCTCTTTACTGCTGTTCAACGTGATCCGTCGCCGGAGAGTGGAACGCGATCTTGGAGAGCAGCGCGCCCTGCTCAATGAGATCATTAACCATGTTCCACATGCGGTCTTCTGGAAAGACCGCAACTCCGTGTATCAGGGAGGCAATCTGCAATACGCACGAGATGTCGGTTTTCAATCCCCGGATGAGGTTGTCGGAAAGACGGACTACGACATTCACACGAACGCGGACTTAATCCGTGATTACCGCGAAAGCGATCGGGCGGTTGTCGAGAAGCGTCAGCCCATTCTGAACGAATTGCAGCTTCAGCGCTTCGCCTCCGGCGACATTGGTTCAGTGCTGGTCAGTAAGGCTCCGTTGTTTGATGAACAGGGCGAAGTGCGAGGCGTCCTCGGTGTCTATACAGACGTCACCCGCATGAAGCAGGAGGAGGCCCGACTCTCCCTGCTCAATGACATTGCCACGAACATTACATCCAGCCTTCCGGTTGAAGACATCATCCGTCAAACCGTCGACAAAGTGGCCCAGGTATTTCCGGGAATTAGAGTCTCCTACTCAACCGTTGATCCTTCGGGCCGACTCGAGGTTGTCATTTCGCGGCAGCCGCAGGATTGGGCCTCCATCAGCGGCATTGTCGCCGATTTGCGACAGGCGCCTCGCTATTTGGCGGTTCTTCGTGCGGGTCAACCGGTCATTCTCTCCGACCTCAAACATGAGCCACCGGAAACCGACGCCTGCGCCATTTTTGACCTGAACATCACGCGAGCCGTTCTGGATGTGCCGATCCGATGCGTTGACGGACTCGTGGGAATACTTGGATTCTGCTCGCCGGTTCCCCGCGAGTGGAGCGAGGACGAATTGGCGACCCTTATGGGCATCACGACCCATTTCTCAGTTGCCATCCAGGAGTCGAAGGCGCGCGCCAAAATCGTTGACGCCCTTGCCTCGCTCCGGGAAAGTGAAGCAAGATTTCATGCCTTCATGGACAATTGTCCGATCATCGCGTTCATTAAGGATCTCGAGGGGCGACTCGTCTATGCAAATCCTGCAATGGAGGAGCGCTTTCGCCTCAAGGTCTCCGATTGGAAAGGCAAGTCCGACGCCGAACTTTGGCCACCCGCGACTGCGACTCAGTTTCGGGAAAACGACCTCGGTGTCCTGGCGAGCGGCACCTTGGCAATCGTGGAGGAGATCATCGAATTCGACGGTGAAATCCAGTATTGGACGAGTTACAAGTTCGCCATTCGAGACGCATCCAACCGTCTCTATCTTGCGGGAATGTCCGTCGAGACGACTCATCAGCGTCGTGTCGAGCAGTCCTTGAAGGACGCCAACGAGCAACTCGAACGTCGCGTCCTGGAGCGCACGGCAGAGCTCAAGGAAAGCGAAGAGCGGTTTCAGGAGCTCTCGAACGCTGCGTTCGAGGGAATCGCGATTCACGAAGACGGCAGAATACTCGCAGCCAATCCCGCTCTGGCGGAGATGTTCGGCTACGAATTATCAGAGATCATCGGATTGACCCGCAAAGAGCTCGTCGCGCCACAGGCCCTTCGGGAAACGCGAGACGAACTAAGGGCGACCATCGCCGGCGGCGGCGATGAAGTGCAGGAGAGTATCGGTCTTCGACGCAGCGGCGAGACCTTTCCGATCGAACTGCGTGGGAAATGGGTGCCTTATCTCGGTCGCCTGGTACGCGTTTCCGCCATTCGAGACATCAGCGGTCGAAAGCAGGCGGAGCAGGAGAAATTACGCCACCAGGCCGAATTGGCACACATTCTCCGCCGCGTCACGCTGGACGAACTCGCCTCCGGCCTGGCTCACGAGTTGAATCAACCGCTTGCGGCGATTTCAAACTACACGAGCGCCGCCTTGCGCCGCCTTCGGGACTCGTCCAGCCCCGGCCCCGAGATTGCCGAAGCGATGTCCCTCGTCGCCGAGCAAAGCGAGCGCGCCGCTCAGATCATCCGGCGGGTTCGAGCATTTGCCAGAAAGAGCGAGGCCAACCGCACGACTGCTGACCTGAACACTATCGTGAAGAATGCCCTCAGGCTCGTGGAACACGAAATTAACCAGAGTTCAATCGACTGTGTCTGCAACCTCGCCGCCGATCTTCCACCTGTGATCGTGGATGCTATCCAGATAGAGCAAGTGATCATCAACCTTATTAAGAATGCATGTGACGCGCTGGAAAAGACCCCGATTGGAAAGGGCCGAATTGTCATCTCGACGGGGCTTGTCGATGATAAGGTCGAACTTAGCGTCATCGACAACGGGCCGGGTGTCAGCCCGCAGGCCGCGGCCGACCTCTTCAAGCCCTTCTCCACGACAAAGGATCGAGGCGTTGGTCTCGGGCTTTCCATCTCCCGCGGCATCGTTGAGGCGCATGGCGGCCGCCTTCAGTTTAGGTCGTGCCAGGACGGCCGCACTGCCTTTGAGTTCCAACTCCCCATCGGAAAGCCGGCGCGGCTTCCTCTGACCGCTCACTAGTCTCGGCTTGCTATCTCTGTGAAATGCCGGCACTTGCAGTCTCAAGCTCATAGTCGCTCGGAGCATTGGTTAATAAAGTGATCCTGCTGACACCGGTCTCCGGCCACCCATATGCAAAGGAGTCCCTGCAGCCATGTGCCCGGTTTTGTGCAATATGCACGGCAATCGATCATTCGCGCGCCAAGCTATACAATTAGCTGTAAGGGTTTTCCTGTAGCCGCCTCCGTCTGAGCATTTGTTTTTGTTTTACTAAAAAGCGCCTATTTGCGATGATTCCATCCAGGAGATTTCCGTTATTCTTCGAGAAGGGTAATGGTGGCATTCCGCCCAGCGCGGGGAGTCAGATGACACAACAGCTCAGCAGCAAGACGGTGATTGTCGTCGACGACGACAATGCCGTGCGCGATTCCCTTAAATGGCTGATAGAGTCGGTCGGCCTTTCTGCGCTCTTGTTTGCCTCGGCCGACGAAATGCTCAGTTCCGATGCATTGCAGCGCGCCGGCTGTATTCTGCTCGACGTTCGAATGCCGGGCATCAGCGGACTTGAGTTACAGGAGCGCCTCAACGCTCGTGGTGTCACCACGCCTATCATCGTTATCACCGGCCACGGTGACGTTCCCATGGCAGTCCGCGCAATGAAGGCAGGCGCTATGGACTTTATTGAAAAGCCCTTCAGCGACCAACTCCTCCTCGATGAGATTTATCGCGCGCTCGAGAAGGACGCCCAAAGCAGGAAGTCCGCCGAAATGGATGCGCGAATACTCGAACGATTCGAGCTCCTTTCGCCGCGTGAGCGCACCGTCATGGCCATGGTTGTCGAAGGCATGTCCAATAAAGCAGTCGCAGCCGAATTGGGACTCAGCCAGAAGACCGTCGAAGTTCACAGGGCACGTGTCATGGCGAAACTTCGGGCAGATTCGCTCGCCCAATTGGTGCGGTTTGCCGTGCAACTCGGACTTGCCCGTACGTGACCCCCTCGTCAGTCCATCTATCGACGCATCTCAAGATTCAGACATGGTTTGTCGATGAATACCCCGAGGCTTATTCCGCTCCCGTCGGGGTCTGATGCATGTCCCATTTCGCTCCGCAATCATCGCGGCGCGCCATCCGCCCGCTTTCTCGCATCAGGTCAGCAAGCGCCGGCCTAATCTGCATCGGCTGCGCGCTGATGGCGGTTGGGTCATTCCGGGCCTATATCATTTATCGAAACGCCTTCGATGTCTTCGACGGCTTTCTGGGCTGGTTTGGGCTGGGGCTTTTTGTCTCAGCGATCATTCTGCGTTGGGCATCCCGGGGCCGCGATGACGCCCCATCTTCCTCGGAGATTCCGGTCGCCGCGACGCCGGAATCGTCTCAAATAGCGCTGGAAGCGTTGGCGTCATGGGCTCACGAGATTCGAAATCCCCTCTCCGCCCTCATCGGCCATGCCGAACTCCTTCACGACACGACTTCAGTTACTGACATTCCCGCGACACCATCGGACTCCGCTTCGCGCGAAGCCGCCCTCATAAACATCCGGACCTGCTCCCGCCACATCCTCGGTCTCATCAATGACACCCTTGATATGGCCCGCCTCGTCCGCGGCCGGATTCCAATCGACATCACTCCCTGTTCCCCCCATCGCGTCATGATGGAGGTCAGGCAGATCGTGTCCGCCAGAGCCCTCGCGAACAACCTTGAGCTCACCGTCGCTTGCGAAGGCCCCATCCCAGAGGCCGTGAATACCGATGCGGTCCGCCTTCGACAGATTCTGCTTAATCTTGTCTCCAACGCCATTAAGTTCACGCACACCGGTTTTGTCCGCATCGTCGCCCGGGTCGTTCATGCGACTCCGACGCCGCTCCTGGAATTCCAGGTCATCGACTCCGGACCGGGCCTGACACCTGATCAACTCGCCGGCCTCTTCGTTCCCTTTCAGCCGGTCGGCGGTCAGGAGTCAATCAAAGCTGGCGGCGTCGGACTGGGACTCGTCATCAGCAAGAAGCTGGCATCTCTGCTTGAGGGGGAGTTACTCGTCGAATCCAGGCCCGGTGTGGGGACGACGTTTTCGGTCCGCATCCCGGCAGGCCCGCTCGACCGCGTGAGGATGCTGGACTCTCGTCACCTCGAGGAATGGGCCGTGGATGATTCCGAAGATGGTTCAGCCTCAGCCGCCGTGGAAGCCAAAGTCGCGGCTCCTGCCGGACATGCGCCCACTGCACAAGCCATCGAGCCGATCCGAGTCGATCTGCCCAGCGGATGTCGCATCCTGCTGGCGGATGACGCCGCGGAGAATCGCAAACTCTTTGCATTGCTCATCCATCGAGCCGGCGGCATCGTCACTCTCGCCGAAAACGGACGCGAAGCGGTGGACCTTGTTTGCCCGACCGAGGAGCCGGACTCACATGCATCATCTTCGCGCGGCAAGAATCTCCCCGTGCCCTTTGACCTTGTGATACTTGATCTGGAAATGCCTGTTATGTGCGGCATCGACGCCGTTCGTGAAATGCGCGCCGCCGGGTGCCGTGTGCCGGTGATCGCCCTCACCGCTCACGATACGCCGGACCTTCGTCGCCGGTGTCGAGAGGCCGGCTTCTGCGACTACATCACCAAGCCGATCGACCGCAACGATTTTCTGACGATACTCACTTCGTGGATTCTTCCGGCCAAGTCGCGGTCGGGAAGCGACGGGCCGAGTGTTCGCCGCCCGCCGCAGGCCGCAACGCATTGAATCCGGCGGCTATTGTCCGTCGACGGTGTGACACTCAAAGCAGACACGCGGATTCGTTTTGTATTTCTGCGGGTGTGTCGGCGGCAGGGGGTATATTGAATCTTCCCCGATGTGACAAAGTCCGCATGCATCGACGGCCTGGTCGTGGGCGCTTTGGCGATCGGCGCTCATCAGGTATCGAGCCAGTGCGAGTTCCGCTTTGCCATCGCAGAGGCCGCCGTCCTGGTCGACTTCCGCGAATATCGATTTGTAATCTTCGGTCCCCTGCACCACGACACGTCCCGTCGGCACGTATTCGCCGGTTGAATAGAACTGAACGGGAAACTGAGACTGGGGACTGCCGTCGTCGGGCTTGAACAGGACGCGCCAATCGCCGCAGCCACAACTGGCCAGCATGAAAAGACCCATGTCCACGTCCGGCGCATTGGCCAGGCGGAATCGACCGAAGTACGGGTTGGTGTTGGAGATTCCGCCCACGACGACGGTGCCATCGGCCGGGGGGCCGGGAATGAATTGCGGGAAGACGTTGCATCCCACCACAATCGCGATGAGCGACAGCCAACCGCATGCCTTACGACGCATGATCCCCTCCGCGAACTGCCCGTGGACGTCTTGAGTATCATTATATCCACGATAAGTCCGCCCGAGCAATTCCGGCCTCCGTTCCTCTGATAATGCCTTCCAGGGGCCCTCAATCGGGGCGGCGGTGGAGCCCTTTGCACCAGGGCGCCGGTCGTCGTGGAGGTCAACGTCAGATAAGATCGATGGACCCATGAAGCAGAGTTTCCTCATTCTGGCGCTGAGCAACCTGTTGCTGATGTCCCTGACGGCCGTATTGGGGCTGATCGTTGCCGGCGAAGCCGGCTTTGAACGTCACTTTCTGCTCGGCGTTCTGACGGCCATGTATACGTGTTTTGTCCACATTGTGACGTATATGTATTTTGTCGTGCAGGAGAAGATCATCCGTCAGGCGGCGTTGATGGCGGGGCTGGACGCCGGTTTTCATGAAGTAGTGATGAAGATGAAGTCCAGGGCGCTTCGTATCGGCATGGTGGGAATCGCTTCCATCCTGATTGTCATAGCGCTGGGCGCGGCCATCGGGATCTATGTTCCTCCGACCGCCCATCTGCTTGCCGCCTTCGCCGCGATCGGCGTTCAGTTGTTTGTAAACTTCATACAATACGCACTCCTGGACGAGTACAGTCGCGTTCAACACCGCGCATTTCCGGAGGGTTGAGTGACGCAATTTCCTGAGATCAATCGTCCGCATGTCCGAGCGTGGGTCGCCGCGATCGCTTTCGTCCTGTTTGGGGCGTCGGCGTCGGTCGCTCAGGATCGCCATTCCACTATCGGCCCGGACGAAGATTCGCCGGCCGGCCGGCCGACGACGCGCCCCGCGAATTCCCTTCGCGCCGCGCGCAAGCTCGATCTGGCAGGGGAGTATCCCGCCGCGATCGCCATGTATGAGGCGCTGAGCGGCAATCCGCGACTTCACCTTCGCGCGGCGTGCGGCCGCGCCGAAATCGACATTCAAATCGGCGATTATCAGGCCGGATTGACTCGCCTCCTTGGGCTTGAGGAGATCGGCGGAAAGTCCGCTGCGTGGAACGCAACCGTCGCGGCACTGAAGGAAGAAGTGGGAGACTACGACGCGGCGATCAGCCACAATGAGAAGGCGATTGCCGCCGACGAGGAGAACCTGCGTGCCCGATACCAGCTTGGGCGCGTGTTGGAAACCGTGGGGCGCATCGATCAGGCCATCGATGCCTACCGCTACTTCAACGATCGGATGGCCGGCGAGGCTCTTCCGGAGCGCGCCGACGAACTGACATATCTCGGGCTGGGTTTCTTGCGCTTCAGCACGCTTACGCGTCACCGGGACATTGTTCGTCGAACGCGGCACGTGCTCACGGAAGTTTTTCAGGAGGCGATGGAGTTTGTCGATGCGGACTATTGGCCCGCCAGACTGGCCTCGGCGGAGCTGCTTTTGGCCAAGCACAATCTCGGCGAGGCCAAACAGGATTTTGAGGCCATTCTCAAGCTCAATCCGAACGTGGCCGCCGTCCACGTCGGGCTCGGCCGAATCGCTCTTGAGGAGTGGAACTTCGAGGAAGTCGATAAGTGCGTCGCTCGCGCCCTCAAGGTGAATCCGTCGTCGGTCGTTGCCCGAGTGCTTGAGGCTGACTGCCGAATGACCGAGCGCAAGTATGAGGACGCCATCGTCGCGGCCGATCATGCCCTCGCAACGAATCCCAACAGCATTGATGCACTCGGTGTGAAGGCGGCGGCCCTGACGCGCCTTGGCAACGAGGGTGGGGCCAAGGCGGTGATCGCGGCCGTCGAGAAGCTCAACGAGCGGGCGGGCGTGCTGCACAACGCGCTGGGAACCTGGCTGGCGGCGGGGCGGCAGTATGGCGAGGCGGAGGCGCATTTCAAGAAGGCGATCGAGTTCGCACCATGGTGGGCGAGTCCGCGGACGTCGCTGGGACAGGTGTACATGGATACGGGCGAGGAAGCGCTTGCCCGACGGACGCTTGAGGCATCGTTTGCACTCGACAGCTTCGACAGCCACACGCACAACGTTCTGGAGTTGCTCGACGTCATCGACCGGTTTGACCAGCTTGAGACGGATCATTTCATCATCAAGTTTGACAAGCAGCGCGGCGACAGGGCGGCGGCGGACGGCGTGATCGCGCCGTATGTGAGTGAGTATCTCGAGGGGATTCACGCGGAGATTTGCGGGGACTTCGGGGTCTCGCCGCATATTGCCGACGGGAAGGATGAGTCGGATCGCGGCGCTGACGCTGAGGGGGCGTGGCCGTTGGGGAAGAAGACGATTATTGAGTTGTTTCCCGATCATATGGGGTTCTCGGTTCGGGTGACGGGGCGGCCTTTCATTGCGACGGTGGGGGCGTGCAGCGGTCGGGTGATTGCGATGGTGGCGCCGCGGGGGATGGCGCCGTTCGGTCGGTTCAACTGGGCAACGGTTCTTCGGCACGAGTTCACGCACACGGTGACGCTGGCGGCGACGGAGAATCGGATCCCGCACTGGATGACGGAGGGGCTGGCGGTATTTGAGGAGACGGCGCCGCGGTCGTGGGGCACCAAGGAGCTGTTGTGCCGGGCGGTGCGGATGGGGCAGCGCGACGAGGTGAGCGCGGGCGGGGGGTTGTTTACGCTGAAGTCGATTGACTGGGGGTTCATGCGGCCTCGGCGGCCGGACGATCGGCAGTTGGCGTACATGCAGAGCGAGTGGATGTTTGAGTACATCGTGGAGCGGCACGGGAAGCGGGCGATCGGGGGTTTTTTGAAGGCGTTTCGGGCGGGGCGGAACCAGGCGGAGGCGTTTCGGGAGGTATTGGACATCGAGACGACGGCGTTTGATGCGGAGTTCGCACAGTGGGCGAAATTGCAGGTGGGGTCGTGGGGGTTTTCGGTGGGGCCGCTGCGGGAGAAGGAAGTGATTCGCGGCGAGCTTGAGTTGCTGCGCGAGGGCGGTGAGCGCAGAGAGGAAGGCGGCGAAGAGCGGCGCGGCGCGGAGATGGATGAGGGCACGAAGCGTCGTGTTGAGGCGGCGCTGTGGGGGGAGTATGCCGAGGCGCAGCTGTTTGACGGCGAGTACGAGCAGGCGGAGGCGTCGGCGCGGCGTGGGTTGGAGGCGCATCGGGAGTCGGCGCGGGCGCTGGAGGTGTTGTGCCGGGTGCTGGTGGGCCGGATGCTGGCGGAGAAGGATGAGGGGCGGCGCAATGAGTTTGTGAACGAGGTCGATCCATATCTTCGGACGCTGATTCGGGTGGAGCCGGGGTGCGGGGTGGCGATGAAGTATCTGGGGTTCGTGGAGCAGGCGTGGTCGCAGTGGAAGGAAGCGACGGGGTGGCTGCAGAAATACCAGGAGCGGTTTCCTGACGACCCGGACTCGTACCGGCGGCTGGCGGGGATATACCTGCATCTGGGTGACACGGACTCGGCACTTGGGCAGTTGGAGCGGCTGTTCCTGTTGAGCGAGGATGAGCCGGCGGTGGCGCGGCAGGTGGCGGAGATATACATGGAGCGGGCCGGCGAGGCGGCCGATGAGGCGCGGGCGCTGTCGGAGAAGGCGGCGACGTGGTATCGGCGGGCGCTGGAGGTGGACCCATATGACGGGGAGATCCATGCGGGGCTGGGGGCGGCGCTTCTTGGTGCGGGGCGTGCGGAGGCGGCGGTTCGGGAGTACCAGGTCGTGTGCGAGATCTGGCCGGAGAAGGGGGCGGGGTATGCGGGGCTGGCGCGGGCGTATGAGGCGCTGGGGGATTTGGAGAAGGCGCGGAAGTATCGGTTGAGGTCGGAGAAGAAGGATAATGAGTGAGCGTCTCCGAATGCTCCGCCGCGTGAAGACTGCGCGCAAGTCCTGCAAAATCGAAGGTGACATATAGTGACACAGCGCTCGGGGAAATTGTGCCAACGCTTGTGGCGGGCATGGGTTGGGATGGTGCGTGAAAACGTCGAAAAGTCGAAACGTCGAAACGTCGAAATGGGAGGCCTGGGGCTTTGCTTCGGGTTGAGAGTTGCTTTGGCCACGCCTTGCGGCGTGGGTTCTG
>CAZCGF010000124.1:0-12873 GCA_964498115.1 uncultured Planctomycetaceae bacterium | reverse complement strand
CTGCGGATTGAAGGTGCGCCGGCACAAAGCGACTCGCGCGCCCCGTGAGCCGTCGAACCAGTGCGCCGCCGTCCGCCACAAGCACCAGCGTCACGCACACGAAGACCACCATCCCACCGGCGACCCTGCGCGAAACTCCCGGCCGCTCAACCTTGCGCGTATACCAAAACAGCGCAGCCGCGAAGAACGAAAAAACGCCCGTCACATAGGCGACATGCCAGACATCGGACTGCGCCATCGGGCTCAACCAGAAACAAATCCCCAGCAGCGATGCGAACAGCAAAACCCGTTGCGTCGCCGAGTCCCCGCTTTCCCGTCGGCCGAGGGCGATCACAACGCCCGCAAAATAGGCCAGCGGCAACACGTAAAACATCCCCGCCACCGCGCCGTTTACCAGCAGGTTCGCGATCCACGTTTCTCCGGCAGTCCACGCCAAGCTGGGATACACATTGGGCCAGACCTCGCCGCGCAGGCCGAACTGTATCCGCGTGTTCTCGATGAAATCCCCCAGGATGCCGCGAGCCCCGCACCACACCAGGAACGGCCCGAACACAATCAGAAACCCGATGGCAAACGTCCCCAGCGCCCTCGCCGTCTCGCGTGCTGCCTCACCCTCGTCCTTCGGCAAAAAGAGATGACCGGCCACGAGCCACCCCGCAATGGCCAGCCCGACAAACACACCCGTCTCCATGCTGTAAAGCGTCGCAAGCCCGGTGCAAATGCCCGCGACCAGCATCCATCCCCATCGCCGATGATGGTGCCACATCCCCGTCGCCGCGACGGCCGCCATCGCCATCGCCGGCCGCTCGCTGATCTCATAAAGCCCGCAGACCAGAATCAACGCCAGCAGGGCGACAGCGCGCACATCCCGCAGCCACGCCATCCCCGCCAGGAGCACCGCCAATGGCCCGAGCACCGTCAGATATCCGCTGTAAATGTAGCTGTTTCGCCCAACCCGCCGAAGCGACTCCACCGAAGCCCCCAACCACTCGCAGGCCAGGTACGGCTTAATTACATCCTCGCCCAGCCCGTGCGAAACATAGACATCGCGGTAGGGCAGGGCCCCCGCGGCCAGTGCGTCATAAGCGGCCAGCCGATCGCCTTCGTGATACAGATCGATCGGCCCGTCGGTGTCACCGTTGTAGCACACGGCGCACACGGCGGCGGCGATCAGCAGGATGGATAATAAGGGTGACAGACCTCGCCGCGTCGCGCTCGGGGCGGCCTCGGCGTCGGGATGGGCGGACTCAAGCGTCACGACATCACGCCGGTCGGCGAGCCGGCGGCCAGATCGTCCGCAGGGCGGTGAGAATCGTACGCGTCGCGGCCGACTTATTGAGCGTGTAGAAATGAATTCCCGGCGCGCCGCGCTGCAGCAAGTCGAAGCACTGCGCCGTTGCGTAGGCCACCCCCTGCGAAAGAACGGCGTCCTCGTTGTCCTTCAGCCGATCCAGCTCCGCCATCAGGCTCTCGGGAATCGTCGCCCCGCACATCTGCGTGAACCGCCGCACCTGGTCGACATTCGTAATCGGCATGATTCCTGGAATGATTGGCACGCCGATGCCCGCCGCCCGTGCCCGGCTGACGAAATCGAAGTACGCCTGATTGTCGAAGAATAGCTGACTGACAAGAAACTGCGCCCCGGCGTCCACCTTCCGCTGAAGGTTCACCAGATCGGCGTCGAGATCGCGCGAGCCGTCCGGCCGCACGCATTCCACGTGGCCCTCCGGATAGCAGGCCCCGCCGATGCAGAATGGATGCGTCGCCTTGATGAACTCCGCCAGCTCGTTCGCATACCGAAAGCCGCCGGCCGTCGCCTCAAACTTCTCCGCCCCCTTGGGAGGATCGCCGCGCAGCGCCAGAATGTTGTCCACGCCCGCCTGCTGCAACCGCTGCAGGACGCTCCCGATCTCCTCCCGCGTCGAACCGACGCACGTCAGATGCGCCATCGCCTCGACGCCGTAGTGCCGCTGGATCTCCGCCACCAGTTCGATCGTCCGGTCCCGCGTGCTGCCCCCCGCGCCATAGGTCACGGAAACAAACGTGGGTTGCAGATCGCGCAGCGAACGCACCGACTGTCGCAGTTGCTCCAGCCCGTTGTCCGTCTTCGGCGGGAAGAACTCGAATGAAAAACAGGGACGGCCTGTTGAAAGCAGCTCGCGGATTCTCATGTCGGCCTATTCACTTCTCGAAGGATGCCTCGCGTCGCATGGATGCCGCGACCACGTCACTGCTTCTTGGACTTTTTCCCGCTCTTCTTCACCTTCGCGCTGGGGGCGTCTGCCGGCCGCTTCATCTTCAGCTGCGCCTCGACCGCCTCGACGAACTCCGTCGCGTCCGGCGCCACCCGATGCTCAAACCGTCCGACGACGTGCCCGGTCCGGTCGATCAGAAACTTGTTGAAATTCCACGGGATCTCCCCGCCGAACTTATGCCCCGCCTCCTTGGAGGTCAGATACTTGTACATCGGGCAGATGCCCTCGCCCTTGACCACCACCTTGGAAAACATCGGAAACGTCACGTCGAACTTCTTCGAACAGAACTCCATGATCTCCGAATCGGTCCCCGGCTCCTGCTTGCCAAACTCATTGGCCGGAATACCGAGAATGACCAGCCCCTTCTTCTTGTACTTGCGGTACATCGCCTCGAGGCCCTTGTACTGCGGCGTAAATCCGCAATACGACGCGACATTCACTACCAGCACGACGTTGCCATAGTACTGGGTCAGGTCCTGCTCGTTGCCCTCGATGTCCTTCATCTTGAATTTCAGGGCAGGCATCTTCGCGTCACCCTCTTCCTGCGGCTCCGCCTCCTTGGGAGGCTCCTTCTTTTTGCTCTGCATCCCCGGCACCGGCCCCTTAGCCAGCGCTGCATTAAGTCCGCCCAGGCCGATCACCCCGGCAATACACGCAACCACCAGCGCCTTCGCGCAGCTTCCAACATCCCCGATCAAATTGCGATTTGTCATCTGACTTCTCCGTCCGTTTTTTCCCGGCTCAGGCTCGCTGCGAATCTTGGCGAATCGTAGCGCCCTCATGATCCTTCGGCCGCCAAGCCGCGTCAACCGGCGCCGTCGCGGTAGGGCGGTTGAAGAACTTCCCCTTCGACCCGCTTTGACACCCCAACGAGCGGGTCATACGCTCCGCAAAATGACCGCCGCCGCCGTGATTCCCGCCCGCTTTGCTTCCTCCCGCCTGCCGGGAAAACCCCTCCTGCGCGAGACCGGCAAATACCTCATTCAGCATGTCTGCGAGCAGGTTTCAAGGGCAAAGCGGCTCACCTCCGTCATCGTCGCAACCGATGACGAGCGCATCGCGAAGGCGGTCGAATCGTTCGGCGGTCAGGCGCGGATGACGCGCCCGGAGCACCCCAGCGGAACCGATCGCGTCGCCGAAGTCGCCGCCGGCCTCAAAGAAAAGATCATCCTCAACATTCAGGGCGACGAGCCCGAGATCGAGCCCGCCGCCATCGATCAATTGGTCGGTCTGTTGGAAGATCGCGATGCCGCGCCGATTGCAACGCTCGCCTGTCCCTTTCCCGCCGATGCAGATCCCGCCGACCCCAACACCGTCAAGGTCGCCATCGATCAGCGAGGCCGCGCCCTGTATTTTTCCCGCGCCCCGATTCCATATCCCCGCGACACCGCCGGCCGCATCACCGACCCGCGCGCCTATCGACTCCACATCGGAATCTACGGCTACCATCGCGAGACACTGCTGCAGCTCGCCCGCCTGAAGCCCTCGCCCCTGGAGCAGGTGGAGAAACTGGAACAACTTCGTTTTCTGGAAAACGGCTTCCCCATCGCCGTTGGTTTGGTGGATCGCGCCGCCGTCGGCATCGACACGCCTGAGGACTATTCAGCCTTCGTCGCCCGCGTGCGCGCCGCCCACAGTCGCTCAAGTGATTGAATGATTCGCCTGGCCATCTGCGGCTTGGTCGATCTTGGCCACACCTGCCACTCGCCGCCCCTCACCAGAAACTCGGCCGATGCCCGATCCGACCCCACATTGCCCGGGTCGTTGAGAATGATCGCGTCGCAGTGCTTTCGCACAAGCTTCTTTTCTGCGTGGGCACGCCCGTCGTGATCTTCCAGCGCAAAGCCGATCGTCACGCGCCGTCCCTTGGCCCGCCCCAGTGTCGCCGCGATGTCCGGCGTCGGCGCCAGTTCGATCCGCCGGTTCATCATCTGCTTGGGAAGTTTCTTGTCCGCCCGCTTCTTCGGCCGATAGTCGCTCACCGCCGCGCAGAAGATCGCCGCATCGGCACCCGCAAACGCCCGCCGGCTCGCCCTCAGCATCTCCTCCGCCGTCTCAACGCGAATCAGCTTCACCCCGGCCGGCGCGGAAATCTCCACCGGCCCGCTCACCAGCGTGACCCGATGCCCCGCCTTCGTCGCCGCATCTGCAATCGCATAGCCCATCCGGCCCGTCGATGGATTGGAAATGAATCGAATCGTGTCGAAGTATTCGCGCGTCGGCCCGGCCGTAATGACCAGCCTCAGCTTGATCTCTTTCTGGAGTCGCTTGCTCGGCCGTTTGCGGTTGGTTGACACGAATGGCTTGTCGCTATTTGGAAGCGCTCTTCGGCGGGCTCTGCTTCAGAATCGAAACCACCACCGACAGAATCTCCTGCGGCTCGGGAAGTCTACCGGCCCCGATCGTACGGCAGGCCAGCCACCCTTCGCCCGGCGGCATCACCTGGTAGCCGTGCCCCCGCAGCGATTCAAGGTTCTTCTGAACGATCGGGTTCTCCCACATCAGCGTATTCATCGCCGGGCACAGCAGAACCGGGCACGCGGCCGACATGACCATCGTGCTCACAAGATCGTCCGCCAGTCCGCAGGCGATCTTGCCGATCGTGTTCGCCGTGGCCGGCGCGACGACAAATGCGTCGGCCCGTCCGGTCAGGTTCAAATGCTGGGGATCGTGATAATTCTCTGAGTGCCACAGGTCGGTGAAGACCTGCCGGGCTGTGAGCGATTCAAAAGTAAGCGGCGTGATGAATTTCTGCGCGGCCGACGTCATGGCGACCGTCACGCCCGCGCCGCGTTGCACCAGCGCGGAGACCAGGGTCGCGACCTTGTAAGCCGCGATTCCCCCACAGAGGCCGACGACGACCTCATAGCCGGCCAATTCAGAAGCATCAGGCATGGGAGCCGACATCGTGCCGGTTGCCGTCCATGTTGGCTTCGATCTTGCCGTCGATGATCTCTTTCACGACGATCTCCATCGGCGTCATCTTACCCGGCTCGACGAGCGGCCGAGCGCCCATCATCAGTTCCCGCATCCGCCGCTGAATCAACGCCGCCAGCTTGAAGCGGCCGCCGACACGATTCACCAGGTCTTCATTCTTCAGGTCATAAATCATCGGTTCACTTACCTCGCATTGCCGGACCCGCTCCGGGCTTTTTCCAAATTGACGATTCGCTCGTGAATCTGCCTCACCGTCTCTTCGAGTTCATCATTGATCACGAAACAATCATAGCATCCGCTCTCGTTGGCGTACTGAATCTCGCCGTCGGCCTTGGAAAGCCGCTGGCGAATCGCATCGGCCGCATCGGTCCGCCGTCCCTCGATCCGTCGCCGCTGCTCGTCCGGCGTCGGCGGCAGCAGGAAGAACGCCATCGTATTCGGCAGCTTCGACTTCACCTGAAGGCATCCTTGGATATCGATCTCCAGGATGATATTCCGGCCTTCCTCAATCGCCGAAGTCACCGCACGAAGCGGCGTGCCGTACATATGGCCGTACACCTGGGCCCACTCCAGCAGGCCGTCGCTGTCCTTGAGCCGTTCAAACGCCTCCGGCGTCACAAACTGGTAATCGCGGTCGTTCTCCTCATTCGGCCGGCGCTTGCGCGTCGTCACCGAGATGCTGAACTCCGCGGGCAACTTCTCGCACAACCGGCGGCAGACCGTGGACTTTCCGACGCCGCTGGGGCCGCTGATGACGATGACGTTCCCTTGTCTTTGTCCGGTTCCTGCTTCCATGCGTCTTCTAATCGCCGACTACTCGACGTTTTGCACTTGCTCCTTGATCCGATCGATCGCCGCCTTGACCTCCACAACGTGTCGGGCAATCAGCGAGTCAGACGCCTTGCTCCCGATCGTATTCGCCTCTCGAAGCATCTCCTGCGCCAGGAAGTCCAGCTTTCGGCCGGCCTCTTCCTTCGATGCACACAACTCCGCGAACTGGTCCAGATGACTCAGCAGGCGGGATATCTCCTCGTTGACGTCGCAGCGCTCCGCGAATACCGCCACCTCGCGAACCAGCGCATCCTGATCCAGCGACAGGTTTGCCGACTCCATCAACTGCGAAACGCGCTGGCGCAGCTTCTTGTGATACTCCTCAACCACCAGCGGCGCCCGCTCGGCGATGCTCGCCACCCGCGTTCGAATCTCCCGGCAATGCAGCGCCAGGTCCTTCTCCAGCGCCTGCCCCTCCACGCGACGCATCTCCACCAGCCGCGCGATCGCCTCATCCGTCAGTCGCGAAGCCACCGCAAACTGCCGGGCGAGCAGGTCCGGGTCCATCTCAATCGGCTCGCAGATTCCCGGCAGCTCCAGCAGGCTGGCCAGATCAATCTGTGCCGACTTGCTCCCCGCCGCGATCTGTTCCAGTCGCGAGACGTATCGCTGAAGCCCCGCCTCGTTAATCTCAAATGCCGTCGGGGCGTTGTCGCCCTTGAGTCGCAGGCTGTAGGAGATGCTCCCGCGTCCCAGCTTGGCCCGCAGCAGCTTCTCGATTTCCATTTCGTAACGCTGCAGGTGATCCGGCAGCTTGATCGACGCCTTGAAGTAGCGATTGTTGACGCTCCGAATCTCAGCTCGGTAGGAAACTGCGTCCTCGCAGGCCTGCGCCTCGCCAAATCCCGTCATGCTCAGAATCATGTAGGCCTCCGCCGCGGCTACTGTCCGCCCGGCGTGGTTGATTCCGATGGTGCCGCGGGCGGCGGCGTGGACTCAGCAGGGGGCGGCGGTGTGGCGCCACCAGCCGGTGCCGCCTCGCCACTCTGCGCCGGTGCCGCGCTGCCGGCGTCAACCGGCATCGCACCTTCAGTCACGGGTGCCGCGTCTGTGCCGGTCGTCCCGGCATCCGGCATCAGCGTGGCCGGAGGTGTCGTCACCAGCTTCGCGGGCACAAAGACATAAACACCGATCACCGACAGAACCAGAAACAGCGCCGTAAACGCGACCGTAATCACGGTCAGAACGTCGCCGGTCTTCGTTCCGAAGGCCGTGTTGCCGCCGACGCCGCCGAACGCGCCGCTGAGGCCAGAGCCCCGGTTCTTCTGAAGCAGCACAAGGCCGATCAGCATCACGGATACTGCCGTCAGCAGAATGGTCACGATGGTCGTTCCAAAGCTAGCCAATACGAGCGTACTCATAATCCTCAACCCTGTTGTCCCTGGGCCTTGATGCAGGCCTCGATAATCGCTGTGAAGTCCGGTCCCTTCAGGCTCGCGCCGCCCACAAGGGCGCCGTCTACGTCGGGACAACTCATTAATGCCGCGGCGTTGTCAGGCTTGACGCTGCCGCCGTATTGTATGCGAATCTCTCCCGCTACGCTCCGTCCCAACTGCTCCGCCAATCGCCCGCGAATGTGACGATGCGCCTCCTGGGCCTGCTCCGGTGTCGCGTTGCGACCCGTCCCGATCGCCCACACCGGCTCATAGGCGATGACCAGCCGCTCCGGCGACGGAATCGTGACCCCAGATAGCCCGCCCTCGAGCTGCCGGGTCAGCACCGCCTCGGTCTGATTGGCGTCGCGCTCCGCAAGCGTCTCGCCCACGCACAGGATCGGCGTCATCGCAACGGCCAGCACCGCTCGGCACTTCGCCGCAATCGTCTCGTCGCTCTCACCGAATACACCGCCTGCCGGATTCTTCGGCCCGATCGTGTGCCGCCGCTCGCTGTGCCCGACGATCACGTATGAGCAGCCCGTCTCCTTCACCATCGCCGCGGACACCTCGCCGGTAAACGCCCCGGATGTCTCGAAGTAGCAGTCCTGCGCCCCCAGTCGAATCGCCGAATCGGCAATCGCCTTGGCCATCGGAAACAAATAGACCGACGGCGGGCAGATCGCCACGTCAATCGTCGGCGCCGCGGGCAGCCGCGTGCGCAAATCCGAAACCAGCGCCCGCGCCGACGCCAGATCGAGATTCATCTTCCAATTGCCCGCTACAAACCCTCGTCGCATATCTCGCATTCCGTTCTATCTAATGATTGGGCAAATCGCCCGTCAGATTCCCTGCACCTCAGGCCGCCAGAACTTCCGACGAGATCGGGTACGACCCGAGCACGTGCAGCGTCCGGCAGTGCGTCTTCACCTCGGCCAGCGCCTTGCTCAAAGCCGCGTCCGACTCGTGTCCGTCCACATCGACGAAAAAGTTATATTCCATCTCCGCCTTATGACTGGGGCGGGAAGTTAACATCGTCATGTTGATGCCGGCCCGCTGAAAAACGAGAAGCACCTCAACCAGGGCCCCCGCGCGATGCGCCGTCACGAACATCAAGCTCGTCCGGTCGCGCCCCGTGGGCCGCGTCTCGTCCTTGCCCAGCACGAAAAACCGCGTGGCGTTATTCGCGTGGTCCTCAATGTTCTCCGCCAGCAGCGTCAGGTCGTAAAGCTTCGCGGCAACGCGACTTCCAATCGCCGCCGCATTCTTCTGCCCGGCCGCCATCTCCGCCGCACGGCTGGTGCTCGGCGCCGGAGAGATCTTGGCGCTGAGCCCCGTCTGCCCCAGCCATCGCTGGCACTGAACAAACGCCTCGTGCTTCGAATAAACCACTTCGATCTCTTCCTGTTTGCACCGCGCCATCAGGTTATGGTGAATCGCCCGGTACATCTCACAGCAGATCCGCGTCCCATACTCAACAAAGGCGTCCAGCGTATCCAGCACCGCGCCGCTCGTGGAGTTCTCTACCGGCACCACGCCATAGTCCACATGTCCGCGGCTCATCTCCTCGAAGATCGCCCGGATGTTCGACAGCGGCTCGTACTCCACCGACGCCCCGAACTTTCCCATCGCCGCCTCGTGCGTATACGACCCCTGCGGGCCCAGATACCCCACGCGCGGCGGTCGCTCCAATGCAAAGGATGCCGACATCAATTCGCGATAAATCGCCAGCAGCGACTCCCGCGACATGGGCCCCTTTGAAAGGGCAGTCACCTTGTCCAGCACTTCCCGCTCGCGGTCAGGTGCAAAGACCCCGGCCCCGGTCTGGGCCTTGATCTTCCCGATCTCCACCGCCGCCGCCGCTCGGTCGTTCAGCGCGCGAACGATCTGCTCGTCGAGCGTGTCGATTCGCTTGCGAAGTTCCTCGAGAGTCGCCATGCGCCACCGTGCCGATTCGCCGTGTGCCGATCGACGGGAAAACTTCGCATTCCAATCGTTAGACCCCGGATTGTCAAGGAGTTAGCGATTCTGACGATCCTCGGGCCTGCGGGAACGGAGGGAAGGAATTACCCGGACTTTAGGGCACGCCGTCCTGCCGTGCGTAAAGACCCATTTCATGGGCGAAACCTCAAATTCTGTCCGCCGCGGGTTGGTTCGGAACCGATGTTCCTGTATCATCTTAAGATCAGGGTTCCGTTTGCACCGACCCGAAATGGTTGGCTCGCGGCATGCGGAATATGCGGAGGAAAGCGTCTCGGCCGCCGGCTGTCCCAAGCCGCCCCTCAAGCTCGGCTGCCCTTCGACGCTCGGATCGAACTTGAATTACAAGCGGTTACTTACTAACTCCCGAGGTGAATCGAACACGCCGTTCCGGTAATCAGTGACACCGGCACGGCATTTTCGTTTTCGCTCAGGACTTTTCGTTGAAGTGAGTCTCAGGTACACGGAGGAATCGTGATGATGTCGAAGTTTTCTCGGTCGATCACATGGGCCGCCGCCCTCATGGGCTGTGTCGCTCTTTCCGCCGGCGCGGCGGAACAGGTTTGGCGAGTCTCGGGTGGAACCACCAATGTGGTCGTTGAGCCGGCAGTTCTGGATGAGCTGGGCCTCCGCGTGACCGCCTCGTCTGGCGCATACGGCGATGCCCGCATTCATAACTTCGAGATTCCCATCGACCCGGCGTCCTCGCTGTCCATCACCGCGAACGGCGGCCGGTTCAACGCGATCTCCTCCGGCGACATCCGCCATATCGACGGACTGGTCATCTCCACCAAGTCCGGCTCCTACACCCTCGACGAACTGATGATCGTCGCCAATGGCGATTCAAACGATGTCGGCTTCTCAATCATGTCCAAGACGGAGCCGCACGGCTTCTCCCCGCTCAAGTCCGAGGACAACAAGGTCGCCCTCGACGTCCCCGGTCATTCGCTTTTCCTCGAATCCGGCGATCTCGTCATCTCCCCTGATCTCGCCGAGGCACTGGGCGATCCCAGCCTGGGCGGCACCATCCTGGGGCAGTTCGCGACCAATGCATCGATCGAGCTGGTCAGCGGCGACCTCATGGAGGCCTTCAACGCCCTCGACGCCACGCCGCGCGGCGGCTGCACGCCCTCCACCGGCCCCGACGTCATCGTCGGTGACGTCGTCGTCAACAGCAGCAGCAACTACACCAACGTCGGCTCCATCGACGCCTTCTCCTGGGGCACGACGTCCTGCAACATCGGCAGCGTCAATCTCCTCTGGCAGGCCAGCAACTCCAACCACCCCGTCATTCCCCAGAACATGTACCGCCTCAAGACGGTCAATGGCGCAGCCCGCTTCGAGCAAATCGGCCAGGGCTGGATGAAGCACGCCTTCACCGCATTGACGCAAAACCTCTGCTGCACCTGCAACGGTTCCGGCGGCAGCGTCCTCGGCGTCGGTTGTTCCGACCCGTACACCTCAGGTCGCAATGGCACCCAGTGCACGAGCACCGGCGGCCTCGGTCCCAAGTTTCAGGTCAACGCTCACACCGGCGGATTCACCTTCCCCTACATGTTCCGCAACAACTGCTCGTATATCCCCCACAACAACACTACGCGCCGATGTCAGGTCCACACGGACGACCTGAACTCGGGTCTCAATCCGGGCGCCCTCTATTACGCCGAGGCCCAGTATGTCACTCCGGACGATGCGTCTAACCTGAACCAGAACAACAACGCCTCCTACGAACGCATCACGATCTCTGGCGGGCCGAATTACACCGCCGCAACTGCAGGTTCGACCGTCCAGCAGAAGGCCGCCATCCAGGCCTGGAAGACTGCTGACCCCACTGTCACCGAAACACTCATTAACACCCCGGAGAACGGTGGCGCGAATCCCAACGGCCGCCTCATCCTCTCCGCCAAGGCCACCGATCTCGGCGGCGGCCTCTGGAACTATGAGTACGCCCTCTACAACATGAACTCCGACCGCTCCGTTTCCCTCTTCAAGGTCGACCTCGCCAACGGCTTCAACGTCACCGACATCGGTTTCCATGACGTTCCCTACCACAGCGGCGACGGCTTCGGCAGCAACACCTCGACCCCCGTCAACTACGACGGCACCGATTGGCCCGGTGCTTACGGCGGCGGCAATGTCGCCTGGGCTGTCGTGGCTGCCTCACCCGTTGAGAACTCCAACGCACTCCGCTGGGGCAGCCTTTACAACTTCCGCTTCACGGTCAATTCGCCGCCCACCACCGGTGACGTGACCCTCGGCATGTTCAAGGCCGTGGCCGGTCAGCCCGACAGCATTACGGCCTCCACGGTCGTCCCCGTGCCGACCGTCCCCTGCGCCTGCGATGGTGACGTCGATGCCAGCGCCACCGTGGACGGCCTCGACGTTCAGATGTTCACCGACATGTTCACAAACGCGATCCCCACCACGCCCTGTGCCGACATCGCCTCCCCGAAGGACGGCGTCCTCGATACAGCCGACGTGGATGCGTTCGTCGACGTCGTCCTCCTCGGCATCTGCGAATAGCGCAGATCCCGAACGAAGTTCAAATCCAAAGGCTGCGCCGCGCTCCCCGCGGCGCAGCCTTTTTCTTTTGATCGCCTTCCGCCCGACCTTCCGAATTCCCCTGAGCCCGCGCCGCGCATGCACGCCGGCTCCTACAGTTGGCGCGGTGGTGAGAGCAGCCAGACCGACCTCAATGGCGACGACCGAAAGCTCCCGTCTAGTGCTTGGGACCCCCGAATCCCGGAAAACCCTAATAGCCTATTGGTCACGAAGTCTTTAACGGCGTAACCGCCTACCCGTTATAATCGCGAAAAAGGAGATGGTGCGCAGTTGGGCCAAAGACCGTCGATTCCAAAGGACGCCGGTCTGCACGCGCCTGACAAACTTACACAGGGCTTCTCAGGACAAATCCGTCCGATTCGGCCAACGTTCTTCTATCTAGTCGGGCTTTTTCTTACGGCAACGCTCATGGTCCTGTTGCCGATCGCATACCTGGCCATCATTGCGGGCATTGGGTACGCCGTGAACTGATGAGAAAAAGGTGTCAGGATGAGTTAATTAACGGATCGGGTGGCCCGGGGAATGAAGAAACCCTCTGCTTTTCCGCCCCTGTCTAGCCGCTCGTGATGCCGAGCGGCTTTCACCGAATCCGTGGGCCCAGCCGACACAAAACCCTCATCTGAAACATAGGCTCAAGCGCGCCGTTAATTCTCCACTTCGCCTTCCAATCGCTCATCCCCACAGCCCCTCCGCATCCCCAAGGCGCGCACGCGGAGCAAGAATGCACTAACGGAGATCATTCCACCCACGCCCCGCGAGGTAGCGCGAGATGTACAAGACGCAGGTCAACCGAGTATCGGGCCTCTTAACACCTCGGCTCATCCGCACCCGATTTCCCCGCCGCCCATATTTCGACGTTTCGATTTTCGACGTTTCCACCAAAAACCACCCAAATCGCGACTTGCCCCAACGCATGCCCGCCACAAGAGTTGCAA
>CAZCGF010000123.1:0-12941 GCA_964498115.1 uncultured Planctomycetaceae bacterium | reverse complement strand
GTGTTTGACGACTTCATCGCGGCGGGCGAGTGGCTGATATCGAATAAATATACGAAGAGCGAGCGGCTGGCCATTTTGGGCGGAAGCAACGGCGGGCTGCTGGTCGGGGCGTGCATGACGCAGCGGCCGGATTTGTTTGGGGCGTGCATTCCGGCGGTCGGCGTGATGGACATGCTTCGATTTCACAAGTTTACGATCGGCTGGGCGTGGACGAGCGACTACGGCTGCTCGGAGGATGACACCGACCAGTTCAACACGCTGTATGCGTATTCGCCGCTGCACAATCTGAAGCCGGGGACGGCGTATCCTCCGACGCTGATTACGACGGCGGATCATGACGATCGGGTGGTGCCGAGCCACAGCTTCAAGTTCGCGGCGCGGTTGCAGGAGTGCAACGCGGGGAACAACCCGGTGATGATCCGGATTGAGACGCGGGCGGGGCATGGTGCGGGCAAGCCGACTTCGAAGCAGATCGACGAGGCGGCGGACATGTGGGCGTTTCTGGTTCGGGCGCTGAAGATGGACGACACGAAGATCTGAGCGGGGTCGTCGGGCTCGTCACTGCGAACTGAGCTGTTTCAATATCTCGGCGACTTCGGGCGACTGGCGGCAGGCGGGCGGCACCTGGTCGGCGAGGGGTCGTGCGCGGTCGATGCGCTTCATCTTGATGAGAGAGCCGAGCATGTCGCGCCAGATGCCGCAGTCATCGGGGGCGAGACGGGCGGCTTCGAGGAATGCGGGGATCATGGGCTCGATTTCGCCGAGGGCGAGATAGATCTTTGCCAGATCTTTGCGGTACTGGGCATTGGTGGGATCGAACTCGACGCTGCGCCGGGCGCTGTTCAGTGCCTGATCGAGTTTTGAACGCGACAGATAGATTCTGGTGAGCAGGGCCCAGTTGACGGCGTTGTCGGGGATGGCGTCTACCGAGGCTTCGAGCAGGGGGGCTGCCCTGTCGAAATCATTGCTGGAGAAATATCGGCGTCCGAGGAGGCCGCGGCTGGTCGTGTCGGTCGGGTCGAGGCGGATCGCTTCTTCGTAGGCGGCGATGGCATCGGGGAGCCGCTTGAGTTGATCCATGATTTTTGCGCGAAGGGAAAAGAACGGCGCGAAGTCGGGCTTGATGGTGATCGCGTCGTCGACGAAGGGGAGGGCGGCTGCGAACTGCTGCATGTTGTAGAGGAACATGGCGAGCTTGTAGGCGGCGAATGGGGATGAGACGCGGGCGAAGGGCGAGGTGTCGTCGATCGGCTTAACCGGCGGATGATTGGCCGCGGCGCGCTGCAGGGAAGGCTCGAACGGGACATCGCGGCCGATGACCGGGAGGCCGGCGAGGCAATCGCTTCGCACGTAGATGGCGATGACATCGTCGAAGTAGACGAGGGGCCAATTGGGATTGTCGCTGACGAGGCCGGAGGCGGCGAAGCCTAATTCCACGAAGAGGACGCGGAAATCGTACTTGTCGACGGCTTTATTCCAGTCGGCGGGATCGGCCATCATGCGCAGAAAGTCGAGGAAGAATTCTTCGCCGTAGACTTCGAGCCGGGAGTCGATGAAGACGGGAACGTCGTTGGCGAGGAGGTAGCCGCCTTCCATCATGGTGTTGAAGACGGGCCCCTGGAGGTTGTGTTCGGTGAAGAACTTGAAGGCCTCGATGGGGAAGCGGTTGTTTGCGAGGGAAATGCCGAACTGGTTGTTGTCGTTCTGGCGGACGTGGAAACGGTCGGTCATGTTGCTCCACGCGCCGAGGGTGCTGACGAGGATGGCGGCCGTGCAGGCGATGATGCGGCCGGCGGGGAGGCAACGGCGAGCGAAGGGGCGAAGCCAGAGTTGGGAGCGGGCCACGTTGTGGGCGACAAAGGGGACGGCGGCGATGGCGAACAGGGGGAGGTTTCGAATTGCGGTGAACGACAGGTAACCCATGGCGAGGCAGACGATGAGGAGGAACCGATCGATGCGCCGCCAGTTGATGACGGCTGAGAGAACGGCGAGGGCAATGAGCAGTTTGAGGAATAGGACGGCGGTGTAGTCCTGCGAGAGCGAAAAGGTGTCCGCAAACTCAGAGATGTTGTTCTTGAATGCCGTGCCGTGGATCTCGGTGGCGAGCTGGAATGTGAAGGCGATGCCGCGCCAGCCGTAGGGGTTGAGCAGGCAGGCTGGAAGGGTGGCGGCGAGTGTCATCGAAGCGACACGGATTTCGCTGGGGCGGTTCGGCGGTTCGGCGGTCGTTGGGCCGGCGAGGAAGCGATCGAGGAGGGCGCCGACGAGCCATGCGCCGACGACGAGGGGACCGAGGATGAAGATGGTGTGGGAATTCGACCAGATGATCTGAAGGAAGGGGATCGCAATGGCCCAGCGCGGGCTGCGGCAGCGCGACATGTCGATGAGCCAGAGGAATGCGGCGAGGAAGAGGAAGCTGACCTGCTCGGGTCTGCATTGAAATCGCTGGCTGGCGGCCAGGACGGCGATGGTCGCGGCGAGGGCTGTGGCGGGCAGGGCTTTTCTCGAACCGGGCATGGCGGCGAGTAAGGCGAAGGTGACGAGCATTGCGGCGCACTGGGTGAGAATGACGCCTGCCGGTCCGAAGAGGCGCATCAACTGATACAGGCAATAGCAGAAGATCCAACGCAGTTCGATGTATTCGGCGCCGTGGCGCGTGTAGGAGAAGGAGTCTTCGTGGGGGATGCCGTGCTCGGCGACGAGCTGGCCGGTTTTGTACTGCCACCAGAAATCTGTGTTCCAGATTCTGCGGCAGGAGGCGGCGAAGATCATTAAGCCGACGGCGGCGAGTGCGACGATGATGAGCCAACGGCCCGGGCGATTGGGCGCGTCATGCGACGGTTCGAGGGGCGGCATGATGTCGGAGTCGATCGGCGCATTCATGGGTTAGTCAATGTAATCGAACGGGTGTTCGGCTGGAACGGGGAGACCGGGGCGCGGAGGGCCGCGGGCGATTGACACCCGGGCGGTCCGGCCCTAGTTTGTCTGGCTTGTTTGCACGGGTTCGCGACCGTCGATGACAGGCGGCCATCAAGCGGACGCTGGTGCGTCGCCATCAATCGGATCGACATCATGGTTGACTTACGTTCTTACGTTTTTCTCGACAGCCTTCAGCCGCAATACGCATCGTTTCTCGCGACGGTGGCGCAGGGGTTTTTGCCTGTGCCGCGGATGGCGTCATTGTTTGTGGAGATCTCACCGGGGATTGAGATCAACCGGATCACGGACATCGCGCTGAAGAGCACGCGTGTCACGCCGGGGATGCAGATCGTCGAGCGGTTGTACGGGATGCTGGAGATTCACTCGGAGTCGCAGGCGGATATTCGCGCGGCGGGCCGGGCGATTCTGGAGACGCTGGAACTCAAAGAGGATGACCGACACAAGCCGGTTGTTTCTTCCAGTCAGGTGATTCGGAATATCGACGCCTATCAGACGCAGCTCATTAATCGTATGCGCCACGGGAACATGATCCTGCCGGGGCACACGCTTTATGTCATGGAGCTGGAGCCGGCGGCTTACGCGGCGCTGGCGGCGAACGAGGCGGAGAAGGCGGCGAACATCAACGTGCTCGAGGTACGGGCATTCGGCAGCTTCGGCCGCGTGTATCTGGGCGGCGAGGAGCGCGACATTGACGTGGCGTATCGTGCCGCGGAGGCGGCGATTGCCAGTGTCAGCGGCCGGAAGATCGAAAAGAAACACCACGGATAATTGATGCGGCGTGCGGCATGAGGATGCCTGAGCCGCGATGCTGACACGGTATGAACAGACCGGAGTACCGGTCGGAGGAATTGTGCGATGACGGATGCGCTGGGAATGATCGAAACGCGAGGCTTCGCGGCGATGGTGGAGGCCTCTGACGCGATGGTGAAGGCGGCGAAGGTCGAGCTGGTCAGCTACGAGAAGATCGGCGGGGGCTACGTCACGACCATCGTGCGGGGCGACGTCGCGGCGGTGAAGGCGGCTTGTGACGCCGGTCAGGCAGCCGCGTCTCGCGTCGGTGAGGTTGTCTCGGTCCATGTGATCGCCCGCCCGCATACCAATGTGGACCTCACGCTGCCGCTGGGCCGGCTGGAGCAGGCCAAGAAGGCGGCGAAGAGTTGAGTGTGGAATTGACGATTGAGCGCAATTAGGCCGGGCGGATCGCCTGCCTTTTAGGTGCTCAATTCCACCTTATCGATTCTCAATATCCGTAGGGGATTTCATGCTCCTCGCCCAAGTCATCGGAACAGTTGTGTCCACGCGGAAGGAGGACAGCCTCTCGGGGCTGAAGTTCCTCGTGCTGCGCGGGGTGGACATGGAGGGGAAGGCCTCGGGTTCGACGGTCGTTGCGGCGGACGCGGTCGGGGCGGGTGTGGGCGAGATGGTGCTTTACGCCAGCGGTTCGTCGGCGCGGCAGACCGTGGCGACGGACAAGCGACCGGTCGATGCGGTCGTGATGGCGATCGTCGATCAATGGGAGGTCGGCGGCGAGCAGAAGTACAAGAAATGATCGATTGAAAGGGGAGTTGTCGGGCGCAAGCCGCGCCGGAGCTTCCTGATCTTGCAAGTCCCATGATCCGTCCGGCGCTTCTGGAGGATTCCTTTCGGTGCGTTCACTTTCAGACACACAACTCGACGCGATTGCCCGAATGGTGGCGGAGCGATTGGGGGCGGGCGGTCATGCGGCGGCCGGCCCGGTTATCAAGCCGGCGGTGAAGGAGTCGTTGTCGCGCGGCGGGGCGCTGCCGATGGGCGTGTTTCGCACGATCGACGAGTGCGTTTCGGCGGCGCAGGCGTCATTCGTTCAGTTTTCGAAGCTCGGATTGGAAAAGCGCAAGCTGGTCATCGCATCTGTTCGCGAGTCGATGGCGGCTCATGCGATCAGTTTGGCGCGCGACGCCCAGGAGGAGACGGGGCTGGGCAGGGTCGAGGACAAGATTATCAAGAACCGGCTGGTGACGCGCAAGACACCGGGGCCGGAGGTTCTGGAGCCGCGGGGGTGGTCGGGTGACGATGGATTGACGCTGATCGAGCGGGCGCCCTTCGGCGTCATCGCCGCGATCACGCCGACGACGAACCCGACCTCGACGATCATCTGCAACAGCATCGGGATGATTTCGGCGGGCAACACCGTCGTCTTCAACGTGCATCCGAACGCGCAGCGCGTCTCGTGTCGTAATGTCGGGCTGATCAATGAGGCGATCGTGCGGGCGGGGGGGCCACCGAATGTTGTCACCGCGATGGCCGAGCCGACGATCGAGAGCGCGCAGACACTGATGCGTCACCCGGGGGTTCGTCTGCTGGTGGTGACGGGCGGCCCGGGGGTGGTGAAGGCGGCGATGAACAGCGGCAAGCGGGCGATCTGCGCCGGGCCGGGCAACCCACCGGTCGTGGTCGATGAGACGGCCGTGATTGAGAAGGCCGGTCGCGACATCGTTCTGGGGGCATCGTTTGACAACAACGTTGTGTGCACCGACGAGAAGGAAGTCTTCGTGGTGCAGGCCGTCGCTGACAAGCTGCTGAAAGTGATGGAGGCGAACGGCGCGGTCGTTCTCACGAAGCCGCAGATCACTGCGCTGGAGAAGGTCATCTTTGAAGAGATGCGCGGGCCGCGCAAGCCCGGCGTGACGAATAAGAAGTGGGTGGGCAAGAATGCCAACGTGATCCTGGAGCAGATCGGCCTGCGCTTGCCGGACACGGTGCGGCTCGCCGTGCTCGATGTGCCGGTCGATCATCCGCTCATCTGGACCGAGCAGCTTATGCCTGTGCTGCCGGTGGCGCGGGTGTCGAGCGCGGATGAGGCGATCGATCTGGCGATCGCGGCGGAGCATCGCTTCGGTCACTCGGCGTCGATGCACTCGATGCACCTGGGCAATCTGAGCCGGATGGCGCGCGAGATCAACGTCAGCATCTTCGTGAAGAACGGCCCGATCTATGCGGGGCTCGGCGAGGGCGGCGAGGGATACAGCTCGTTTTCCATCGCGAGTCCGACGGGCGAAGGACTGACCGATCCCCGGTCATTTTCGCGCGAGCGGCGTTGTGTCGTGAAGGACCATTTCCGAATCGTGTGAGTACCCATTGACCGATCAATCCGCCATTGCACTCATCGAATACGCCAGCATCGCGATCGGTACGCGCGCGACGGACTCATTGGTGAAGAAGGCGCCGGTCACGCTGATTCGCGCGGGGACGATTCAGCCGGGCAAGTACGCGGTGCTTTTTTCCGGCGAGGTCGCGGCGGTTGAGGAGTCGTACGTTGAGGGGCTGCGCGTCGGGACCGATTCGGTCATCGATCGGGTGCTGCTGCCGGACGTGCATGGCGAGGTCCGCGCGGCGATCCTCGGGACCAAGGGCAAATGGGACGCCGATACGATCGGGGTGATCGAGACACAGACGATGGCGGCCGTCATTGAGGCGGCCGATGCGGCGGTGAAGGGGGCCGACGTGCACGTGGTGCAGATTCGCCTGGGCGACGGGCTTCACGGCAAGGGGATCGTGCACTTCGCGGGGATTCAGGCGGACGTCGAGGCGGCGGTTGAGATCGGCTCGCGGCGGGTGGCGTACAAGAATCAGTGCCTGTGCACGACGATCATTCCACGGATCGACGACGACCTGCGCAACATGCTCGGCAAGTCGACGTACTTTGGGGAGGGCCGCTGATGCATCTGGGTCGCGTCATCGGCACCGTGGTCCCCTGCGTCGCCTATGAGGGGTTGAAGGGCGTGCCGATGCTGATTGTCGAGCCGCTGACCTCGCGCCAGGAGCCGGGCGGATCGCCGATCGTGTGCTGCGATGCCACACGGATGGCAGGGCCGGGGGAGCTGGTCTATTACGAAGGCGGGCGCGAGGCGGCGATGGCGCTGGATCCGTGGTTTGTTCCGGTGGATCACTCGATCATTGGCATCGTGGACGGGGTGGACATGCCGCGGGGGGAATCATGATTCTCGGAATCGTACGCGGCTCGATCTTCTCGACGATTCAGCACGCCTTCTACCGGAATCGCAAGTTGTTGATCGTGGACTATATCGATCCGGCGGGAAAGCCGACGGGCAAGTATGTCATCGCGATCGACTCGGTGGGCGCTGGGGTGGGAGAGACCGTGCTGGTGAATGACGAGGGCAACGGGGCGAGACAGGTGCTCAACGACCCGATGGGGCCGGCGCGATCGGTCATTGTGGCGATCGTCGATGCCGTCGAAGTGGCGGCGGAGTAAGGCGGGGCCGAGTCGCAGCGTGAATACGATTCTTCTTATCAGCCTGATCGCGCTGAGCCTTTCCGGCACGGCGCTGGCCGTCCTGCAATTGCCGGGGACGTGGGTGATTCTCATCTCGGCGGTCGGCTATGACTGGTATTACGGTTGGCAGCGGATCGGCTGGCAGTGGCTGGTTGCGCTCGGGCTGCTTGCCGTGGCGGCGGAGGTGGTCGATTCACTGGCGGCTGTTGTGGCGGCGCGGCGCTGTGGTGCGAGTCGCCGGGCGGCGCTGGGGGCACTGGTCGGCGGATTTGCGGGGATGATACTACTCAGCGTTCCGGTGCCGGTGATCGGGACTGTGATCGGGGGATTGGTGGGCTGTTTTGTCGGGGCGCTGGGGGCGGAACTGACCAAGCACAACAACCTGGCGGCGGGGGCGAGGGTGGGTCTGTTCGCGACGATCGGTCGGGTCATTGGTCTTGCGGCAAAGACATCGGCGGCCATGGTCATTGGTGGGGCGACGGTCGCCATGGCGCTGCGCGCCGCGTGGTGAGCCCTCGGGCCCGGTTCGATTCGCTACAATGGCGACATGGTCTTTCGCATCGTGCCCATCGTGTCTTCGCTTCTTGCCGTGACAATGGTGTTGGCGTCGTTGCCGACGGAGCAACCGACGAGCCGACCTGCGGACGCGCCGACGACTCAACCGACGAGCGCGCCGGCGCTGGAGGCGAAGGTCGAGCAACTTGTCCGGCAACTGGGGGCGAGACGCTTTGACGAGCGGGAGGCGGCGCAGCGCGAATTGTCGGCGATGGGCGATGAGATTTCGGCGCTGCTCATTCCACACGTGACGCACAAGACGCCGGAGATCGCCTCGCGGGTGGCGGCGATTCTCGGCACGCCGCGAGACTCGGCGCTGCGCGTGGAGCTGGCGACGAAGTTGATCTTGTCGACGGATGCCGACTGGATGGAGCGGGGGGTTCACATGCTTTTTGCCGGGCCGGACGACGCGATTGAGTTGTTCATGTCGCGCACGAAGACCGCGAAGGGGCGCGACGGGGTCATCTTTGCGCCGATTCGCGAGCAGATCGAGATGTGGCAGCGCATGCAGCGCATGTTTTCGGAGCAGTATCCTCGCATCCGCGAGAAGAGTCTCGAGAAGGCGGAGTCGCTGCGGAAGTTGCACGAGGAGTCGGTCCTGTACTATGCCGAGGCGGCCTACTGGGGGGCGCATGATGCGCTGCTCGATGCTCATGAGCATCCGCTTCCCGAGAGGGCGGGTGACGATCGTGCGACCACCGCGCCCGTTGAGTAGGCGTGGGCCGATTGATGTAAGATAACTTACCATCCATCGAGGAGCCCGGCATGTGCGGTCGCTATACATTGCTGGCGCAGGCGGAGGAGCTCGCGGCGGAATTCGATCTGGCCGAGCCGGTTCCGGTTGCGCCGCGGTATAACATCGCCCCGACTCAGGAAGTGCCGATCGTTCGGTTTGCCGGTTCGACGGAGATGGCGGTGGTCAGATTCTCTGAGGCGAGCGGCAAGTGTCGCCTGGACATTCTTCGCTGGGGATTGATTCCGCACTGGGCCAAAGACGAGAAGTTCGGCTACAAGACGATTAATGCCCGATCGGAGACGGTTGCCACGCAGCCTTCATTTCGCGATGCATTTCGAAAGCGCCGGTGCCTCGTGCCGGCGACCGGCTTTTACGAATGGCAGAAGTCGATGCAGAAGGGCAAGGAGGTCAAGCAGCCTCACTACATTCGGCGCAAAGATGGCAGACCGATGGGACTGGCGGGGCTGTGGGAGCGCTGGGTCAGTCCGGACGGCAAGGAGATTGAGTCGTTCACGATCATCACGACGGACGCCAACGAGGTGATGAGGCCGTTTCATCATCGAATGCCGGTGATTCTGCGGCCGGAGGATTACGACTTGTGGCTCAGTCCGGAGGCCAAGGGCGAGCAGCTTCAGGCGCTGTTGGTTCCGTGTCCCGTTGAGTGGCTGGTGGTCTCTCCGGTGAGCCGTCAGGTGAACAGTCCGCGGAATGACGATCCGAGCTGCATCGCCGAGCTTTCCTAAATGCCGCCGGGGCAAAGGGCTGGCCGCGTTCGGCCCGTTTCCCCCGCGTCCGGCCCTTGCAATCCCTCCCGCGATAACCTAACATATACCGAACATCGTGGGAGCCGTGGCCATGGGCGTCAGCAGAGAAGTTGGTCTGCAGGATTTGGCGGCGCGGATTCGCGCTATCGAGGAGCGACACGACGTCGTTCCGCGACACGGCTTCATCGATCAGCCGGCGTCGGCGCATTTTCCGACGGGCTGGCCGGACATCGATACCGTTCTTGGAGGCGGGCTGGCGGCCGGCGGTCTGCACGAGTGGTTCGGAGTTGAGGAGGCCGGCGGCAGCGGGTCGACCGGAGGCGCTCGATCGCTCGACTCTCGCTGGACGCCGCCGCTTTGCATTCTCGCACACCTGGCGTGGCAGGCGCTCGATCACCAACCATCCCTGCCCTGGACGCTGTGGATCGGCGAGCGCTGTCATCCTTATCCGCGCGTGCTCATACGGGACGGCGGCCGGGATCGCCGATTGTTGAAGCGTTCGTTGTTCGTTGCATCGCGGGACGCGGCCGCGCGGCTCTGGGCTATCGACTCGGCACTTCGTTCGCCGGCGGTCGGCGTCATCATTGCTGACGGCAGCGGCTTTCATCGCGCCGCGACGCAGCGGGTTCAGTCGCTGGCGCGGACGCAATCCAAGTGGGTGCTGGCGACCTGCCCTTCGCGACAGCAGAGCGAACTGTCCGCCGCTCAGACACGCTGGTTGATTCACTGGATGCCTTCGGCGGCCGGAAAGCAGACTGCCGGCGGTCATCCCCGATGGATCGTTGAACTCCTGCGCTGTAAAGGAATGCGGCCTACCGGAGCCGCACACGAGTGGCTCTTGGAGTGGAATCGTGCCAAGAGCACTGTCGGTTTATCTGCCCGACTGGCCGATCTGGCTGGCCCGCCGGAGACAGAGGCGCACGTCGCATTCACGCGTCGGCCACAACGCGCCGGCTGAGACGTCCGCGTGGCTGTTGTGGACTTCGCAGCGCTCGGTACAGCAGGTGGCCTTTTGTTGTGAGCGGGCGACGGCGGCGGGCGTGCGCGTGGGGATGACGCTGGCCCATGCGCGTTCGCTGCTGTCCGGCGTAGCGATCGAGGAGCAGCAGGCGGCGCCGGAGGCCGATGCGGATTCACTTCACAAGCTCGCCCGATGGATGCTGCGCTTTGCCCCGGTCGTATCGCCCGATGGTTCGGACGGGTTGATGCTGGACATCGCGGGATGCGGAAAGTTATTCGGCGGCGAGCGCGAGCATGTGCATCGCATCGCGGAGGCGCTGCGCCGCGCGGGGCTTCGCAGAAGGCTGGCGGTGGCCCCGACGTTTGCGTGCGCGTGGGCGCTGGCGCGATACGGCGAGGAGCCGATCACGTGGATTGCCGAGCGCCAGATGTACGCGGCGCTGTCACCGCTGCCGGTCAGCGCGCTGCGGATCGACGCGGGGACGGTGGAGTCTCTGGCCGACGTCGGGATCGAGCGGATCGAGCATCTTCTGGTTTTGCCGCGCGACGAACTGGCGGCGAGGTTCGGTTCCGCGCTGCTTCGACGGCTGGATCAGACGACCGGCGCGATGGAGGAGACGATCCGGTCTGTTCAGCCTGTCCGCCGTATTGAGGAATCGTACGAGTTCGACGGACCCAATCGGCGGTTTGAGATGATCGAGGCCACGACGCGCGAACTATTGGCCCGGTTGCTGACGCAACTGCGGCCCGGCGGTCTGGGCGTTCTGGAATTGAGCGTGTCGCTGCGCCGCGCGGAGCTTGCGCCGCACGTTCTGACTTTGCGACTGACCTATCCCAATTGCGATCTTTCGCACCTTTGGAAACTTCTCTCGTCCCAACTGGAGCGGGCGCATCTGGGGCATGGGGTCGAGGCGATTACTCTGCGCGCCGTTCGCACGGGGCGCATCCCGGTCGAGCAGTCGGCGTTTCTTCGTGATGCGGCGCGCGAGGCCGTCGATCAACCCGCGGCGCTGGGCGCACTGCTGGATCAATTGATCGACCGGCTCGGCGCCGGGACGGTCAGGCAGATTGATGCGACCGAGAGCTATGTCCCGGAGCGGACGTTTGTCGCCACGGCCGTTCATGAGATCTTGTCGCGCTCGTCGGGACGCGCGAGCGCGATCGAGCAGGCCGTCGATCCGGCCGACAGGCCCTCACAACTTTTTGAGAGGCCCGAGCCGGTTCGCGTCATGTCGCTCGTGCCCGATGGGCCGCCGGTCTGGCTCGATTGGCGCGGTCGATCGGGCAATATTGTCGCCGGGGTCGGGCCGGAGCGCATCGTCTTTCCGTGGTGGAAGGATCGGGGCGGGACGCGGGACTACTACGAGATCGACGACGAGCATGGGCGACGACTGTGGGTGTTTCGAGATGGACGGTCGGGCGATTGGTTCGTGCACGGTCAATGGATGTAGCAGAGGACAAGCGTCGTGCCCGATCCAGCGGATCCGAAAGTTCATGCCCACCCGTTTAAGCGCGGCGCGGCTGAGGCGCGGGCGGCTGATGCGGCGTGCGAGCGCTCGCCGGTTGCGTACGCGGAGCTGACGGTCACGAGCAATTTCACGTTTCTCACCGGGGCGAGTCATGCGGATGAGCTGATCGGGCAGGCCGCGGTGCTGGGGTATCGGGCCATCGCCATCACGGATTGCAACACGCTGGCCGGGATCGTTCGGGGACATGTGGCCGCGAAGGAGGCGGGCCTTCCGTTTGTCGTCGGCGCGCGGCTGCGCTTTGTCGAGCCGACGGGATTGTCGCTCTTTGTTTACCCGACGGATCGCGCTTCCTACGGGCGGCTGTGCCGGTTGCTGACGGTCGGCAAGCGGCGCGCGGGCAAGGGCGAATGTCATCTTTGGCTGGATGATCTGGTCGATCATTGCGAGGGTTTGCTGGCTGTTGCGTGGTTTGCATCGCCCGATGATGCGGACGTGCCGGGGGTGATCGGCCGACTGGCTACTTTGTTTGATGACGATCGCCTTTCTCTGGCCATTGCCCGGCTCTATACGGCTCACGACCCTCGCTGCCAGCAGACGGTCATACGTCTTTCACGAGAGATGGGCGTTCCGCTGGTCGCGGTGAATGATGTGCAATATCACATTCCGCAGCGGGCGCCGCTGCACGATGTCATGGCCTGTGTGCGTCATGGCTGCACGCTGGACGAGGCGGGCTTCCGGCTGTTTTCCAACGCGGAACGTCACCTCAAGCCGCCGGAGGAGATGTCGCGGCTCTTCGCGGACCATCCCGAGGCGATCGCGCGGACCGTTGAGATCGCGCGTCGCGCGTCGGGGTTTTCGCTCGATCAGCTTCGTTATGAATATCCGCACGAGATTTGTCCGCCGGGACTTGAGCCGATGGAGCATCTGCGCCAATTGACGTGGCAGGGGGCCGCCGAGCGCTATCCGGAGGGGGTTTCGGAGAAGGTTCGCCGGCAGGTTGAGCACGAGTTTCGGCTGATCGAGGAACTGGACTACGCGCCGTATTTCCTGACGGTGCACGATCTGGTTTGGTTTGCGCGTTCGCGGGGCATTCTTTGTCAGGGTCGCGGGGCGGCGGCGAACTCGGCGGTGTGCTTTTGTCTGGGGGTCACGGCGGTGGACCCGGACCGAATCAATGTTTTGTTCGAGCGTTTCGTCAGCAAGGAGCGGAGCGAGCCGCCGGACATCGATATCGACTTCGAGCA
>CAZCGF010000122.1:7779-13166 GCA_964498115.1 uncultured Planctomycetaceae bacterium | reverse complement strand
CCCTCGATGTCCTCGGCGATGATGAGCAGCGGTCGGCCGGCCTTGGCCACGCGCTCCAGCGTCGGAATGAGGTCCTTGATCGATGAAATCTTCTTCTCGTTGATGAGGATGTACGGCTTCTCAAGGCGAACTTCCATCGCCTCGGGATTGGTGATGAAGTGCGGCGAGAGATAGCCCTTGTCGAACTGCATGCCTTCGACAAGCTCGACCGACGTCTCAAGCGTCTGGCTTTCCTCGACGGTAATCACGCCGTCCTTGCCCACCTTCTCCATCGCCTCGGCGATCTTCTTGCCGATCTCGCCGTCGTGGTTCGCGGCACACGTGCCGACCTGGGCGATCTGCTTGTTCTCCTTCACCGGCTTGCTCATCCGCTTGTATTCTTCGACGATCACATCGACGGCATGGTCGATGCCCCGCTTCAGCTCCATCGGGTTCGCCCCGGCGGCGATGTTCTTCAGCCCCTCGTTGAAGATCGACTCGACATAAACCGTCGCCGTCGTCGTCCCGTCGCCCGCGTCCGTCGACGTCTTGCTGGCCACTTCCTTCACCATCTGGGCGCCCATGTTCTCATACGGGTCGTCCAGCTCGATCTCCTTCGCAACCGTCACGCCGTCCTTCGTCACCGTCGGCGAACCGAACGACTTCTCCAAAACGACGTTCCGCCCGCAGGGGCCCAGCGTCACCTTCACCGCCCGGGCGAGCTGCGCCACGCCGCTGCGAATCGCCTCTCGGGCTTCCATGTCAAATGCGATCTTCTTTGCTGCCATTGATAGTTCTCCGATCCTTAAGATGCTTGTCTTGTTATTACGTGATGCCGGCCGATCGTTCGGCGGCGTTAATTCGTCTTTTCCAGGATGAATTGCTGCGGCTCGAAACCGAGACTCCGTGCAGCCGAGACGGCCTTGTCCCGAACGACCGCCAGCGGGTCGTCCATATTCGTCGTCAGTTCCCCACTCGTCAGGACCTTGCGATCGTCGATCGAAAGCGCCCGCCATCGCCGCGTCGACATGTCCGCCGCCGCCCCAACCCCGAGAATCATGTCAGAGCTGATCGCCAGACAGCACGGCTGAACCGCGGCCGTCTTCACCGAAGGCTTCGCTGCAACCGACGGGTCGATGGTCGTCGTCATTGATCGTCTCCTTCATCGCCGATCCCCTGGAAAGGCTCGTCCTGCCAGACGCTCCCCTGCTGCTTCACCTGAAGCTCGACCGTCTCGATCGACGCGGCATCGACAAACACCACGTCATCCACGACTTCCGCGTCGTCGTACTTCGACACGCGCACCTCAATGCGAAATCCGCTGTCTTCGATCTTGTTGTACGCCAGCGGGTGCATGTGCATCGCGTCGTCGTTCCCCGGAAAGGTCAAAACCAACCGGGCCGAGGGTCCGAACTTGATCGCTTCGTCGAGCGCCGCTTCAAATAGTTTGGGTCGCAAGATAATTGCTCTCTGCTTTCAGCGATCCGCCGCATCCCATTCGGCCGAGACGACGACGAAGAATCG
Organism: uncultured Planctomycetaceae bacterium; assembly: GCA_964498115.1. Lineage (GTDB taxonomy): Bacteria > Planctomycetota > Phycisphaerae > UBA1845 > UTPLA1 > UTPLA1. The sequence goes on along the minus strand of CAZCGF010000122.1, from coordinate 11,663 downwards.
CAGGTTCATGGTTGCTCGCAGGGCCCACCGACCCACCGTTGCCCGTGCCTACTCGATGATCGCGAGAATGTCGTTCTCATCCATGATCAGGAACTCTTCGCCCTCGATCTTCACTTCCGTACCGGCATAGCTCGTAAAGAGAACTTCATCGTTCTTCTTCACGCTCAGCGCCACGCGCTCGCCCGTGTCCAGCAGCTTGCCGTCGCCGACCGACACAACTCGACCGCGCTTCGGCTTCTCCTTCGCCGAATCAGGCAACACGATGCCGCCCGCCGTCCGTGCCTCCGCCTCAATCCGCTTCACCAGCACCTTATCGCCGAGCGGGCGAACCTTCATCTTCGTCACTGCCATGTCTGAAAACTCCTTCTTGATGTAAGCCTGCGGACTTTTGCCGTCCGGTTCAAACTAAAAATTGCTTTTTCCGACTCGTCCTAGTTATTCGCGCCGATATCCGGCACCGTGAAATTATATCGATCCCGCATCAATCTCGTGATCGCGGGAATCAACGTCTCTTCATATCCCTGCGCCTGCACCACCGCGAACACATTCAGCGTCAACGCATCCTGCAGAAGCCGCTGCGTCGGCGCCGTCGCCACGAGCACGCAAGGCACCACATGCCCTTGTCGCCGCATCCGCCGAACCAGCCCCAGCCCGCCGTCCGTCGGAACCGCGTCATCCACGATTCCCACGTGAAGCGCCCGGTGCTGCGCCACCCCCAGCGCGTCATCCACGCACTGCGACCAATGCAGCTCCACCGGCCAGCCCGCCAAAGAGCCCGCCAGCGAAGTCGCCCACGGCTGCCCACCCGAGTGGGCCACCAGGATACTCAGCTTTGTAGGGGCAGGAGTCATGTCGTCACACCGCGACGGCCGCAGGCCGATTCCGCGCGCTGATCCACCGCGCGCGTCACTCCATACAAAAGCAACCGCCATGCCATCTACAGCTTCATCGGCCGATGACTTCCGAATCTATCTAAAAGCCTGTTATATAAAACGTTATGACGGCCTTCCCGGACGCTCCCCAATACCCCCGATTCCCCCTCACGGCCCGAAATGGCAGGTACCCCCCCGGACGACGCCTCCGCGCCTGTCAATCTGGCACCCCGCCCCTCCCCGGGAACCACACCCATCCCCCCATCCCAATCATCCCCGCCGCTGCCTCTATAATGGCTGACGGAGGACGACGTCATGCAGTTCAAGGCCGCACTCAGTACCCTGACAGACACCCGCGCCGCCATCAGCCAGTTGAAAGCGGCCCTCGGCGATCTCGAGCCCGACCTCGTCCTGCTCTTCGTCTCGCCGCACCACCTTGAAAACGCCGACGCCCTTCTTGCCGACGTGCGCGACAAGATCAACGCCCGCAATCTCATCGGCTGCACCGCCGCAGGCATCATCGGAGGCGATCGAGAAATCGAAGACGCGCCCGCCATCTCCATCTGGGCCGCCAAGCTGCCCGACGTGCGCATCCTTCCCTTCATCATCGATCAACAGGACGTCACCTCTCTCGAAGGCAACGACGCCTGGCGCGACCATCTCATCGTCAGCGCCGATTCCAAGCCCGGCTTCATCATCCTGCCCGATCCCTTTTCCATCGACGTCGAGCACTGCCTCTCGGAAATGGACGACGCCTATCCCGAAAGCAAGATCGTCGGCGGCCTCGCCAGCGCCGGCCGCGCCCCCGGTGAGAATCGCCTCTTCCTCAACGATCAGGTCCTGCGCCAGGGTTTGGTCGGCGTCTCGCTCTCCGGACCGATCCAGATCGACACCGTCGTCTCGCAGGGGTGCCGCCCGATCGGCGAGCCCTTCGTCATCACCAAGGCCGAGCAGAACATCATCCAGGAGCTTCGCGGCAAGCCCGCCCTGGAGATCGTTCGCAGCGTCTTCGCATCCGCCTCGCCCACCGATCAGGCGTTGATGCAAACCGGCCTGCACGTCGGCCGCGTCGTCGACGAGCGCGTCGAGAAGTTCCGCCAGGGCGATTTTCTCATCCGCAATCTCATGGGCGTCGTCGAACAAAGCGCCATCGCCATCAACGCCTACATCCGCCCCGGCCAGACGATCCAATTCCAGGTGCGCGACTCCAAAAGCGCCGACGAGGAAATGCGCGATCTGCTCACCGAGGAGATCGCCGCCATGCCCACGCCACCCGGCGGCGGCCTGCTCTTCACCTGCAACGGCCGCGGCGCCCGCATGTTCGGCAAGCCCGATCACGACATCGGCCTCGTCAACAGCATCGCCAAGGACTGCCAGGTCGCCGGCTTCTTCGCCGCCGGTGAGATCGGCCCGGTCGGCCATCGCACCTTTATCCACGGCTTCACCAGCAGCCTCATCCTCTTCCGCCGACCCGCTTAGCTTCGGCGATGATCCGCCAGTGCTAACGCAATGACACCAGCACGCGGATGCTGCCGCGCTGGCCCGTCATCGGCTCCAGCGCCTTGCCGAGGATCGCCCCCGTCGGATAAATCGCCACGCCCTCGATCATCGCCGGCCGCGCCTTCATCGCATGCCCCGGCGTCGATGACGTGACCAACAGATCGCCCGGCTCGATCGGCCCGTTCTCCGCGCTCACCTTCGTCGGCACGATGCCCACGATCGCAACGGGAATGTCCTCCGCGTCCACCCGCGTCTGTCCCCCCGGCTTCTCCGCGCCGAGCAGTCCGGGCCGCGTCGAATAAACCCCCGCGACGCGCGTGTCGGACGCCGCGCGGCATTTCTCCACGCGACCAGCCTCGCCCGAACTCACCACCACCACGTCGCCGGGCTCGTACGCCGCCCTGTCGCCGACGACCGGCAGCGCCTCGGCAAAGTCGCTCCCGGCGACAAACGTCCCGTTCTTATTGATGTGAAACTTCTGCACGGGACTGCTCGGCGGCGACCAATCCAGCCCCTGCACGAAATCATTATCCCCGCCGGGCGAGCGATGCATCTTGATGACGGGGATGGTGTCCTCGCTCAGTCGCTGGCGAATCCACAGCGCCTCGCCTCCGCCGTCCAGTTTCTCGACCATCACCGCCGCGTTGGTATTGGTCGTACTCAGGCCGGAGAGCGAATTGGCCCGCGTCAGTCGAATGCCGCCCGTCGTGCACACGAAGAACTGGTTCGATCCGTACGAGGGAGTGAACACAGCGCCCCGCCCGGGATCGGCCCACACAAAACTCCCCGAGTGATTGGCCTGGGCGTTGTATCCCGCGGAGAAGCTGTGCGCGCCGTTGGCGCGATTGCTGCGACCTCCCGCCACGGTCGCGGCCTCGCCGTTGGCGATGTTGTCAAAACCGCCGAGGATCGCCGCCCCGCTGCCCATCGTGTCGTTGTTCGAGCCGCCGCCGACAAAGCTGAACTGCCCGAGGGCGTCGTGCGATTGTCCGCCGCCCACCGTCGCCAAAGTCGTCGCCTCGTTGCCCGCCCCGCCGAGGATCGAGCCGTAGTTGCCCGAGACCTCGTTCTGTTGACCACCGGCGATGACTGAGAGTCCGCCGTTGGCATCGTTGCTCACGCCGCCGCCGATGAAGGCAAGGTTCTCATCGGTCGTGTTGCCGGAGCCTCCGCAGATCGTGCTGATGATTCCGACCTGCTGCATCCCCACCATTCGAGTATTGATCGTGTTGCCGTATCCGCCGCAGATCGTCCCGTAGTCCGCGAAGATGCGGTTCCCCACCGTCGTCACAACATTGTCCTCTTCAAACTCAAACCCGCCCGACACCGTCGCGCCGATCACCCCCGCGTTGATCAGGTTCGAGTCGTGGCCCATCAGCAGATTCATCGCTCGATAGGTGCGATCCGGCATGCCCGGCACGAATCGCTCGACGTGCTCCAGCCGCATGCCGCGGCGATCGTTCGCGCGAATCTCCATCGGCTGATCGTCGGTCGTGCCGATGAAGTCCATCG
>CAZCGF010000122.1:0-7679 GCA_964498115.1 uncultured Planctomycetaceae bacterium | reverse complement strand
AGGGGCCTAGGGGCCAAGGGCAAATGCAAACGCCGCTGCCCCGGATAACCAGCATCCAAAGGCCCTTCGAGATTAAGTCGACTCTGGTGTGCCCCATCTTGCGTGATTGAGTGCTCCCCAACCGGCAGCCCCGTCGCGCCGGGAAACATACGCTTCCAGCCCGTTCGAATCGCAACAACAAATGCGAAAATCAATCCGCCCCTTGCACGAAACTCCGTCTCTCTGATAGCCGCAATATTTTTTTGCCCCACCCCAACACTCGCCCGCCACAAGACTAGGCACATTCCCTAAGAAAACCCCCAATCTCCGCATTGCCCCCGCAAACCCCCGTGCTATCGATCCACTCAAGGAGTCACCCACGTGACACTACTTGCGATTGAGAAAAACCGGGTTGCCCAATGAAAAACAACGCTCCACATCGAAACACGCCCCTGAACCGGCTCGCCGGCTTGCCCCAGGAGCGAAGCGCAGTGGGTTGGCGACGGACCACCAGCCATCCGCCGACGCGCACAGTTTCGACGTTCCCCCGCCGCGCTCAAAAGGCCGCGATCTCCTCGTCAGGCAGCCCCAGCAACCGCAGGAATTCCCGCATATCCGCCGCAAGCGGCGCGTGCAGCGTCAACGGCTTCTGATGAATCGGATGCATCACAGTCAGCCGCGAAGCATGCAGGAGCTGCCGGCGGAAATAAGGCTCGACCCCGTCCTCCGGCCTGCCGCTCACCTGGTGCCGCGATACATGTCGCCCGCCGTAAAACGGGTCGCCAACGATCGGGTGCCCGATGTGCGACATGTGAATGCGAAGCTGATGCGTCCGGCCGGTCTTGGGGAAAAGCTCGACGACGCTGTAGCCGCGAATGCGATTCAGGACGCGGTAGCGCGTGACCGCATTCTTGGCCAGCTTCTTCGCAAACTTGGCGCCGAGCCGCTCGGCGAATCCGGTGGCGACGTAGCGATCGTGAACCGTCGGATGCTGCCCGATGGGCACGTCGATGATATCCTCGTCAAACTCCGGCGCGCCGTGGACGAATGCCAGGTAAACCTTCTCCGTCTTCCGTTCCTCGAATTGCAGCGAAAGCCGCCAATGAGCCTCGTCGGTCTTGGCCACGATCATGATGCCGGTCGTGTTCTTGTCGAGGCGATGAACGATGCCCGGCCGAAAGGGGTCGTCGGTCTTGGCCAGCGCCTGGCAATAAAAGGCTAGGCCGTTGGCGATGGTCCCGCTCTGCGTGCGCGTGGCCGGATGCACAATGATCCCCGCCTGCTTGTTGATCGCCAGCAGGTAGTCATCTTCATAGACGATATCGAGCGGAATCTCCTCCGGAACCACGTCATAGACCGGCGGCGGCGGAAAGGCGATCTCGATCACGTCGCCGTCTTCGACTTCGTAGCTCTTCTTAGTCGGCTTGCCGTTGAGCGTGATGTCGCCCTGCTTGATGAGCTTTTGCAGCGTCGTGCGCGAAACCCGCGGAAACCGGGCCATGAGATACTTGTCGAGCCGCCGGCCCGGCAGCTTTCGGCGGATGTGAATGACGGCCCGACGCGCCGCCTCATCCGCGTCGGAGCACTCCAGTTGAACAAGCGGCTCGTCGGCATCATCAACGGCAACCGGCGCGCGGCCCGCAGGCGCAGCCTCGCCGGTATCTTCCAGACCGAATACCTCGGCCAGATCGCCCTCCTCGGGAGACTCGTCGTCAGACAATGGGGGTTTGTTTGCGGCGCTCATCATCGAATGGACATGTTAATCGGTCAGAGGAGATTCCGCACGATCACCCGTCGCCGCACAAATGGCAGAGTTGCAAATGATCAGTGAATACGTGCAGGTGGTGACGAGGACCGCGACGCTAGGTTGAGCTCTCGCGCTTCTCGCGATCCGTCTCCTTCGGCCGCTTCACCCAGATCTCGTCGTCAGGCTTCAGCCCGGAGACGATCTCCGTGTAAGTGCCGTCGGTGACGCCGATCTTGACCGGCCGCTTCTCTTCACCCCAGCGACCGCTGCTTTTCTTGATCGGGATATAGACAAAGCAGTCGCGCCCCTCGCTGAACAGAGCATCGTTCTTCACCAGAACGACGTCTTCCAGTTTCTCAGTCGTGAAGGACAAGTCAGCCTGAAGCCCGATGAGTTTCTTGAGGTCATCGCCGACAAGACGAACGCGAACATTAAACGCCAGCGCATTGTTCACACGCTGCGGCTCCGGCAGGATGCGCTCGATCACACCCTGAAAAGTCTCTGCCCGATACGCCTCAACCGTCACCTCGACGCCCTTACCCTCCAACTCCTTCAGCCGTTCCTCGGCACGACGGGCATACTCCTCGTCGCTGAGCATTGTCGAAGTACCGGGCCGGGCATAGTCCGGAGCGATCTTGCGAATAGCGCCGATGTCAGCCTCATCCACCTGCGCCATGACATAGACCGAACTGACATCGGCCAGCGTCATGATCGGCGTCCCACCGGTAAAGCCCGACGTGCCGCTCTGAATCATCTCGCCCTGCTGAACCACGATGTTGTAAACCATGCCGTCGTTGCGGGCGCGAACGGTCGTCTCGTCGAGACGCAGCTTGGCCTCGTCAACGAGTTTCTGCGCGGTCGTGGCCGACGCCTCAGCCTGAATCACGTCCTGCTCGGCGCTGTGCAGGACAATTCGCTCGTTGTTCTTGGCCCGCTCCAGATCCGCCTCGGCAAGCGCCTTTGCGGCCTTCGCGGCAAGGTAGGTCGCCTTGGTCGAGACGCCCTCGACATCCCCGGCGACATCGGACTCCAGGTACTGCCGCATCTTGTTCCACTTAAACTCAGCATCCTCAAGTCGGGCCGTGGCATCCAAAAGGCGCGACTCAGCCTGGGCCGTCTGAAGTGGAAGATCCAGTTGCTGGTTCTCCAGCGCAATCTTCGTCTTTTCATAGACCGACTTCGCCCGGTCCAGGTCCGCCTGACTCGCTTCAAGCTTTCGCTTCTCATCAACCGGGTCCAGCTCGACGAGAATCTGTCCCGCCTCGACCTTCTGACCTTCCACGACGTGAATCTTGGACACCTGGCCGCTGGCCTTGCTCTTGATGGTGACGAAGCGGTTCGCCTGTACCGTGCCGGTCGCGGTCACGGGAATGATGAGATTGCCGAGCTTGGCCTGGTCCTTCTCGCCGTCCAGCCATGCGTTGCTGATGCTCGCCCGCGACAGGGCATAAAACCCCAGGAAAACGAGTACGACGACTCCGCCGCCGATGATCAGTTTTCGATTCATATGGGTGTCTCCAGAGCTATCGAGCCCGACAAAGCGCCGGTCGTAGCGCGACTGCCGGCGTCGATCCTAATCGTATTTCGGCGATCACGCTTCATACGGAATACCGCATCGCCGCCGATTCCCCTTATCAGGCAAACGCGGCTTCCGGTGAATGTCTTCGCGTTGGTTCACCGCCATCGGCAATTGACACCGTGGCCGGCTACGAGGCGGGTAAATCGCAATCAAATCCTAGGGCTTATAGGGGCGGAATTCCATATTAAACACGCGCGCCACGGCTTCATTCGTCACCTGACCGCGAAAGACGTCCACGCCCTCGGCCAGGCCCGCATCGGCCGCCGTCGCCTTCTTGTAGCCCATGTTCGCCAGCCGCAGGACATAGGGCATCGTCGCATTGGTCAGGCCGAACGTGCTGGTGCGCCCCACAGCCCCCGGCATGTTGGCGACGCCATAGTGAACAACGCCGTCGACAATGTATGTCGGATCGGCGTGTGTCGTCGGGCGAATCGTCTCGCAGCAGCCGCCCTGATCGACGCCGACATCGACAATGACCGCGCCCTGCTTCATCGACGAGAGATACGACCGGGTAATGAGCGTCGGACAAAGCGCCCCGGGAATCAGCACGGCGCCGATGACCAGATCGGCGAGGATCAAATGCTCGCGGATCATCGCGTCGCTGCTGAAGACAAGCTGCACGTTCGCAGGCATCACATCCGAGAGATATCGCAACCGCTCAAGATTCACATCCATGAGGATGACGTGAGCTCCCAACCCTGCAGCGACCTTCGCGGCGTTCGTTCCGACTATGCCCGCGCCGAGGATCAGCACCGTCGCCGGCTGCACGCCGGGGATGCCTCCCAACAGAATACCGCGGCCCATCATCGGCCGCTCAAGATACTTCGCGCCTTCCTGCACACTCATCTTGCCGGCGACCTCGCTCATCGGGGTCAACAGCGGGAGGCGACGTTCGCGGTCGCGCACTGTCTCGTAGGCAATGGCCACGCACCCGCTCTTGACGATGCCCTCGGTCAATTTGCGGTCGGCGGCAAAATGGAAATACGTGAAACAAACCTGCTCTTCGCGGAGCATCGCGCACTCGGAAGGCTGCGGCTCCTTGACCTTGACGATCATTTCAGACTTGGCGAAGACCTCCTGAGCCGTATCAACGACGGTCGCGCCGACCGCCTCATACTCCGAGTCGGTGAAACCCGAGCCGTGACCGGCGTCCTTCTCAATGAGGACCTTGTGGCCGGCGCGAACCAGGTCAGCCGCCCCGCCGGGAATGATGCCGACACGATACTCATCCGATTTGATCTCTTTGACACAGCCGACGATCATCCTGGAGGCTCCTGGAGAGACACGAAACGAGGCGGACACACATACAGCCGGCGTGTGATTTCCGCCCGTCCAAGCGGCAACGCCTCTGAGAATCGCGGCCATGCTATTCAAAGGGCCCTAACTCGGCAACGCGACCGACCTCAGCCGCGTCTTGGGGCCATCTGGAATGCCCGTTCCCGGTTACCCAGCCGAATCCTAATTCTGCTCGCGAACGAGACTTGGAAACCATTTGGCGTGACACGTCCGACAATGACCGGGCAACCTGACACTGACCGGTCGATTCTCCCCATAACCTCCAAATGATGCAAAAATGCAACATTTGGCTTGATCGAAGTTCCGGCCTACCGATACTGTTAAGGCCCGCACCGGCACCATGAACGAGTAATTTCACAGGGGCCGGGCGGCCTGATCACGACTTCCAGGAATAGGCAGGGGTCCATCGGCGCAATGACGACCACGTCGACGAAGTCCGTTCAACAAGCTCCGTCAGCGGCCGGCTCGCTCAGCGACCTGCTCGGGTCGGTCATCGAGTCGCTGCCGATGGCGATGGTCCTATTCGACAAGCGATTACAGGTCACTCTTTCCAACCGGTCCGCCCAGGACCTGCTCCAGGGTGAACAAGACCTGGGCGTCGCATTGTCGCGTCTGGGCGTCGAAGGTCGCTTTGAGGACTGGGCCACTGAGCTGCGGCAGGTCATGACGACTCAATTGCCGCGTCGTCTGGATGTCTCCATCAAGAATGCGGACCGCGCCGGCGAGACCTTTCTCAATGTGATGGTCAGCCCGCTTCGCCTGAACGGGGAGGCATCCGCATCCGGCGGACTCTTGCTCGCCGAAGATGTGTCCTCTCATATCAGCATGGAGCGGCGCCTCGCCGTCTCCGAGCGACTTGCCGCCGTCGGCAAACTGGCGGCGCGCGTGGCCCACGAATTGAACAACCCGCTCGACGGTATATTGCGGTTCACTAATCTCGCGCTGCGCCGGGCCTCCGAAATCGGCGATCCGAAGATCGTTGAATACCTGGAGTCGGCCAGAAGCGCGGTTCATCGACTCGCCGAGATTGGCGGCGACCTGCTGGAGTTCTCGCGCGCCACGCCGAGCACCTTCGAGCAGGCGACGATCAATAAGCTCGTCGAAGACGCCCTGTCGGCCATGGAGGGGCGGGCCCAGGAAGCCAAGATCACCGTGGTGTGCAACTTCCACGAATCGGACATGCCCGTCGTGCGAGGTAGCAATCTCTTTCAGATCTTCTGCAACCTTATCAAGAACTCGATCGACGCCATGCCGGACGGCGGAACTTTGACCGTGGCCACCAGAATTGCCGAACCGGACGTCATCGTGACCGTGACCGACACGGGCGTCGGGCTTCCCACGGATGTTGATCGCATCTTCGAGCCCTTCTTCACCACGAAGCCCATTGGCAGCGGGACAGGCCTGGGCCTGGCGGTGTCGAAAGAATTGATCGAAAAGTATTCAGGTTCCATCACGGCGTCGCGCAACGACCCAAAGGGTACGGTGATGACGGTTCGAATCCCGATTCGCAATTGCGAGGCCACGCCGCTCCACCAACAGGCGGGCCATCAAAGGGATTCTCAAATAACGGATTCGACGAAACCGGGTGACAATTCCCACTAATGGGGAGGTGCATGTAATGTCGGTAAAACAAACCGTCCATCAGCCCGCCGACGCCGCATCGCGCCGCGGCACACCGAGCGTCGAGAAGGGCCGCATCCTCATCGTGGACGATGACCGCATCGTCGTTGATTCTCTGAGCGAGTTTCTCCGCATTGAGGGCTACGACGTGACCGGCGCTCCCGGCGTCGCGCAGGCGATCGAGGCCATCGAGCAGGAACCGTTCAATCTCGTCATCACCGACGTCAACATGCCGCAGTCCGACGGGTTTGAGCTGCTTCGCACGCTTCACGACCGATGGCCCGACATCGTCACCATCGTCGTCACCGGCTACGGCACCATCGAGTCCGCCGTCGAGGCGATCAAGATGGGCGCATACGACTATCTCACCAAGCCTCTGTCGGACGACGAGATTCGCCTCGTCGTCCAGCGCGCCGTCGCCCAGCAATCGCTGCTCAAGGAAAATCGCTCACTCCGGCAGCAGCTCGATCTGCGCTACTCGCTCGATAGCGTCGTCGGCCACGACTACAAGATGCTCAAGATCTTCGACCTCGTCCAGACGGTCGCCGACAGCAAGTCCACGGTGCTGATCTCCGGTGAGTCGGGAACCGGTAAGAGCCTCGTCGCCCGGGCGATTCACCAGCGCTCCGATCGTCGCAATAAGCCTTTCATTGAGGTGTCGTGCGGCGCCATTCCCGAAGGCCTGCTCGAGTCTGAGCTGTTCGGCCACGTCAAGGGCAGCTTCACCGGGGCCGTTGCAAATAAGGAAGGCAAGTTCAAGGCGGCCGAAGGCGGAACCATCTTCCTCGACGAGATCAATTCGGCGTCGCCTGCGTTTCAGGTGAAGCTGCTGCGCGTCTTGCAGGAGCGGCGCTACGAGCCGGTCGGCTCGAATGCCACGGTCAATGCCGATGTGCGCGTGATCCTCGCGTCCAACGTCGATCTCAAACGCGAAGTAGAGGCCGGGCGATTTCGGCAGGACCTGTACTATCGCGTCAACGTCGTGACCCTCGCCATGCCGCCGCTCGTCGAGCGACTCGGCGATATCCCGCTTCTTGCGGAGACGTTCCTCAAGAAGTATTGCGACGAAAACAAGAAGCAGATCGTCGGCCTGACACCGGAGGCCATCAATCTGCTCCAGCGCTACCACTGGCCGGGCAACGTGCGCGAACTGGAAAATGCGATCGAGCGGGCCGTCGTGCTCTGCAAGAGTCGGCACATCGCGCCGGAAGACCTGCCCGCGTCGGTGATGGAGGGCCAGACGCCCGGCACGACCTCGTCAACCGGCGAAATCCCCTACAAGGCCATCTCCCTCAAGGACGCCCTGGAAGAGCCCGAGCGGCGGATCATCGAGGCGGCCCTGAAGGCGAACAACTGGAACCGCCAGGAAACGGCCGAAGTCCTGCAGATCAACCGCACGACGCTTTATAAGAAGATGAAACACTTCGGGCTGGAATACGACCCGGACAAGCACGCCGG
>CAZCGF010000121.1:0-13172 GCA_964498115.1 uncultured Planctomycetaceae bacterium | reverse complement strand
ACCATCATCTTTACAAGAGACAAGTTCGGTGCCGACCGCGAACTCGGCCTCTTTTCCATCTTCGGCACGGCGGCCATGGCCTTGTTCCTGTTCATGTTCACGCGCTCCTGGTCGGGCTACAAACGCGGCCTCTGGAGGGGCGTCTTCCGGCCGGCGATCTTCTTCGGCGGCGCAGCCGTCTCCGCCTGCTCCGGCATCACCATGGGCATGATGCACATCGACAATGAGTTCATGCCGCTGGCCTTGGCCGGCGTCCTGCTCGGCGCGATCGGCAGCCTCTTCGTCTGGTTTGTCCCGGTCGCACCCTACAAGCCGAAGTTTCTCGACATAGAAGAAGACGAAATGCAGAAGCGCGCCTTTAGATCCCAGCGCCTCAAGCGACTTGCCTACGGCACTTTCGGCTCGGGCTGCGCATTGATCGCGTTCTTCGCTGCCGTCCTCAGCGGAGGGGAGGCCGAAGACGTCATCCCGCCGGTCGCCATCATGACCATGGTGGCTTCCGTCACCCTCTGGGGCTTCGGCCACGCCGCAAAACAACCGAAGAAAATCAAGGCGGAGAAGAAAGCCAAGCTCGCCCTGCCCCTGCGCCGCGTCTTCGAGATTGATCCCAACGCCAGCCTTCCGCGACTCATCGAGCGCCACATGAGCGTCTTCGGCTACAAGCTCGTCTCCAAGGGCGAACTGCTCTGGTCGTTCGAGCGCGGCACCTGGCCGGCCCAGTTCTACAGCTCCGACATCCGCCAGTGGAAGGTCAAGTTCAACGTCGCCGCATACGAACTCGACACCGGCGGCTACCGGATCACCTGTTTCCTCGACATGGACGCCAGCTTCAACGAACCCGTCCAGAAGCAGCTCCACGCCTTAAACGAGGAAATCGGCGATCTCTGCGGTCTGCTCAGCGGCCGCGAAGTACCCTCCGGCGGTCCGGTCGTCGGCGTCGCGTGAGGTCGGCACCGCTGACTTCGTTATTCAATCCATCCATGACGCCGGGCCCCGCGGATGCTCCACGGCTGACACAAGTCCGTGAACCGGTATACTGGGGCTCTTTGGCAACGCCGATCGGCCGCGCCCTGTGGATTCGTTCCCTTTTCAGGGAAGGTGGGAGTTTTTGGTTCAGGCCAACGATGCCGACCATTTCCTGGTCGAAGCGGTACGCAAAGGTGACGAGCGGGCATGGCAGCAGCTCATCGACCGCTACCAGGGCCGCCTGCTGGCCTTCGCACGCACGCGCCTCCGCGAAGTCGGCGAGGCCGAGGATGCCGTCCAGGAGACACTGCTCGGCTTCGTCACCAGTCTCAAGCACTACGACGCCTCTCGCTCCCTCGAAACCTACCTCTTCGCCATCCTCCGCTACAAGATCGGTGAAATCCTCACCAGAAAGCAGCGCCGCTCGGAATACACCGCCGGCTTCGACATCGACGACGACTCGCCCGGCATGATCGAATCCGAAGACTCCGAAACACCCAGCAGCGTCGCCGCCGGCCGCGAGCGTGCCGCCCGTCAGGCCGACGTCCTGGCGACGATCCTGCGCCGTTTGATCGAAGAGCTGCGCGACCGCGGCAAGCTCGAAGACTTGCAGGTCATCGAGTCCATCTTCTACGTCGGCCTGCGCAACAAAGAAGTCGCCGAGTTACTCGGCCGCGACGAAAAGGCCATCGCCGGTGTGAAGTTCAGGGCACTGGGCAGATTGCAGGAGTTCCTCGCCGAACTCGATGCCGACGATCGCGGCCTGCTCGACGACGCTCAGCTCTCCGGCGAAGAGACCATCGCCAAGGTCTGGCGACAGCGAAGGCTCTCCTGCCTCAAGCGCGGAACCATCGGCTCGCACTTGCTCGGCGTCCTCGAAGAGCCCTGGCAGTCATATACCCGGTTTCACCTCGACACGGTGCGATGCCTGATGTGTCGCGCCAATCTCGACGACCTGTCCACCGAAAGCGGTCCGGCGAGCCGACCCGAGCTCGCCGAGCAGTTCTTCCAGACCAGCGTCGGCTTCCTGTCCAAGGCGCAGTAACTCCCCGCAAGGCCGATTCAAATCCCGCGCGGCCCCGGCGGCTAGTTGATCTTCTGAAACAGGTAATTGGGGTTCTGAATCACAACCCGGTATGTACCGAGGCGTTTGACTTCCTCAATCACACGCGTGACTTCCCACTTCGATCCGTCCGCGGAGTCGTCAAACAAAACAAATCCGCCGGGCTCAAGAAACCGGTCCGTGTTTCGAAAATCCCGCGCCGCCGCCTCATACCGATGATCGCCGTCGATGTAGCAAAATGAAATCGGCCCGCCCAGTCGCCATCCCCTGCCGAAGACATCGACCGTTTGCCGGCCCGCCCCCCACAGCGCGAAGAAGTCATCGGCACACGCCTCCACGGTGCGCGGCAGCTTATCGCCGCTGAACATGCCGACGTTTCGCAAATACGTCTCGCGCACAAACTGTCGGTACGCATCGTGGGAAATATCCGACTCGCCCACCTGTCCGGCGGCCCCCTCAAACTGCCACGCGTCACACGTGTACAAGGCGTTCGTCGCCCCATGCCGGCGCCTGTAATAATTGATAAGGTTGGTCGACAGCCCGGCGAATGACCCGATCTCCACCATCGGGTTTCCCGAAGGCAGATTCCGCATCACGTAGTCAAAGCAAAGGAGATTCCCCTTGTTGAGCATCCCCGCGTTGGCAAAGCTCAGCCACGAGACAAAGTCGTCCGTCAGATCGATGTAGCGCGTGCCCCCGCCTGTACGCCCGATCGGGGCGTCACCATAGAGCTGATCGATCGAAGTCCCCCCTGCCGTCAACGTCACCAAGAGCCTCCTGGGTCGATGTCGCGGTGAATATCGGGAAGCGCGGTGAATTGATTGACCATTAAAGAGCACGGCAGCTCGCGGCAGGGTCCGCATTCGTAAGTACAATTCCGCCCTGTCAGGTCCGGACTACCAATGGACCGCAAAAACCGGCCCCTTGAAGACTGCTGGATTTCGTAGTTATGAGTGAACGCGCATCCGCCGGTGCGTTCTCATAACCGGGGCCTCGGCGATGGGGGCGCCGAATTGTGAACCCCGCGTTGCTGTTTACGCGGCTCCAAATGGCCGAAGAGGGTGCTGAATCGGGCGATTTCCCGCAAACGCGGTCGTGTCCCTGTTGATATCTGATATGATATTATGGCCCTTTCGGGCACGACAAGGGCAACCGATCGACGTTTGTCACGGGGATTCGATCTGGTGGAGGGTCGCCAATGTCCATCTTGTCCCGGCGGTTTTTGATTCTCTTCATATTCATGTTCGTCGTCATCGCCGGTCCGTTTGCGCTCAGCGATCGCGCGGCGATTGCAGCTGGCCCGGTTCCCGTCGCGCACATCAGCAGCCTGACTCAAACCCCGCCCGATGACTCGGATGATCCCGACGAATCGGAAGACGCCGACGACCAAAGCGACGAAGAAGCCGAAGATTCTTCCGCCGAGGAATCGGACACCGAAGCAGAGGCGGAGTCCAAGGCCGACGACGAAGATCGCGACGACGAATCCGAAGAGCCCGCCACGACAAACTCCGCGGATAAGAAAGACAAGAGCAAGTCAAAAGCCAAGGACAAGGAAGAAGACAAGTCCAACGTCCCCCAGGTCGAAGTGTTCATCCCTTCCGTAACGAATCTCGTCGAAGCGGCGAAGGCCTCTCGCACCGGCGCCGTCGTCAACGCCTTCTCCGGAATGATGCCGCGCATCGAAAAGGAGTCGGACGACGACTTCGACTTCGAGGCGATCTTCAGCCTGCTCTCGCGCGTCGCCGACTGGCCCGATACCGCCATCGGCGTGATGACCTTCACCATGGATCGCGACGGCCGCCCGCGCTGGGCCGTGAAGCTCGATTGGACCCTCGAAGACACCTGCGACCGCCTTCGCGAAATGCTCGAAGACGAGAAGGCGAAAAAGCTGCTCTCGGAAATCACCCTCAACAAGCAGGATGACGGAACCTACAAGCTCGAAACGCCCGACGTAATCCTCGCGGTGGTTAAGTCCGCCGATCGCGGCAGCCTCATCATCTCCGATGCCAAACTGGAGACGCCCTCAAAACTCTTCGGCGAAAAGCTCGACAAGTCCGGCAACAGGAGCCCCCCCACCAAAAGCAGCATGCTCGTCTATTGCCGCCTCAACATGGACGCCGGCAAGGAAGACGAAAAGAGCCAGTCCCTTCTCGCCGGCTTCTCCATGGTCAGCGACATCCGCTACGGCGGAAAACTCACCGACGACGGCCAGTGGAGCGAGCGATTCAACGTCCGCTGGAACCCGTTCCTGGGCCTCGGTATCAAGCAGATTCTCAAAAAGACGAATGCATCCTTCACAAGCCCGAAGAACGCCTATGTGGCCGGAGTCTTTCACGTCGCCATGGCCGACGGCCTCGCCGACTCAATCGCCGGCCTCGAAAACGGAACCATCGGCAGTCGGGCCGATGGTGAAATGGCCTTCGCCGCCTTACCGGGTACCGGCTTCTTCCCGATCCCCGATGTCTATTACCAGTTCTACGCCCGTCGCACCGAGCGAATCAAAGACGACATCCGCGAAGCCATCGACGACGACACCAAAGATCGCAAAGAAGATGACCGCCCCCCCGCATGGCACGAAGCCGAATTCGGCGATGACGTGTACTTCTGGAAAGACGGCGCGGCGGATAACGGCGGCGGCTTCTCAATGGCGACCTTCAGAACCGTCGTCTTCTTTGAGTCCCCGGAAGATGAAGACGACCGCCACCGCCTGATCATCGCCGAGACGTCGACCCAGCCCGAGGACGCCATCAAGAGGTGGCAGTTGCTGCGCCGCAAGTCGAAGGAAAACATCCAGATACCCGACTCGAAAAACACCCACTGGCAGCTCGTCGTCAACTGGCGCAAGGTCTACGAATGGGTCCAGCCGTATATCACCGTTCTCGCGGCGACGGTCCAGGTCACTGAGTCCGCCCCCACCGCCGAAAAACTGGACGACGCACTTTGCGACTCCACCATCAACGTCAAAATCGAGTACGCCGGCCTCGACGTCCGCCACACCGGCCCGATTCCCATCGGCGCCGCCTACGTCCCCGGCGTCACGGTCGCATCGCTTTCCGCCACGGCCAGCTACACCTCGGAAGCCGCGCGCGAACAGACCGCCTGCCGCAACCTGCGAGTCCTCCATCATCACGCCAAACTGTTCAAGAAAGATTACGGACGCTGGCCCGCCACCGTCGCCGAGCTCGACGGCTACGTGGATTTCTCGTCCCATCCCAACCTGTTGACGCTCCGCCCCAAAGACAGCGGAATCGTCGCCGGCATCGTCTCCGTCTTTACAACCAGCAAAAAAGAAAACCGGGATATCACCGACGACGACGATGACATCGACGACGACCTCTACGAAATCGATTGGGCCGAGACCGAGTGGAAACTCAAGTTCCGCCCCGATGAATTCGTCGAATACGCAACGATCTACATCGATCAGGACGGAAAGATCCACCGCGTCGCCAAAAAGGGCGACTCCGAAAGCAAAGAGAAAAACGAGGATGAACTGGCGGTTCGATGATTCACCGGCCGCCGACGACTAAAGTAACACAAAGCGTGTTTCAGGATTGAGGAGTGTGGTCATGCGACGAAGTTTAATGGCATCTTTTGCGGCACTGTTTGTACTCTCCGTGGTCGGCATGTTCCCCCCGCAGGCCCGGGCCTGGGAACGCGGCAGCGACGACAAGGACAAGAAGTCATCGAAGGCCGAGTCGAAAAGGACGACCGATGATGACGACGACGACGACGCGGACGACTCCGCCGACAAGAAGACCAAAAAGGAAAAGAAAAGCCCCATCAAGAAGCTGATCGAGGTCAAGATCGATCAGAATCTCATCGCCGCGAAAATGCTCAACATCCCGCTGCCCGGCAAGACCCGCACCGTGCGCGAGCTGGCCAACCAGTTCGACAAGTGGAGCGACGATGACGAAGTCGGCGCCATCCTTCTCAATCTCGACGGCGTCTACCTCGCATTGCCCGATGTCGAGGAGCTGCGCGCCGCGGTCAGCCGCATGCGCAGTGAAGGCAAGAAGGTCATCGCCTATCTCAGCGGCGGCGATCCCATGAGCTACCTCCTCGCCTGCGAAGCCGACGAGATCGGCGCCGCCCCCACCGGCTCGCTGGCCATCCCCGGCCTCGGCCGCGTCTTCGGTTTCATGCGCGGCTACTACCAGATGATGGGCGTCGAATACGACGTTATCACCGCCGGCCGCTTCAAGTACCCCGGCTTCATGAACCAGCGCGAGCCCAACAAGTACTTCAAGGAAGAATTCGGCGCCATCCTCGACGGATGGTACGGCGACTATGTCAACTTCATCGCCGAGGGCCGCAAGATGGAGACGGAAAAGGTCAAGGAGGCCATCGACATCGCCCTCTTCAACGCCGAAGAGGCCAAAAACCGCGGCCTCGTTGACACCATCGCCTACTACGACGACTTCGCCGAGCGCGTCGCCAAGAAGCTCAAATTCAAGAAGGTCGCCGAATACGACTCGAACTTCTCAAACGTCACCTCGCTTCAGGACCTGCTCAGCGCCTGGGGCAAGGAAATCGAAAAAGCCCAGGAGAAGTACAAGGAAGTCGGCCCCAAGATCGCCGTCCTCAACGCCCGCGGGCCCATCGTCGACATGAGCCTCGGCGCCGGCTACTCGTCGATGCTCATCATGCGCGACGACTTCGTCAAAACCATCGAGGAAATCCGCAAGAACAAGACCATCAAGGCCGTCGTCCTGCGAATCGACAGCCCCGGCGGCAGCGGCTATGCCTCCGACATCATCTGGAAGAAGCTCAAGCAGCTCGACGAGGAGAAGCCCGTCGTCGTCAGCATGGGCACCGTCGCCGGCTCCGGCGGTTACTACATCGCCTGCCCGGGCAGATTGATCTACTCCGAGCCCACGACGATCACCGGCTCCATCGGCGTCCTGGCCATTCTCGGCAACCAGGCCTCGGCCCTCAATCGCAGTGACATCAACGTCTACGATATGACGCGCGGCGCCCGCGCACTCTTCGGCGCCGGCTTCCGCGGCATGCTGCCCGAAGATCGCGACTTCCTCCAGAAGTACATCCTCGACTTCTACGAAGTCTTTCTCGATCGCGTCGCCGACGGCCGCAAGATGCCCAAGAACGAAGTGCGCAAGCTCGCCGAGGGACGCATCTACACCGGCCGCCAGGCCCTGGAAGTCGGCCTCGTCGATCGCCTCGGCGGCCTCGACGATGCCATCGCCGCGGCACGAGAGTTCGCCAACATCCCGGCCAGCGCCGAAATCAAGCTCGTCGACTATCCGCGCCCGGCGACCTTTGGTGAGTTCTTCGAGTCCCTCGCCGGCGTCAACATGATGAGCCAGGTCGCGGCCATGGCCCAGACGCCCACGCCCATCATCAGCTTCGACAGCCAGGTGCGCTTCTTCGGCGCCAGCACCGCCCCGCTCTGCTGGATGGGAATCCCCGACGCCGATCTGCTCTACGGACCGGCCGCCGCGCGAATGACCCCATTCGACCTGATGAGCGCCTTCGCCGCCCCGAAGCTGCCCCTGCCGCAAAGCGGCCCGGCTCGCTAGAAAAATACCAATGCGATACCGGGCATCGCCTCGCTCAAAATGCCGCTAGGCATTGGGCGGCGCGCGATGCTGCGCATCAATTCGAATCGCCCGCATCGGCCTCGTCGGACAATACTGCTCGCAAACCCCGCACCCCGTGCACCCGCGACCCGTCGCCCCCGGATCGACAACGACGACCCGCCCCTCATCGTCAATCCCGATCGCCGTCTCACCCAACGGGCAGCGCTCCACGCAAATCCGGCAATCCTCCCCCGCCGTTCGAACGCACACCTCGTGATCCACCACCGCCAGCCCCATCCGAATCTCAAACCGGTCCACCAGCTTCAGCGCACCGCTCGGGCACGCCTTCATGCAAGCCAGCTCGTCGCAGATCACGCACGCCTGAACCGTCGGATCCACCTGCGGTGTGCCGTTGAGCCGCTCGTCCGAAGACGCAATCGCCACGATCGAATTCGCCGGACATGCATCCACGCACGACCCGCAGCGATAGCACGTATCCAGAAAGTCCCGCTCCCCAATTGCCCCCGGCGGTCGAAGCATTCGCTCGCCCGCCTCCGGCGAACCCGGCAGCTTCTTTTCGATATAGCCCGCCACCGGCCTCAGCAGTCGGGAAAGCCCTGCCCGAAAAAACCGCCGCCGGTCGTGCGGACCCATCTCGTTCAGTCGCTCGTCCCCATCGCTCATGAGTCGAATTGTAGACCCCCTCGCCCCACCGCCCAAATAGGCCCGTCAACTTGGACATTCGCTGCCGCGCGCGATAGATTGAGACAGGACGTCAGCACGCCCGCTGCAAGCGTCCTCCCTCAAACCCGAAAAGAGCCCGATCATGGCCCGAGCCGTCAGCGACAACGTCATAGAGACCGCCGAACACGTCTTCCGCGAGTATCTCCGCGACCGCGGCCTCAAGTACACCGTCGAGCGCCGCGACATCCTCCGCGCCGTCATGAAGAATGACGAGCATTTCGAGGCCGAGCAGCTCCTCCTCGATATGCGCCAGACCGGCCCCCGTGTCGGCAAGGCGACGATCTACCGCTCCCTGAAGCTCCTCGTCGCCTGCGGAATCGTCAAAGAGGTGCATTTCTCAAACAAGCAGGTCCACTACGAGCACACCTACGGCCAGGACCCTCACGATCACATGGTCTGCCGTCGCTGCGGTCGCATCATCGAGTTCGACGCCGCCGAGGTCACCCGACTGCGAACCCTCATCGCCGCCGCCCACAAGTTTCACTCCCTCTCGCACCGCTTCGCCATCATGGGCCTCTGCGAAGCCTGCGTGAAGGCATGCCCGATCGGAATGAGGGCCACCGCCGCCCGCGGTCGGGGCCGCAAGCCCTGATCGATGTTGCCCCCACGCTCGCGGTCCCCGGGGACTCCGCCGTCAGGCATCAGTTGCTCCGATGACAGAAAAAGAAGAGACGTCGCGCTGGGCGACGTCTCCTCTATTAGACGCACGATAAATCGATTGCGAGTGAGCCTGTAATCAAATCCTATCGGCGTCGCCGGATGAGTGCGAGTGCACCAATGGCCAGGAGACTGATGCTCGAAGGCTCCGGAACGAGCCGCCAGCCGTGGTTGGCATTCAGCGGTGCGTACGGTGATGTTCGAACCGATCCAACCGGATTCTGGACATTGCCGACGCTGGCTGCCGTCGTCAGGAAGTCCTTGTCCAGACTCGTGCCCTGTGTCGGCGGATCAAACAGACCCATTCCGAGGTTGTTGTACAAGGCAGCCGTGGCCCCGGCAGCGCCGGAGCTGTCGAACGTGATGCCGGCCCAAAGCCTGCCGTTCGCAGGGATCGTCATGAACGGTGTCACGTTATCGAAAAAGAAACACGACACGCCAGACGGTATGGCCGTGGCGGTGAAGCTGAAACCGGTCGTGTAAGTGCCGGGACCGGCGCCAATGTCGTCCTGGTGAAAGCGAACCCGCATGCGCGCCGTCGTTGCCGAAACGTTCAAGTTGGCTACGCACCAGTCAAATCGCGTGATCCCCACGCCCGCGTATGCCAGACCGGGATTCAGATCGTCCGCGAGATAGCGCGTCGTCAGAAGCCCGGATACCGTGGCGGCACCGCCGTTGGCCACTGCCGATCCCAAGAAGCTATCAATGTTGGAGTACGGATCGCCCGCCGCACGAGGACTACTCGTGCTCGTCGCGCCGATTTCAAAATGCCGCGTCATCGTCGGCTCGCCGGCATCGATGATGAGGTCAGCCATCGCCGGCGTCGAAACCGCCAGCAGTGACAAGACCATCACGTTTAGAATGAGACGATTCATTTCCTTACTCCATGACTGAGCGTTGTTGCTTCCGTTTCCGGGACGCTCCCACGCAGCAGCGTCCGGCGGAAAAAGTTCCTGCTCCACGGAGTATCAGACAGGAAATGCCCCATCCGACTCAAGCGTTTTCGAGCTCTTGAGCAAGATTCACCCGATCGGGTGACTGTTCGAGAATTGCGATGAAACCATTGGGAGAACGCTGTTTCGGCGATATTTGAACCACCACCACGGATGGGCGGCGATGCGCACGACAAACGAACGGACAGCCCCACTCAACATTAAATGAGATGTGACATGTCGCCTAACACAACGCTGCATACGTAAACAACGTAAGCACAAAGATCTTCGCCCGCTTGCGAAACTCGTTTGTCAAAAAATCGGCTGCGGCGATCACCATGGGACTCCCCTCCCTCACACGATTCTACCCCCTCTGGGGGTCGTCATTGTCTCTCTCCTTGGGTTTTTCGAGGCAGGTCTGGTGCCAGGCGCTCGTCCACGCCCGCCATCTGATTCAAGCACGACTCACGACCCGGATCCCCCGCCATTCTCGGTCCTGTCGAATGGGGAGACGAATACCGTCTGTGACGCCATGTTGTGCTCGAACCCCGAATGCGGAAATGAAAACGCCCCGCATCGCGCGGGGCGTTCGCATTGATTGGTATTTCGATTCCGATTGAAACTATGAGCGGCGGCGGATGCACAAAGTGATGCCGCCCATGGCGAGTAGTGCCAGGGATGTCGGCTCAGGCACAAGCGTCGGCCGAATGGTCATGTCGTCAACTGCCAATGCGGCGTCGTTGCCGGCGTCGTTCACATCCTGCCAGCGAACAAAAAGGCTTGCCCCGTGCGGAATGTTCGCGGTAATCGTGCCGGTAATCGCTACACGCAGCACGTTGCCGTTCGTCGCGCCGTTCGAAGCAACCGGCGCCTCGCCGACAAGATTAAGGCTCGCCAACGAGGTCAGCGATCCGTCCGAAAGAAAGTTCGAGCTGGTGGCCGCTCCGCCGGAGACAGCCCATGCGAAAGCCAGCGTATTCATGACCGACGTCGAAGACCTCCACTGCTCGCGAAACGCATCGATCTGAATCGACGTGATGGCGGCGCCCGTGTTATTCACGATCTCCAAGCCGAAGGCGGCGATCGAGGTTCCCGAGGCCACCGCCCCAAGAGCCCGCTCTGCGTTTCCACTCGCACCGAAGCTGCCCAGTCGTCCCGAGGTCGATGTCCCGTCGTCACCAATGAAATTCAAAGCCGTTCCGCTGCCGCCAATGCGGCCGCCGACAAACCCGGTCGAGCCCGGCAGCGCGTCCACCTGATTCAAAACCCCCGACAAAGCGGTCGTGCCGCTTGATGGGAGCGAATTGAAGTCCTCAGTCACCGGCGAACCCGACAGCAGAATCACCGACGCCGATGCCGGCATCGCTGCCGCAAGTACAACCGCCAAACCTGTAATGAGACGAGTCATGATCGCGCACCTTTCCCGCAAATCCCTCTGAACCTGTGATGGTTTTCAAAATATGCTGGGGATCCAATCGGACAAGCGCTCAGGGAGTGAACAACTCCTTCCCTCCGAATGCTTCTTAACCGCGCACCTTAACGGGTCGTGAGCTCAAGTGTCAATCGCCGGATCGCATGATTCCATGCTTAATCACGTGCAATGAACGTCCGCGCGCACTCCACATCGCCTCTTATCACCCGAACGGGCGATGCCGAAGACCTCGCCTATTCCCCCGGCACGCACAGACAACTCGACGCGATCTTCACGTCCGCCCGCGCCCACGCCTTCTCAAATCGCTTCTGCGCCTCATCCGCCTCCGCCGTCTTGCCCTGACCGCCGAGGCTCTTCGCCAACCCCAGCAGCGACCACGGATTCTCCGGCCAGTTTTTCAGGTCCTGCCGATAAACCGCCTCCGCCTCCGCATAGCGCTTCTCGTGTACCAGCACCGCGCCTAGCGTGTGACGGATCGACTGAATCCACTCCGGCGGCTCCATGTACAAAAGCGTGTCCTCGATCTCGATGCCCTGCCGAAGCGTCGAGACCGACTCTTCGATCTTCCCCTCGTGAAACGCAATCTCCCCCTCCAGCATGTGCTCCGCCACCGCCAGCACCTTGTGCGCCGGGTTGATCGCGAGCACCCGGTCCTCAGGCACGCGCTTCACCGCCTCACGGAACTTCCCCTGCTCCTGTCGCGCCGCACCCGTGTCCCCCTTCGCCGCATAGGCGATGCCGCGGGAAAAATAGTGCAACGCCACCGTCACCAGCAATCTCGCGTCCGGCTCAGGCAGTTTCAAAATCGCATCCCATTCGCCGAACCGCTTGTGAACGTCGTGCACGATCATCATGAACGGATCGATGAATTGCGGCTGCTCCGCCAGAAAGTCCGGCGGCACGCCCGCGATCATCTCCTTCGCCGCCGCCAGCGCCGCGTTTCGGCGTCCCTCCATCATCGATGAAAACGCCAGAAAGTGATGATTGTGGGCCATATACAC
Organism: uncultured Planctomycetaceae bacterium; assembly: GCA_964498115.1. Taxonomy (GTDB): domain Bacteria; phylum Planctomycetota; class Phycisphaerae; order UBA1845; family UTPLA1; genus UTPLA1. Next base: position 840 of record CAZCGF010000121.1, on the reverse strand, counting down.
GCTGTTAAAGCCCTGCTTCGGCGAAACCTTGCGATACGCCTTGTCCGCCTTGATCGCCGCCACATTCTGATCCGACGCCATCGCCCAACGGCCCGTCTGCACATCGATGTGCGAAGGCATGTGCACCAGATGCCCCGAGATCGGCACGCCCGTGCGCAGCACGTCCGCCGCCGCATTCGCCCGCTCCGGCGACGGTGACGCCTCCACCGCGTGAATGTAAAGATGACACGCCCCCGGATGTCTCGGATCGATCTGCATGGCATGTTCCAGCACTGCCAGAACCTCGTTCGTCCGCCCCTTCGCAGTGCCGTCCGCCGCCCAAAGGTCCCACGGCTGCAAGTCCATCAGCGACTCGGCATACAGACAGCCGATGTCGGCGTCCTCCTTGTTGGACGCATAAACCACCTCCATCGCCGCCGCATACGCCTCGTCCAGCGCCTTCCGATCTTCCGGCGCCTCCTTCGCATACCGCTTGGTCAGCGCGCCGATCAGCGCCGCCTCCGTCTCGTTGGCATGTCCGATCAGCGCCGTCGCCTTCTCGATCGCCTCCCACGCCGCCTTCGACTGCTCCGGCGTCATCACCGGATTGTTGATGTGCGGCCCGTTGCACAGCGCGATCCCCCAATACGCCATCGCGCACTTCGGATCGAGCCGCGCCGCCTCGCGAAACGACTTGATCGCCTCGTCGTGATTGAACGCGTACGCCCAGGTCAGCCCCTGGTCAAAATACTTCTGCGCCAATTCCGCATCCGTCGACACGATGCGCCCATGACTGCCCATGCCGCTAAACAGCGGCGCCTGCGACTCCGACGTCGGATACGTCGCTGTCGGCCGCCCGCA
>CAZCGF010000120.1:11088-13295 GCA_964498115.1 uncultured Planctomycetaceae bacterium | reverse complement strand
CCCCAACCCATGCCCGCCACAAGCGTTGGCACATTTCCAAAGGCCCGTGTGTCACTATATGTCACCTACGATTTGTTGCCGTTCATCCCCCGAAATCGCAAAACGGAGGCGACGATGATCACCGCGAAATGGATTGATTTCGACGTTTCGACTTTTCCCATCGCCTTTTGAGCAAGTGGAGAAAACCGCTCCGGCAGCCAACTCGAAATCGAAACAAACAAGCCTTGATCATCGGGTGACAAACTATGATAAAGAAACGCGATTTCTCACTGACCCGGCCCCGTAAGGAACAACACTGCAATGACTAAACAACCAGCCGGACCGCGAGGCCTTGATCCCCTGTTTCGCCCCACGTCCGTCGCCGTCGTCGGCGCCTCGCAGAAACCAAATTCAATCGGCGGCGCCATCCTTGCCAACCTGTTTCGAGACGGCTTTTCGGGGCGCATCTACGCCGTAAACCCCAACGCCGACACGATCATGGGCCTCGCGGCTCATCCCTCACTCGCCGATATCGGCCATCCGGTCGATCTCGTCGTCATCGCCGTACCCGCCAGGTTCGTCGAGTCCGTCGTCGATGATTGCATCGCCTCCGGCGCGCGCGGAATTGTCATCATCACCTCCGGCTTTGCCGAGTCCTCCGAGGAGGGCCGACAGACCGAAAAGCGGATCATCGCCAAAACGCGCGCCGCAGGCATTCGCACCGTCGGCCCCAACTGCATGGGCCTGCTCAATACCGATGGAAACATCCGGCTCAACGTGACATTCACCCCCATCTGGCCCCCCACCGGAAACATCGGGATTCTGTCTCAAAGCGGCGCGCTCGGTTTGACCATCCTCGACCACGTGCGCGAGCTGAATCTCGGGATTTCCTCGTTCATTTCCGTGGGCAACAAGGCCGACGTCTCCGGTAACGACTTGATCGAATACTGGGCCGACGATCCGAACACCGACGTAATCCTTCTGTACCTCGAGAGCTTCGGAAATCCCCGCAAATTCGGCAGAATCGCGCCCCGCGTCGTGCGAAAAAAACCCATCGTCGCCGTGAAGGCCGGCAGATCGGCCGCCGGACGAAGGGCCGCGTCGAGCCACTCTGCCGCCCTCGCCAGCATGGACGTTGCCGTCGATGCCCTCTTCGAGCAATCTGGAGTCCTCCGCACCGACACCCTGGAATCCATGTTCGACGTCGCCGCACTGCTCGCGACTCAGCCGCTCCCCGCGGGCCCGCGCGTGGGCGTCGTCTCGAACGCCGGCGGTCCGTCGATCCTCCTCGCCGACGCCTGCGAGGCCGAGGGACTCAAACTCCCCGAACTCGCCTCCGAGACAATCAAGTCGCTTCGGGAGTTTCTCCCGCCTCATGCCGGTTTTCAAAATCCCGTCGATCTCGTCGGCTCCGACCAGCCGGAAGATTTTTATCGCGCCGTAAAGATGGTCGGCAGCGACCCCGGAATCGACGCCGTCATCGTCATATTCATTCCCCCTTTGCTCACCACCCGCCCGGAAGATGTGGCCGCCGCGATCGCCCGCGCGGCCGGTGAGATTCCCGCGAACCGACCCGTCCTCAATGTATTTCTCTCGTCGCGCGGTACACCTGAGATGCTCGGCTCCGGCCCGCGCGGTCGAATTCCCTCTTATCGCTATCCGGAAAATGCCGCCAACTCACTCGCCGCCTCATTTCGACTCAGCCAATGGCGCAGCCGTCCGGAAGGCCAGGCCTTCAGGTTTCCCGAGCCGACTGTCGCCCGTATTCGCGCGATCATCGAGTCGGCCCAGGCGACGGTCGACGAGCCGGGATGGCTCTCCTCCGACCAAACCGCCGAGTTGCTCGACGCCATCGGCGTCTCCATGGCTCGGGCGGAGATTTCACCACTCGAATCGGCGGCCGACGCGGCCGATCGACTGGGTTATCCCGTGGTGCTCAAAGCCGTCGCCCCGGGACTCGTCCACAAGAGCGATGTCGGAGGCGTAGTCTTGGACTTGGAGAATGCGGAGGAAGTCCGCGACGCCATTTCGCAGCTAAAGAGTCGCATGACAAAGGCCGGCCTGAATCTCGAAGGCGTGCTCGTCCAGCGACAAATCGCCTCGGGCATTGAAATGATCGTGGGCACCGTCACCGATCCCGTCTTCGGTCCGCTCGTCGTCTGCGGCATGGGAGGTGTTCACGTTGAAGTGCTCAAGGACGTCGCCTTCCGGCTCACCCCCGTCAGGGA
>CAZCGF010000120.1:0-10988 GCA_964498115.1 uncultured Planctomycetaceae bacterium | reverse complement strand
AGAAAGCATGCAGACGTCCCTCGCCTGACGCGAAAAAAAAAGAAGCGGCAGGCCGCAATGAACGACCTGCCGCTTCGGAAATTAACTACTCAGCCAATGGCTGCTCGGCTCCTTACGGAACCAGACAGGCATCGGATCGGCCACCCAGGTTGGCCTTGGTGCTGTTCGGCGCCTCGTTGCCGGCATCAACGTTCTGAGTGCCCGACTCCGAGAAGACCGTATAGCAATGGTCGCGTCCACGGGACACGACTCGGACCTGCGAGTCCACGTTGCCGGAAAGGCCGACGTCCGGGCCCTTCTCGAACGAAACGTGAGAATCCTGGAACAGGATGTTCTGACCTTCGCGGTTGGTGTGGTTGTTGCTGTTGCCACGGAACTGCGAAGTCCGGTCCGGAATGATGAGCGACGTACCAACGTTACCCTTGATGTAAGGGTTGGCGTCGGCCATGACCGGGAAGATCGGCTCCGAGCTGGTGCCGATGATCTGGCGATTCGGATCGTGCTGGTACTGGTACGAGTAGCTCAGATTGCTGATTCCGAGGAAGTCGTAATAGGCCAGCGAATCCTGTGCCGGATCCGGCACGTCCGTCGTGCTCGGGCAGATGAACTGCTTCGGCGTCGTGTTGTTCTGCCGGACCAGCAGCCACAGGTCCGTCGTCACCGACGGAATGCCCGTCGTCGGCGGAGGCGTGGTTCGGTCCACAGGCCGGTACATGGCCATGTTATTGCCGGTGCCGGTATAGACCTCGGCAACGCACGGGAAGACGCCCGGCTCGTCCTGCGCGTAGATGTACATCGCCTGGCCGACACCGCGCAGGTTGGCCGAGCAGACGGTGCGCTTGGAAAGCTCTCGCGCACGGGAGAGACTGGGCAGAAGAATCGAGATCAACAGTGCGATGATCGCGATTACCACCAGTAGTTCGATCAGGGTAAATGCGTTACGTCTTTTCACTTCGCTTACTCCTTGCTTGGCAGTCACTTCGTCACCTGACCCGTTCCCATGTCTCTGGGCCGAGGCGAAAGAAACATCCTATGTATGAAACCAATTCGGCTGGTCCGACCCCATCGGTCGAGACCACCCTAACTTCGCGCTCTCCATCGGACGAGGGCGACCGGCTAGGTGAGGCACGGAACCGACTGCCAAATCCGTTCCGGACCTTCAACAATCATGCCGAGATTTCCCGCGGCGAAGCGCCGAAGGGCTCGACTGTAATGCCATCACAATTCTTCGAGTCTGCAACAAGCGTTTCGGGCAGGTGACAACCGACAATCACGTGAACCCCCGCTTCCCAAGGACATTGCATCATCCTCAGGCGGGAAGAAACGCGACGTAAGGCTGTCCGGAAAACTGTGGCGTCTGTTTAGGCAGGAGCTTTGGAATGACTCGCGGATGATTCGGCCCCCGCGCGGGCCGGAATGAATAATTCTCAATGTATGATAACGGTCGCCGCTCTTGCCTCAACTACAGACCACAGTAACTCCCTAGCACGCACAAATAACTGATCGTGAAGCAGCCCCCACGACCATGCCTACCTATATCGTACCATATTCGGCGTTACTGTCAATCAATGGCGGCGGAAATGACACTGTTTTTTTCGGGCGTTAGCCTGCGGTAATTCCGTTTTGCCGCAGTTCAGCGGGATCTTCATGCGTTTCACCTAAGGAATTCACTCTCGGCCCCGAATCTGAGTCGCAAGCATAGGCAAATAAACGGTTTACCGGAAATTCACACGTCTACTCGGGTTACCCTGATTCTCTCCAGATCAGACTGGCCGATTCGACGCTTTGTCGCACTTTGGAGATGAATCGGCAAGGACGCCCCCTTGAGCAGGGGCGGCTTTCCCCGAAGTGATCGAACCTCATTCAGAAAGCCGAATGCCGTGGCATCACACGCCACGGGATCCACCCCGACGAAGAGCGTGTTGCAGGATACCAGTGCTTCCGGGTCAGCCTTTGGCCCACCTTCGACGACACACCGTATCCCATTCATGATGTTGAGCCGCACCTTGCTTCGAATTGCGTCACTCGCAACGATCTCGGCGATCGCCGGGTCGCACCCACCCTCATGGAATCTGGCCGGGTGCTGGATGAGTCCGTGCGAGAGGTTCTTGAGGCAGCCTGTGAGAGTCGTCATGTGGTGGGTCTTGATGAACGGGACATTGATGATCGCCGTCGCCTGATCCAGCGCCGCGACAAATGAATCCTTTCCGGAAACACCAAAATTGACCCGTTCGTGCTGCCATCGCCGGTCGGGCTGTCTTGTTGTCCGGAGCATCGATGGGCTCGCACCCACGGCCTCTAACAACATTACCTGCGACGGGCTCCACCCCGCCTTCTGAAGCGACTCCACCAACTCCGCGGCCATCGCCCGAGTGGTACCGATGTTCTCAGCCCCAGACTGATTGAATTTAATCAGAATCACGTCGTCCGGTTTCAAGATTTGATGCCATGCATCGGAAATGCGATCTTCACCCGCAATCAACTTTACGCTTTCCTCCAGTGCATCCTTGAGGATGGTGCGGTGGATCACGCTGACGGGCATCATGTGAGCGGAATAAGCCCGAACGACGTGAGCAATCGGGAGCGGGCTCGGCGCTTTCGCGGCGTCCTGTGCCGCCATCGCAGCGATGCCCCGCAGGTTGCAGAGGCCGGCCGCAGCGCCGGCACAGATCGCGCGGCCGATGAACTCCCGCCGCGTCGGCTGCCTGGAATCGGTCCTTGATTCGCGATCGCCGTTGTCACTCGTCACGTTGACAGTCCTCAATGCCCTGCTAGTTTATCGACTGTGATCCTCTCGAACCCGAAAAGAATGGCGGTCGCGGTATGACGCATCCCGTTTCTCCATCAGATTCTCAGCTCCGAGCGGCACTTGAGGCAGTCGGACAGGGCCACGTGTTTCGGTTCTGGGATCAATTGGCGCCTTCGCAGCGAGCGGAACTGATCGCCGACCTCCGGTTGATTAACGTGGCTCAGTTGCCGAATCTGGCTCGCCTGGCGGCGTCAGAGACGAAATCGATGCCCGCTCAGGCTGACCTTCAACCCGCAAGCGTCAAGCGAAGGGCGTCGCTTTCTCCGGATATCGTTCGGCGAGGCGAGGCGCTGCTCGCAGCGGGAAAGGTCGCCGCCTTCATTGTGGCGGGCGGACAGGGCACGCGGCTTGGCTTCGACGGCCCCAAAGGCGCATTTCCAATTTCTCCCGTGCAAGGCAAGACGCTCTTTCAACTCTTCGCCGAGTCGATCCTCGGAACGACACGGACTTATGGCGGCAAGATTCACTGGTATGTGATGACGAGCCCCGCTAATCACGAAGCCACCTGTTCCTGCTTCGAATCCAACGACTTCTACGGACTCGGTCGCGAGGGTGTCTCATTCTTTCAACAAGGCGTCATGCCGGCGTTCGATCGTTCAGGCAAGATACTGCTCGATCAGCCGCACCGCATTGCACTCTCGCCCGACGGACACGGCGGTTCACTCCTTGCCCTCGCCACTTCCGGAATGCTCGCTGACATGGCCGCACGAGGCGTGGATCACTTGAGTTACTTTCAAGTGGACAATCCACTCGTTCACTGTCTGGACCCGGCGTTTCTCGGGTTGCACGATGCTTCGGGTTCTGAGATGTCCAGCAAGACCCTTCCAAAGGCCGACGATTTAGAGAAAGTCGGAAACTTCGCCGCCATCGACGGAGCGCTGACGGTCATTGAATATTCAGACTTTCCGGATGCGCTGGCACGCATGAAGAATTCAGACGGCACCCGCCGATTTGACGCCGCGAACATCGCCATTCACGCCCTTTCGCGGGCATTTATCGAGCGACTTACTGCGGACCCTGCGGCCTTTGCCCTTCCATGGCATCGCGCGGTCAAGAAAGTTCCCTTCGTCGATCTGGAATCCTGCGTTCGAGTCGAGCCGACGGAGCCCAACGCGATCAAGCTGGAGTCTTTCGTGTTCGACGCGCTTCCCCTTTCGCGCAACCCGGTCTTGATGGAGACGTCGCGCGAGGAGGAATTCAGTCCGGTAAAGAACGCGACCGGGATAGACTCGGTGGATACAGCAAAGCGAGACATCAGTCTGAGGGCAGCGCGATGGCTGAAATCAGCGGGGGTTCAAGTTCCGGTATCTGTTGATGGAAGTCCGGATGGGGTTTTTGAGATCAGCCCGTTGCTCGCCCTGAACGCCCAGCAACTCGCGGGGCGGCGGCCATTGCCCGGAGCCATTAAGCCGGGTTCTCGGGTTTATCTTGGTCCCGATTCGTTAGGCGCGCAGTGAGATTTCTGTTCCACCAGAAACAAGCTCGAAGACTGTCAGGGAGTTGGGCGCCGCAATTACCAGCCCCTATGTTATTTACTCGGACTGTTGCTTGGCGGGTGTGCTTGAGCTCATGTTCTGACTCGTGTCCTGATCCTCAACGCTGCGCACGCGGTAGAGCAATCGTTCCAAAAAAAGCCGATTTGATCTGATGATGTCCGCCAACAGACCCATCATGCAGAGCAAGAATCCCACGGTCACAAGCAGGCCCGCCACCACCACAGACTGGATGTGACCTTTTCCTTCCCCCGCGAGCATGTAGAAAAAATATCGAATTGCCAGGGCTAATCCGAATGCCATCGCTATTCCGCCTGCTCCGAAGAAGACGCGAAGCGGTCGATACATCGTGTACACGCGGAGCAGAATGACCAGTTGCCTCAGGATGTACTCACCGGACGAACCGAATAACCTGCTCGGCCGGGTCGCGCGATTTGTGCGGATGGGGACGTCCACCAGACGGAACTTCTGATGGCTTGCTGCGACGAGCGTTTCAAGCGAATACGTGAAATCGCTCGTCACGTTCATGCGCAGGGCGACCTCGCGGGTAAACGCCCGGAAGCCGCTCGTTGCGTCCTTAAGCTCATTGCCGGTCAGGCGGCGCATGAACCAACTCCCCAGCCATTGCAGTCGCTTCTTGACCCAAGAGAAGTCTTCCATGTCGGCGATGGGTCTCGTTCCAACCACCATGTCGGCCGTGCCCGCCAGGATCGGCTGAACCAGGTCGGCCACGCATTGGCCGACGTACTGGTTATCGGCGTCCGTGTTCACGATGACGTCGGCCCCGCGCCGTAAACACTCCGCGATCGCCGTATCGAAGGCCCGAGCGAGACCAGTATTATGTGTCATGCGGACGACGTGATCGACGCCCAACTGCCGCGCTAAATCAGCGGTTCCGTCCACAGAGCCATCGTCGAGGACAAGCCATTCAACCTTGTCAAAGCCAGGCAAGGATCGGGGAAGATCCGCGAGCATTGCCGGTAAGGTCTGGACCTCATTGAGGCAGCAGATTTGAATGATGAGCTTCATGGAGACATTCGATCGGCACAGCCGACTCCGGCCGTCGCATCTGTACTCGGTAAGGGACGAACTCGACTTCCACTGTCATGTTAACATAAAGCACCGACATGAAACCTATCGACCAAGTGCCAAATGCCCCGGTATCAAACGACGGGCGCGGCGCGGGCAGGATGCTGATCCTGGTCACACTCGCGGCGGTCGCCCTTCATGCCTGCGGATTGTGGAGACCCCTGATCGATCGGCACGACTGGGGGTCGGCGCACCAGGCCCAGTTCGGCCGCAACCACGTTCGATACGGATTGGCAGAGACGAAGGGACGCTGTGTTTACAGCCTCTTCCAGCGCAGGCTGCCGGAAGCCAGGCACTTCTATCCGGACCATCCACCGTTGCTGTCACTCTCTTTGGCCGCGAGCATGGCCGTCTTCGGCGTTAATGATATTGCCGTTCGCCTCGTGCCGGCGTTATCCACTGTTATCGCCATTGTATTGACGACTTCGATTGCCATCGGGCTTTTCGGTCGGCGCGTGGGCTTGCTCAGCGGCGTGGTCATGCTCGCTTTGCCGATCTTCACCTATTTCGGGCGAACAGCATGCCACGAGACGCTGGTGCTTTCGTTCTGCCTGCTCGCAATGCGAGGATATCTAGGTTGGACCTATGGTGAGCGATTCTCGGGCAGCTCGCGGCTCAACGCGTTCGTCTTCGCGCTCGGCACAATTCTGTCAATATTGACGGGCTGGGTCGCGTTTATTCAAGCGGGCGTTGTGGCGATTCATTTTGCCGTCGGAGTGTGGCGACGGGATCGCGGCGGGCGGCTTTCGGGCTGGCTGCTTGTAACATGGCCGGCGCTATTTGCCGCCACTCTTACGGCACTACACATCCTGTGGACGCTCAATTGGCAGATCGGCCACCTATATGAGCTATTCGCCTACCGCTCCGGCATCAAAAAGAGCGAGAAGCTGCTGACCACCGAAGTCTGGCTGGTGCAACAAGGCATCTGGCTGATTCGCAACTTCACTTCTACCGGGCTGGTCGTCGTGGTCGCCGGAATGATGATTCAAATCCTGGGGAAGCTCCGCAAACCGCCTCGAAGTCGCAGTAGAGCCGCTCGAGGCCGCAAGCTCGCGCAAAAGCGGACGGCCGCAATGGAGTCGACCACCGGCGGCGACAATGCAACAGTGATGTCGCGATTCTGGCTCCTCGGCTCGACGGGATTGCTGTTCGTCATCATCTTTCGCAGTGCTTCGCTCCTGCACGAGTATTGGTGGCTGCACTTTGCGCCATACTTCGCCATGCTTGCGGGGGAGGCCGTCGCGCGCATCGACACTCAGGTTTCTCGATGGTCTCGGAGATTGGCGGCCGTCATCACATGTTTGGTGCTGGCGGGAATCGCGGTCGAAGGCGCCGCAGAGAAGTCCATATTCCACCACCACAGACGCCTTCCAGCCGCGGCGTACGAAGCCTGTCAGTTCATCGCCGACAACGCCCCGCCTGATGCGATCATCTATGGAAACCGAAAGCTCTGGGCGACTCGTTCGTATTACGAGGGCGCCGTCCAGTTCCTGCATCCGCAGTTTTGCTGGTACATGGATCGCATGTACTACTACGTTGCAAGTGATCAGGGACTGGAGAATATCGCACCTCGGTGCGAGTACTATCTGTGGGTTGGATTCGACGACAAGAATCGTCGTCTTGCTGAACGGCTAAGCGAAATGGGCGATGTCGTTCGCCGGTGGCCCAATGCGATTATCTTTGATTTGACGGGCAGGTCGCGGCGCGGCGAGCGCGGCAACTAACCGCAGGTCCGGCGGTCCGCTACTTCCTGCCGAGCACCTTTTCGAGTCGATCAAGCCCCTTGTCGATCGTCTTCATGTCAGTCGCGAAGGACAGCCGCACGTGCGTGTCCATTCCGAAGGCGTCGCCCGGCACCATGGCGACATGGACCTCCTCAAGGATCTTTTTGCAGAAGTCTCCGCTGTTTTGAACGTCGAGCGCTGTGAAGGTGCCCGAGACATTCGGGAAACAATAAAACGCGCCGTCCGGCTTCACGCAGGTCACGCCGCGCATCGCCACGAGGCGGGCGTGCATGTGCATTCCCCGCCGCTCGAATTCGGTGCGCATCTTTTCCACATGTGCCTGTGAACCCGTAAGCGCTTCGACCAGTGCATGATGAATAAACGTTGCCGTCCCGCTTGTCGTATGCGATTGAATCTTGGCCATCGCGGAGATCAGCGGCTTCGGACCGGCCGCATAGCCCACGCGCCAGCCGGTCATCGCGTGCGACTTGCTCGCGGCATTGAAGGTGATCGTCTTCTCCGCCCACTCCGGGCTGATGGTGGCGAAACTCAGGTTCTCACGGCGCTCGCCGAATCGCAGACAATCGTACATTTCATCGGCAAATACGATGACGTCCTTGCCGGTCAGCGCGGCGGCGATGGCGCGCGTCTCATCGGGTGAATATGCGAATCCACCGGGATTGGAGGGGCTGTTAAAAACGACGATCTTCGTTTTCGGGGTGACTGCCCGGGCGATTTGCTCCGGCTGCACGCGAAGCCCGTTGGATTCGTCGCCGAGGATTGTGACGACCTTTCCACCACAGAGCCTTACCTGTTCCGGGAAGCTCACCCAGTAGGGACAAGGCAGTAAGACTTCGTCTCCGGGGTTCAGGATGGCGCTGAACGCCAGAAAAAGCGCCTCTTTCGCGCCGACGGTGACGATGACCTGGTCTGGTTTGTAGTCCAATCTGTTGTCGCGGCGGAACTTCTCACAGACCGCGGCTTTGGCTTCCGGGATGCCGCTGGATGGCTTTGCGTAGCGCGTATGTCCCGCGTCCAGGGCCCGCTTGGTCGCCTCGATAATATGCTGAGGCGTGTCGAAGTCAGGCTCGCCGGCACCGAAACCAACGACATCGGTGCCCCCGCGCTTGAGTTCCGCGGCACGCGCCGAGACGGCCAGCGTCGCCGATTCATTGAGCTGCTTTGCCCGATCAGAAATCTGCATCATGTCTCGTTCTCACCGTCCCTGAACTCGCGACTTGCGTTACGATAAACTTCGCCAAAGCCGGCAAGGACGCATCCTACTATGATCTCGCACTTGTCTGGTCGGCACGAGGGCGAACGACGATGTTCGCGGGAGTTTACTGTAATCTTCATCGCGCCCCCGGGCAATGCGGAGGGTGCACAGCAAGGGTCGGTGTTTCATATGGCAACCGCACGGGTACTGGACGTTGGCAACTGCGACCCGGACCACGGGATGATCTCAACTATGCTCCGTCAGCACTTTAACGTCGAGATTGATCGGGTCATGTTTGTGCACGATGCGATTGAGAAGATGCGCGCCGGCAAATACGCGATCGTCTTGTTCAATCGCCTGATTTTCGCCGACGGCAGTCCCGGCGACGGCCTGCTGAAACAGGCCAAATCCGATCCGCAACTGGCAGCCACGCCGATCATGATGATCAGCAATTTCGCCGAGGCACAGGCATCTGCAGTCGCCATGGGGGCGGTTCCCGGCTTCGGAAAGGCACACGTGACCTCCCCGCAAACGCGGGAGCTGCTCAGTCAGTACCTTCCGATGAGATAGCCCTCGCAGGGACTTCGACGAAGTGTTCTGGAATTGGTGTAACGACGATCTTCGTGGTGCCCTTCGGGTTAGGCGGATAGAATATACAGGCGGCAGGACCACGTCCGACCAACGTACCCATCGGCTGACACATCCTGCCCACGGGCGCACGCAGCATGACAGAATCGCCGAAATCTCAATCGATTAAACCAAGCCGGGCGTACAGAGCATCCCTGTTTCTTGGAGTGTCCTTTGTCTTCGCCGCGCTAGCATCCGGGGTTTCGGCGGATTCAGAATCAACCGAGGTCGCGACGCCTCGCACGGCCGCGGTGATCACCATCAAGGACGAAATAAACGATGTCACCTACTCCAGCCTTGTTCGTCGCGTGGACGAGGCGCGAGAGAAGGGCGCCACACTGCTTATTCTCGAAATGGACACGCCGGGCGGACTGGTTTCCAGCGCGCTGGATATCTGCACCTACCTGAAAAACCTGACCGACATGCACACCGTCGCTTGGGTGAAGCCTTCTGCTTTCTCCGCCGGTGCCATGATCTCGCTGGCCTGCAACGAAATTGTGATGGCCAGCGCGAGCAAGATTGGGGACTGTGCGCCGATTCTCCTCTCCCCGACGGATGGGTTGCAGGAGTTAGGCGAGACAGAACGAGCGAAGATCGAAAGCCCCATCCTGAAGGAGTTTCGCGACAGCGCCCACCGCCGGCACTATGACCTCCACCTGTGCGAGGCCATGGTACGCATGGGCAGCGAGATCTGGTGGATCGAGAAAAAGGACGGTAGCGATCGACGATTCGTTACCAAGGAAGACAAAGAGCAGCTACTCGAAGAAGAGGGCAGTGCCTGGAAACTGGTCGAGAAAATGAGTGACCCTGTTACCGGCGAGTCGCTTTCGGTCCGACAGCCTGTTGTTGAAGATCGGGACCTGCTCACACTGACCCAATCCGAAGCCGTTGCATTCGGCTTTGCGAAAGCGATTGTCAGCAATGAGAACGAGCTGAAGGCCTTTTATAAGGTTTCCGGCGAGCTGGCCCGGCTTACGCCGAACTGGGCAGAGGGCGTCGCCGATTTTCTCAGCTCGCCGATCATCCGGACGATTCTGATGATGTTGATCGGGCTTGGCATCTATGCCGAATTCAACGCCCCCGGTCATTTCGTCGGCGGCGCTATCGCACTGGCTGCCTTGTTCGTGTTTCTCGGCGCGCCGTACATCACCGGGCTTGCCGACATGTGGGAAATCCTCCTTGTCGCCTTCGGATTGATCCTCATCGGTTTGGAAATCTTCGTCATCCCGGGTTTTGGGATTGCCGGAATCGCGGGCATTCTTTTTGTGTTCGTCGGATTCATAGCGACTTTTGTGCCTGCCGAGCCGGGGCCCATCATTGTTCCCCGCTTACCGGGGACGTGGCTGGGACTTAAGACCGGCTTGCAGGTCGTATTCGGCGGGACAGCTTTGGCAATTGGCGGAGCGTGGGTTCTCAACAGATACCTCCCGAAAATCCCCGGAGGCAGATCGCTGCTTCTCGCGCCGGCCGCGCCGACGAGCGCTGCTGTGGCGGGCATCCCCATGAGTTTGACTGCGCCCAGCCCCGTTGAACTAGGCGATATCGGCCGAACCTTGACCAGTCTTCGGCCGGCGGGTAAGGCGCAGATAAATGGGCGCCGCGTCGATGTCATTGCCCAGTGTGAGTTGATCGACCCGGATAACGAAGTGGAAGTCGTTGACATGTCGGGCGGCCGTGTCGTAGTGCGGCCAACGAAGCGATCGCAGGCCTGACAGGCCTTCGCTTGGATTTCCGCTGGTTGAATCGAAACATGAACGAGTGGTTAGTCGGTTCTCTGGTATTGTTTGCAGCCGGCCTCATCATCGCAGTGATTGAGGTTGTACTGCCGTCCGCCGGGATTTTGGCGGTTGCCGCCATCGGGTGCCTCATCGGCAGCCTGGTTTGCGCGTACCAGTACAGCATGTATGCCGCATGCGTCCTCGGCGTTATTGAGGCAGTCATCGTCCCGACCGTCATCGTCATGGCATTTAAGATCCTGCCAAAAACCGCGATCGGCCGACAGCTCATTCTGAGTGCTCCGGGCGAGTCCA
>CAZCGF010000119.1:10008-13338 GCA_964498115.1 uncultured Planctomycetaceae bacterium | reverse complement strand
GAACCTACGACCTACGGTTTAGGAAACCGTTGCTCTATCCAGCTGAGCTACGGGCGCTCGTGCGGCGAATGCTAACCGATAATCTCGCCACAGGCCTGTGCATCCTCGCACGGGGTCGCCTGACCCCTTGGAGCCCAACATTATTGGCCCGCAAACGCTCGTTTTTCAACCCTCGCCTGCATACTATTAACCATGGTGGACATTGCGGGAGGGGGCAGAGCCGTCAACCGACTCGCCTTCACCCGGCAGGGGGAAACAGGCTCGCACGGAGAGAATTCGGTGATCTCCGATTCTCTGGAGGCGGATTCTAAAAATGGGTAATCGGTCCAAGGGCTGGAATCTCCTGCTCGGTGCAGCGTTCATTCACTGCGCGGCGTACATGCTCGCGCCCGCCGCGGCAAGCGCGCAGGTGCCAATAGCCCCGCCCGGCAAGCTGATCTTCCGGACGCAGACCGTCGACCTGTCTCAGATTCCCTCGCTACTCCACGCAGGTGCCCGCTTCGACCCGGCGGATCCCTATGTCATTCAACTCGACGGTCCGATGACGCCGGCCCGGCGCGAAGTGCTTTCGGCCGCCGGCGTGAAACTCCACCAGTACCTTCCGGTCCATGCCTATATCGCAGACCTCGGCGCCGCCGATGCGAACGCACTAGTCGACGCCGGCTTCGTCACCTGGGTCGGCGGTTTTCAGGATGCCTGGAGAATCAGTCCCACCATCGGCAAATCGAAATTCGTCACGAAGGAGCGACGCGATCTCGACACCGGCGGCCGTCGTTTGCTCGTCGTGCATTCCTTTAAAGACGAAGGGAACGACCGGATTTCCGCCGAGGCCGCCAAATTGGGCGGCAAGACACATCGCCTGCCGTCGCGCGACGGCTCTCGTCGCCTCGGCATCGATCTCGACAAACGCCGCCTCAATACACTTCTGAAGTCAAAGGACATCCTCTTTGTCGATGAGGCGCCCGAGGCCGAGCCGCGAAACGCCTCGACTTCCTGGATCGTCCAAAGCAACGTCGCCAATGTGCGCACCCTTTGGGACATGGGCCTCCACGGTGAAAATCAGATCGCCGGAATCGTCGACTGGGATCTGCGGGCTGATCATTGCTCGTTTGATGATCCCGCAAATCCCATCGGGCCCATGCATCGCAAGCTCCTCGCCTATTACGGCATGGGCATCAGTCCCGGCTTCGGTTACCACGGCACCCATGTCGGGTGCACCTTCGCGGGCAAGGAAGTCGCCGACTTGAATCCCGACCTCAAGGGCCTGGCCTACGAAGCGAAGATCGTGTTTCAACATTACAACGGCGTTGCGGTCGGTGGTGTCTTCAACGCATACAACCGATTCACCATCGCCCACAACGACGGCGCCCGCGTTCACAACAACAGTTGGGGCAATAGCGACTACTTTTACAATCAGTGGGCCCGCGACATCGACGCCTTCACATGGGACAACGAAGACGACCTCGTCCTCGTTGCCGTCATCAACGCCGGCATCGTCAAAGCACCTGAGAACGCAAAGAACTGTCTCTCCGTCGCCGGCAGCAAGGATTCCCCCAACCAGAGCCAGAAGTGCAAAGGCGGTGTCGGCCCGACCGCGGATGGTCGGCAAAAGCCCGAGGTATTCGCTCCGGGATGCGGCTCGCGCTCGGCCAATGTAAACACCGTATGCGGCAACGATGACACCCTCAGTGACGGCGGAACGTCTTATGCCACGCCCGCCGTCTCCGCGATGGGCTTACTCGCTCGTCAGTATTTCATGGAGGGCTTCTATCCGACCGGTGTTCCCGACCTCGCTCATGCCTTCACCCCCAGCGGCGCATTATTGAAGGCCATGGTGATCAACTCCGCCGCGGACATGGCCGGCATCGCCGGCTATTTCAACGCCACGGAGGGTTGGGGTCTCATCAAGATGGACGATGTGATCTACTTCGCCGGTGACGCCCGCAAGACTTTGATCGAAGACATTCGTAACGCCTCCGGTCTTTCCACCGGCGAGACCAAGTCGCATTACGTCGTCGTCGGTCCCACCGCGACGCAGCTCAAAGTCACGCTCGTCTGGACCGACGCCCCCGCCGCCGTCATGGCCGGGCTGACACCCATCAACAACTTGAACTTGTCCGTCCATTCCCCGTCGGCCGCCGTTTATCTCGGGAATGTCTTCAGCGGAGCGGAATCAACGACCGGCGGCGCTGCGGATTCCATCAACAATTCCGAACAGGTTCACCTCGCCGCGCCTGAAGCCGGCGTATGGAGAATCGACGTTGCCGGGGCTGCGGTCAATCAGGATACACAGGGATACGCCCTGGTCGTGACCGGCGACGTGGATTGCATCAAAGGTGACGTGAACGGAGACGGAGTGCTCGACGGGCTCGACGTTCAGGAATTCGTACAAGTTCTGTTAGGGGGCGGACCGTTTTTCCCGAAGTGCGCCGCGGACATGAATTACTCCGGCGCACCTGATATCATGGATGTAGACGGATTCGTATCCGTCTTGCTCGGCGCCTGACGGAAAGCGGGGAACGGCGCCGGTTACGCAATCCGAGCGAATGCACGCCGCATCAAGCATTACAACCGAACGATGGGGGAGGACGGGAGCGAAAGCACAGTGAAGATTCCATCGCCCAAATCATTTTATAAAATGCGAAACGTGATTCTTGCCGCGGTCATCGTCGTATGTATGTCTGCTCAGACGGCCAGTGCGATCATCACGGAAGATCAGGTTCTCGTCGTCTACAACTCCGCCTTTCCCGAGGCTGTCACCCTCAAGGACGCCTACCTCGCTCATCATCCCGCCATCCCGGCGGCGAATGTCTTCGACCTCAGCAACGCCGCCATTCCGGCCGCCGACCTCACCCGGGCTCAGTTCAACGCGCTGATCCGCGACCCCATTCGGGCGCATCTCTTGCTGCCCGGCGATCCGACGCCTTCCAGCATCGTGAGCATTGTCCTGATTCGTCCCATCCCGCATCGGGTACAGGACACCGACATCCCCACCGTGGGAGACATGCCCGGCAGCGCCGCAACGGATCTCAGCAACGGCGATGCGGATTACGCCAGCGTGGACGCCGAACTGGTTTTGCTCTGGCAGAATCTTGACCTCGGCGAGGCCGGTCTGACGATGGACAGCCGCGCCGACAACATGATCGACAATCCCTATCACCAGACCGCCGCGATGATCAATACGTTCTCTCGCGCCAACATCCAGATCGCCAAGACATTCATGAATCGATCCAACGTCTGCTGGATTCCAAACGGAAGCGGAGCGACCCTGCTGACCCCCGGCGATATGTACCTCGTCAGCCGGATCGACGGCACCACCTTGTCGCAGGC
>CAZCGF010000119.1:0-9908 GCA_964498115.1 uncultured Planctomycetaceae bacterium | reverse complement strand
ACCCGCCAGGCAGCGCAACGTACATCAACGGATTCAACTTCCCCCCGGGCGCCATCTTCAATACCTATGAATCGGATAACGCCCGCGCGCTCAACGGACTTGGCACGATCTTCGGACTCGAGCAGGTCGCCGACTTTCTGGCCGCAGGAGGCACTTTCGCCGTCGGCCACGTCTATGAGCCCTTCACATTCACCATCGCCGACAACGAGTTTCTTTTCGTCAACTTCCTGTTGAACGGGCTCTCCTGGGGCGAGGCGGCCTATACGTCCATTCCCGCTCTGAGCTGGCAGAACGTAGTCTTTGGTGATCCGCTCACCGTGCCCGTAATTCTGGACGATCCCGGACTTCCCCTCGGCGACATGAACGGTGACGGGCAGGTCAATGGACTGGACATCGCGCCGTTCACAGACGTCGTGATCAACGGTCCGCCGAACTATTACGTCGCATTCCCGACGCTGGACCCCATCGCCCGAGGTGATTTCACCGGGGACCGGCAGGTCAACCTCGCGGACATTCCCCAGTTCCTCGACGCGCTACTGGTGCCCTAGAAACGCATCCGCCAGGACCCGCCGCCGGGCTCGTTTGGCATCACTGGGCAATCGGTTAAAGTACGCGCCCGATTCGACCGTGGCCTCGTCGGCGACGGTTGGCGTGACACGGAAAGGGCGCGATGGCAATTCAGTTTTTGTGTGCGGCCTGCGGGCAGCCGATCGAAGTCGACGACGAAATGGCGAACCAGGCCGTGACCTGTCCCTACTGCCGTAAGGTGGTCACGGCCCCGTTGGTCAGCGAGCATCAGACCCTTCAGGATCCCGCTGCGGCGAGGCCCACCGCTGCCGTCTCCGGTCCCGCTCACCATCCGCCGGTTCCAGTCACATCCGGCACAAACATCTTGAGTTGGCTCTCGCTGGGCTGCATTTCCGGTTCGCTCATTTGCTTCGCCGTCTTCGTCGGCTTTGTGCTGTCCATCGCCAAGGACTACGACCTCCAGAAGATGCAGCAGGCCGAGTTCAACAAGGTCCTGCAGGAGGAAATGATCGAACGAGGAGGCGTTCAATTCGCCGGCGCTCTGGGCTTCTGCGTTTTTCCGCCTCTTGGCATCGTGTTTGCCATCGTCGCCCTTGTGAAGCGCACCCCCCCCAAGTGGCCGGCCATCACCTCGCTCAGTATCAGCGGGCTGATCATCCTCCTCATGTGTTTTGGGATCATGTTGCAGGCCGCGCAGCTCCCCGCTCAGGGCGCCGCGGTTCCGTAGGCCTTGCCTTCATTGAAGATTATTTGAATGTCCAATAATCCAAGTGCGCGGGCGCGCCATTCATTTCAATTCTTGCGCGCAGCGGCCGCCGCCCCTTGCATTCGGTTCTTAGCGGACGCTTGTCGATCTGTTGAATCCGATTGCTCGCGCGATCGGTCGTCGCTCGGAGATTAACTTTCCCAACATGCGGAAAGCGCATTGACAAGGGTCCGTCAATCAGGGTATTTTCCGAGTTGGTGATAAGAAACGTGTCGCGCGGTCGATTGATGAGATTCCCATTTTTCAATGCGGAGTCGGCGCAGCGAGGTATCCATGGAAGTATATGAGGCACCCAGGTCGCAGAGCCGCGCTGATCGTGGCGATCGACGCCGCGTCTTCACGCTGGAGCACGCCAATCGGACGCTTCCACTCGTCAAGCGAATCGTCGCTGACATGGTCAAGCAGTTCAAGCTCGTCTGTTCACTGGAAGATCGCTGCCACATGCGCCGCCCGCGCGTCACTCAGGAAGAGCATCAGGCGATCCGCAAGCGCTACGAAGTGGAGCTCGACAACCTCCGCGATCTTTGCGAGGAACTCGCCGCAGTCGGTTGCGAGCTGAAAGACTGGCGGCGCGGCCTCATCGACTTCCTCTCCACCAGGGACGGTCGACAGATCGAGCTCTGCTGGCAGCTTGGCGAGGACAAGATCGAGCACTGGCACGAAGTAGGGGCCGGCTTCGCCGGTCGTCAGCCGCTCGATGTCAGCTCCACTCAGGAAGCCGTGACCCAGTCCTGACCGTGCCACGGCCGCGGCCTCACGTCCGACCCCACGGGATCCCATCGCCCGCCGGCGCCGCAGTTTGTCCCTTCTCGCCATCACCTTCATTTGTTTAGAATCGTTCCTCCAGGGGGACCAGGAGGCGACGCCCCATGACATTGCGCCCGATCGCCAGCGAGGCGGCCCGCAAGCATCTTCGGCTTTCGATGTGTCCCGACGTCGGGCCCATTCGTTTTGCCAATCTGCTGCGCGAGCTGGGCGGAATCGACGCCGTTCTGGGGGCCAGCGTCCAGAAGCTTCAATCTGTCTCCAAGGTCGGCCCCAAGGTCGCCCAGGGAATCGCCTCCCTGCGCGATCGGGTGGATGTTGACGCGGAAGTTCTTCTGGCCGAGCGTCACAACGTGCGCATCGTCTGTCTGGAGGATGAGGATTACCCGCTGCCGCTGCGCCGCATTTACGACCCGCCGATCTGCCTCTATGTCAAAGGCACGCTGGATCGCCGCGATGCGATTGCCTTCGGAATCGTCGGCTCAAGGGCCTGCTCGCGTTACGGCGCCGAACAGGCCGAGCGCTTCGGCGCCCTCGCGGCCGGCGCGGGCATGACGGTCGTCTCGGGAATGGCGCGCGGGGTCGATTTTCATGCCCACTCCGGCGCGCTGGCCGCCGGCGGAAGGACACTCGCCGTCCTGGGTTGCGGACTATGCCACGTCTACCCGCCCGATTCAGTCGAGTTGGCGCAGCGCATCGTGGAGTCGGGCGCCATGATTTCCGAACTGCCGATGAGCGTCGCGCCCGATGCCAAGAATTTCCCGCCGCGCAACCGCATCATTGCCGGGCTCTCCATGGGAGTGCTGGTCGTTGAAGCGGCCCGGCGAAGCGGCGCGCTGATCACCGCTCGCCTGGCGACGGAGTACGACCGCGAAGTGTTCGCCCTCTCCGGCCGCGTCGATACGCCGCAGGCCGAGGGTTGTTTGGAGCTCGTGAAGAAAGGCGAAGCCAAACTGATCACTCAGTTCGGCGACGTCCTGGAGGAACTTGGTGCAGTGGGCGCCTCACTTCGCGAAGCCGCTACGCCGCGACTGGCTCAGACTTTGTTCGACAACGGACAAGAAATGTCGCCTTCCCCCGCAGGCGTCCTTCAATTCGACGAGGCCGAGCAGGCAGTTCTGAACTGCCTCAACCAGGAATCGATGGGTATCGAACAAATCTGCGAATGGTCCGGAATGATTCCGTCACGCGTGGCCGTTGCTCTGACCGGTCTGCAACTAAAGGGTGCCGTTCGTCGGTTGCCCAGCGAACGCTTTAATGCGACAGGGAAGGTCTGAAGTGTCGCCCGTTAGTCGACGAGATTCCAGCATTTCGGATAGATAGTCGCGTAAATGCGGATATTGCAACCTTCCATACCGACCAATTCAATGACTATTCATAAATTCGACTTCCTTTAACTGGACATACGACCTTGGTAAACCGTTAACATCGCCGGCGAACTAATCATTTCAAAAGATGACACTAAGCAGCCAATGATATGTAATCGAGTGACTTATGATATTCGTTAATTGTTAATTCTTGTCGGATTCGTGTATTAACTTTTGGCCCGACACACATCCTGCCGATTTCTAGGATTGATCGGGCCACGGGTAAGTAGATACGACCCCGACCGGCTTGTCCGTCGGCCCGGTCATTTTTCTGCTACGCCGATTTGATTCTGCTCGCAATCCGCACAGCCGCGATAAAATCCGCGGACTTTGTTGTCAAAGCAATCACTGTTGCCATAGCGATTAAATCCAATGGTGTGCAGGAAGGCTCCGCGTGCATGTCAAACGATTCGTCCGAAATCCCGCCGCTTTATTCTCGCACCTACGGTGAACATGGACCCCTCGTATTCGTCCTTCATGGCGGCCCCGGTGCACCCGGATACATGGCGCCCGTCGCGCGAGGCATCGCCGCCTTTGCTCGCGTCGTCGAGCCGTTCCAGCGGCGTAGCGGCGACGAACCGCTCACCGTCGGGACGCACATTCTCGACATGCATCATCTGATTTCAGCCACGTGTCCAAAGGAGCCCGCCGTCATCGTCGGCCATTCCTGGGGCGCGATGCTGGCCCTGGCCTGCGCAGCGGAGTTCCCGACCACCATTGGTAGTCTCGTCCTCATCGGCTGTGGCACCTTTGATCCGGCGTCGCGACAGCGTCTCAAGGAAATTCGAGCGGCGCGAATGACGCCTGCAATCCTTGAGCGTCAGGCAAGACTCTTCAAACGGTTCCCCGAGCCCGATGAACGTCTTCGCGCCCTGGGCAGTCTCAATCAGCGGATAGACTCGGTCCGGCTGATCCCGCACCGCGACGAAACGGCTGCATTCGACGCCCGCGGCCACGAGGAAGCCTGGGGCGACATGCTTCGGCTGCAAGCTGAGAATATCTATCCCGCCGCCTTCGCGTCGATCCGCGCGCCCGTACTGATGATTCACGGCGCGGACGATCCGCACCCTGGAAAAATGATCCGCGACAATCTCGCGCCGCACCTGCCGCAACTGGAGTATCAGGAACTGACGCAATGCGGCCACTACCCGTGGCTCGAAGAGCACGCGCATGACCGATTCTTTTCGGTATTAAGGAGTTGGCTGGCGAAAGCTACTTAGACGACACCGCCATCGCAATACTCACGCCCGCGCAGGATCGGGTCGCTCGGGATCAATCCCGAACTCCCCAACCGCGGCTTCGACGACCGATGCGTCGATCTCCCCGCGCTGGGCAAGCGTATTAAGCGTCGCGACACAGATGGACTCGGCATCGACCTCGAAGAATCGGCGCAGCTCCTCGCGCGCCTCGCTTCGACCGTAGCCGTCAGTCCCCAGCGGAACGAACTCGGCAGGGGCCCATCTTGCCACCTGTTCGGCGACCAGCTTCACATAGTCGCTCGCCGCGATGATCGGCCGTGGGTCGCCTTCGAGCTGCTTCACGAAGAACGGCTTCTTCGGCGTTGCGGTCGGATGCAGGCGATTCCATCGCTCTACAATGAGCGCCTCGCGGCGAAGCTGCTGATAGCTGGTCACGCTCCACACGTCGGCGGCGACCTTGAACCGGTCGGCGAGCATCTGCTGAGCGCGGATCGTCTCGTTCAGAATCGAACCGCTGCCGAACAGATGAACCCGCGGCCAGTTCCGCTTGCGCTCGGCGGGCCGGTAGAGATACATGCCCTTGAGAATGCCCTCGGCGATTCCCTGCTGGTCCGGCATCGCGGGCATTTCGTACGGCTCATTATGAATCGCGATGTAATAGAAGACGTCGTCCTGCGCCTCGTACATTCGCCGGATGCCTTCCTTGATCAGCACCGCGACCTCATACGCAAACGCGGGGTCGTAAGACAGACAGTTCGGGACCAGGGTCGCCAGCAACTGGCTGTTGCCGTCCTGGTGCTGCAATCCCTCGCCGGCCAGCGTCGTCCGGCCGCTCGTCGCCCCCATGAGAAAGCCGCGACCGCGCATGTCGCCATGCGCCCAGATGCTGTCGCCCACGCGCTGAAAACCAAACATTGAATAGAACGTGAAGAACGGCACCGTGTTGATGCCGTGGGTGACGTAGGCCGTGCCCGCCGCGGTGAACGACGCCATCGACCCGGCCTCGGTGATGCCTTCCTGCAAGAGCTGGCCGTTCCGCTCCTCGCGGTAATACATCAGCGACTCGCGATCGACCGGCTCGTACTTCTGACCCGAATGGGCGTAGATTCCGTGCTTCTGGAATAGCGAGTCCATGCCAAACGTTCGCGACTCATCCGGCACGATCGGCACGATCAGCGGGCCGATCTGCTTATCACTCAAGAGGCGAGTGAGCAAACGCACATACACCATCGTCGTCGATGCGGGGCGACCGCCGCTGCCCTTGTAAAACTCCTCGAACAGTTTATCCGGAGGCGACTGCAAGGGCTTCGCCCGAACCATCCGCCGAGGGACAAACCCGCCCAGCGCCGCCCGGCGATCGAGAAGATACTTCTCTTCCGGGCTTCCCGACGGCGGACGATAGAACGGCGCATCGCGCAGCTCACGATCAGAAATGGGAATGCCGAATCGATCTCGAAACTCGGCAAGCTCCACCTCGTTCAGCTTCTTCTGCTGGTGCGTGATGTTCTTACCTTCGCCCGCCTCGCCAAGGCCGTAGCCCTTGATCGTTCGGGCGAGAATGACCGTGGGCTGACCCTTGTGGGCGATCGCCGCTTTATACGCTGCGTACACCTTCACCGGGTCGTGACCGCCGAGCCGCAGCTTCTCAAGCTGCTTGTCGCTCAGATGTTCGACGAGCTTCAGGATGCGCGGGTCCGTCCCGAAAAAGTTCTCGCGGATGTAAGCGCCATCGGAAATACTGAACCGCTGCCACTGACCGTCGACGACGTTCGCCATCCTCGCCGGCAAGAGCGCCTCGGTATCGGCCGCGAAGAGCGGGTCCCAGTCGTCGCCCCAGATGACCTTGATGACATTCCACCCCGCGCCGCGAAAGGCGGCTTCCAGTTCCTGAATGATGCTGCCGTTTCCGCGAACCGGTCCGTCGAGTCGCTGGAGGTTGCAGTTCACAACGAAGCAAAGATTGTCGAGCCCTTCGCGCGAAGCGAGCGTCAGCGCACCCATGCTCTCGGGCTCATCCATCTCGCCGTCACCGAGAAACGCCCAGACCCGGCAATGCTCGGTGTCCGCCAATCCTCGATCGTGCAGGTACCTGTTGAACCGCGCCTGATAGATCGCCGACAACGGACCGAGTCCCATCGACACCGTTGGGAATTCCCAGAATTCCGGCATCAGCCACGGATGCGGGTAACTCGACAGCCCGCCGCCCTCGGCAAGTTCACGCCGAAAGTTGTGCATCTGATTTGTCGAGAGGCGCCCTTCCAGATAGGCACGCGCATAGATTCCCGGCGCGCTGTGTCCCTGAAAGTAAATCTGGTCGCCCGTTCGCTCCGGCGTATTGGCGCGAAAAAAGTGATTCAGCCCCACCTGCAGCAGAGTCGCCGCGCTGGCAAAGGTAGAGATATGGCCGCCGATTCCCGCCGAGCGCCGATTGGCCCGAACCACCAGCGCCATCGCGTTCCACCGCATATAGCTCTTGAGCCGCCGCTCGATCGCCCGGTCGCCCGGGTACGGCGGCTGCTGGGAGACGTGAATCGTATTCACATAGGGCGTATTGGCGTTGAATGGGGCGGCAATACCCTTGCCGGTGGCCCAGTCTCGAAGCGCCGACAGAAGGAATTCGGCACGTTCTGGTCCCTGTGAGGCAACAACTGCCTGCAGCGATTCCAGCCATTCCCTTGTTTCTACAGGGTCGTTATCCGGCAAATAGGCGTGCGACATGGCCGCGACTTTACTGACGTCCGACAGAAATGCAACGTCCGGCCCCCCTTTCGGCTCCCGCAAGGCCCCCCAAACCCCGCCCGAGGCTGCCGTCGAGCGGTAACGCCTGCCGATAGATAGGGAAGCGTTCCGATCTGTTCACCGCCGTTGGTCCGCGCTTGGGAGGCGTTTGATGACTCGAGTTCGATCTATCTTGACCGCCGCCGGGGTGGGGCTCTTTGCCCTCGGTTGCATCCCGCCGGAAAACCAACGGCTCAATGCGCCGCCTCAGGGCGAGAGCAACAGCCGCCCAGAGTGGTCTCAGTACTACACCTACCACAACGACCAGGGCATGCTGGCCGACATGTCGGTTGCCGACATCCACTTCGTCCCGCACTGCTCCGAGCTGTCCGGAACGGGGCAGGCCCGGCTGGCCCGCTATGCGGAGCTTCTGGCCGCGCGCGGCGGGACCATCAACTATGAAACCTCTATCGAAAACGACAAGCTGATCCGGGATCGCCTCGCCGTCGCCAAGCGATTCCTCGTCCAGGCCCTGCCGGGCAAACAGCAGATCGATGTCGTCCCAGGCATCGCCGGCGGTCGCGGCATGGATGCCAAGGAAGGCCTCGCCGGACAGGCCATTGCCAAGCAGGCGGAGACGCGAAAGAACGCCTACCACCTGAACGTCAAGCTCCTTGAGGGGCAATAAACCGTGAACACGACCCTCAAAGTTTTTCTGTCTGCCGCCATCGGTCTGATCGCGCACGGCTGCGCCCTCGATCGCACCGAGGAAGTTGCCTCCGCCGCGGGCGTCAGCGAACAGAAGGCTCAGCTCGCCGAAAAGGCCAAGCCTGCGCCGCCGCCGAAGATCAACGCCGAGACTCATCTCGCCGCCGCACGGATGCTCGAAAAGCAGGGCGACCTGCAAGGGGCCATCGGCCAATACGAACGGGCGATCATCAATGAGCCTCGTTCGGCGGTGGCCTATAGCCGGCTCGGCATCTGTTATCAGAAACTCGGCCGCTTCTCAGATGCCGACCAGATCCTTCGAACCGGCATTCAGGCCATTCCCGGCTCGGCGATGCTCTGCAACAACCTCGGTTACAGCTACCTCATTCAGCGGCGATACGCCGATGCCGAGCAGCAGTTCCGCGACGCCCTTCGCATCGCTCCCGACTTTCCGCGGGCACGTATGAACCTGGCCATCTCGCTGGGCTACGTCGGGAACATGAAAGACAGCCTCATCGAGTTCTCCCGCGTCGTGCCGGCCGACATCGCCCATTACAACGTCGCCATTCTTCAGATGGATCAGGGCAATTACGTCTCGGCCGTTGACTCCTTCAAAGAGGCATTGGCGATCAATCCGGATTGCCCTGGCGCGGCAGAGCAGTTGAGTCGTGCCCGGGCGTTTGTCATGAGTCAGGACTCGTCCGGTCCGAAGCCCTCCCTGCTGCCTGGTAAGCGACTGGCCGGTTCGGCCACCGAAGTGGAACCCAATGGGCCGTGATCGCGGTGCGGCCCAAAGACTGTCGATGACACCTTGATTTTCAGATGCTCGAATCCCTTCGCCTCGGAAACAACCGGTAAATCATGACGCCGCAAACATCCCCATTTCAATCTTCCGGTCGCGCGCCTAGCATGTTCGCCATGAGCAGGCTGCGAGATCCGTGGGTGCGCGGGGCGGTGTTCGCCCTCTTTGCCGTCATCGTGCTGGTCATGACCACGCGCGTCTCTCCGCCGACCTCTCTGCAAAGCGAGCGTCCGGCGACGGATCGTGCCAAGACCCTCGATCGCTACACGGCTGCCGAGGCGCAGCACTACGCGTGGCTCTCGCGGAAGATCGCCTCCGCGTATGTCCCGCTGGTTGAGCGCATTGCCGCTCCCGAAGGCTTCACCCGGGTGAAGGTCGCGTCGCGCGGCTTCGCCGAGTGGCTGCGGCACCTGCCGGTCATGCCGCCCGATACGCCGGTGACATCCGGCAAGCGCAAGGTCATCCTCAAGGCCGACGCGCCGAGCCTCGCCGCCGTGATCGCCCTCCAGCCGACCAACGACCGCGCCCTGGCCGGAGCCAACATGCTCACCCGTCTGCGCGCCGAGTATCGCTGGACCGCCAAGCAGCTCGACGATCTGGGCTTCCACTTCACCAGCGGCCACCTTTCCACCTGGAAGGGCTGGGCTTCCGGCGAGAGGCCGAGCGTCAAGGGACGCGAGGTGACGTTTGCCAAGCAGTTCGACCCCGACCCCAGCCGGGCGAACTTCTGCAGCTATCTCGAGACCATCTTTCAATACGGCACCTGCTACAGCCTCCTCGACGACACCACCGCCGCCGCCGACGGCTCCATCGCGCCGGGCGACATCTTCCTCCGCACCGGCAAGAAGCCGACGACGATCATCGTCCTCGACGCCTGCACCGGCCCCAACGGCGAGCTTTGCATCCTGCTCGGCGAGGCCGGCGTCCCGGCCCAGTCGTTCCACGTCCTCAAAGGCTCGGACGGCAGCCCGTGGTTCCCGGTCCGGCAAAAGAGCGACATCACGCTCTCCGGCAACCGGGCCCTGAAGCTCTCCGAGCTTCGCCGCTGGAAGTAA
>CAZCGF010000118.1:7791-13356 GCA_964498115.1 uncultured Planctomycetaceae bacterium | reverse complement strand
TCCGACCAGATTCCCATCTCGCAACGGGTAGGATCGCCAGCGTCCGATATATAATGAGGGCTGCGGCTGGATGCCGCGCGGCATACGGCGGGGGCTCGAAGTTGAGCGGCCGCTTGCGGTCGGTGTTGCCCCCTCATAACGGTTACCGGGAGGTCATGGATGATGTCACTGGAAGCCCAGAACATTTCAAAACGGCGCGCAAATCTCTTCAGTCGTGGATTCCTGTTTGTCGGCCCGCTCGCTGCGGCGTTGCTGGCTCAGCCGGGCTGTAATCAAGAGGGCTATCCAACTGACAACACTTGGCATTACCAGGGCAAGGCCCCGTCGGGAGCGCCGCGGACGTCATCGTCCTTCGCCTACAGGTATCCGGATTCGGCTCCGACGCTGGATGCGGCAGGGCTGCAAGACCTTGTGTCAAAATATCGCCAGCGCGTGGTGCTGCTGGACTTCTGGGCCTCGTGGTCTCGCGAGACCCGCGACGAGCTTGCGATGCTGGCGCGATTGCAGAGCGATTTGAAGGATGAGGGGTTTCAGGTCATCGCCTGTAATTTCGACTCGCCGGACAACTGGAACTCCACGACCGTCCCGATTCTCCATGGCTCAGAAGCGAACTACCCATGCGTGGTGATTTCGAAGAGTGCGCGCCCCGAGTTAAGGGCTTGGCTCTCGTCCGACTGGAGTTTTGACGTGCCGGCGCGATTCGTGATCAGCCGCGGCGGCAAGGTCACGGTAACGGCCTTCGCGGGAACGCCGCTGGGGGCCATCGAACAGCAGGTGCGAGCCTTGGTGCGCGGCGGGCCCGCCAGTGAGCACAATTCGGTTACGCAGGGCGAGTTGGCGCTTCGATTGAAACTGGTCAATGTCTCCGCTGGAAAGGCTGAGTCGCTCGGCGAAGTCATCGCCCCGACAAAAGACCCCAATATGCTTGCGGAGCGAGCCGGCGCGCTGATCGCCGATCACTTGCAAAGAGACTCCAATCCCAGGGTCGCACTCGCGGCGTTCCCGACGCTGCCGGGTAGGGCCGCTGCGGGACCGATGGGGACCGATCTTGCCACGCGCGTGGCTGCTTCGATGCGCGACAAGGGCTATTACGATCTGATCGAGCCTTCGCGCACGAATGGGATGCTCAAGAGCGCCGGGCAAAGCGTCATGTCAATCGAATACGAGCCGGCAAATCTTCAAGGCAAGCTGCCCGCGGACTACCTCGTAATCGGCTGGTTGCGCGGCGATGTCGGCATCGCCGACTCGACAGCGACCTTGGCAGGGGAAAGGTCGGACGCGGGCGACGATCCGTCTCCGTAGCAGGTTTTTCTTTGAGGCTGCATGTCTGTCGAGTCCGACGTCCGTGGACCGTCCGTCACGCTGGACCGACTCGAAGAGCTCTTCGTCGGCGATCAACCCAATTGGGATGCGATTGATTTCGACCTGAGTTGTCCGCGGTGCGCCTACAACCTGCGACAGTTGCCCGGTCCGCGCTGTCCGGAATGCGGGCTGGAGTTCGACTGGCGGCCGCTGATTCGCCGACACGTCGATCACGCAACGCTTCTTATCGAACATGCTTGGCGGCGTCGGCCGGCATTCTCATGGCTAAAGACGCTGGGGTGGACATTTTTACCCGGTACGATTTGGCGGCGTGTGACGCTCTATGACGCCGTGCGTCCCGGGCCCCTGTTGACCTTCGCCGTGACATCGGTGCTGGCCATCCTGGCGCTGACGCACGTATTGGCGTGTGCAATCGTTTACGTCACCTTTCTGGTGACACCACAAACCAGAGGCGGATGGCAAATCTGGACGTGGCAACATCCCGAGCTCCACCAACTGTGGATGTTCGGCACATGGCCGACCCTGGGCGATCCGCGATACCTGTTGATGCTGCTTGGCGTTCTATTTGGAATTGGCGGCGCGGGAATCGTTTTGTTTGTCATGCAACAGACGCTGGGGCGTTGCAGAGTACGGAGCATCCAGCTCTTGCGCGTCGTGGTATATGTCGCGCCGCCGCTCGTTGCGTGCGCTTCGCTGGTGCTCGTGGCGTTTGTGGTGCTGCTGCCGCGGGGCATGTTTGTGGGGCAGGTGCCGCTTGTCCCGGGGGAGGCCCTATTCGATCGAGCGCCGCTGTGGCAGTGGATGGTCCTGTCTGGTGGCGTAAGTCTCTTGTTCGTGGCGTACGCGGTGCTGCTGACGACGGCGCTGCGGCGATATCTGAAGCTTCCGCGGGCGGCATTCGTGGGGGTCATGTCATCATTGGTCGCGGGGTTGTTCGCTTACACGATGTTGCTCCGGTTCGGATTGGAATTGCTGGCGAAGTAGTTTCGGCAACGACCTTCCAAGGCGTTCTCGTAATAAGCGGACGGGAGGTCTGCCACTTGGACAGACCTCCCGCAGGTGATGGTTTACTTGCGGCGCGAGTGTGCCCGATTAGGGGCAGGTGCTCGCAACACCGGCGGCCGCGGCAACGATATCGCGGTCGCTGCCGTTGACCAGTCCGTCGCAGTTGACATCACCCTGAGACCAGACGGCGTTCATCGTTCCGAGATTGGCACAGACGATGTCGAGGTCTGCCTGAGTGGTGGCGCCGCTGAGGTTCAAGTCGGTGATCTGCGTGTCGAGAATTCCGACCAGGAGTTCGGACACGTCGTTGCAGTCCACGTCGCAGTCGCCGTCCATGTCACAGGACAGATCGCGGATTTTCCCGCCAGCGGTGGCTGCATCCAGGTCGGCCCAGCTGGATACGAAGTTCCGTGAAACGTAATCCACGTCGGCCGCGTTCACGACGCCGTCGGCTCCCGCCGGGTAGGCCCCGGGAAGCGGCGAGTCTCCGGCGACGTCACCACGAGAATCGCCGGCCGCGTAGGTACCGGTCGCCAGTGTGGTGTTGAAGAAGTTGATGTCGCCCGCGTGAATGGCCGTCCACGCGTTGTCCACGCGAATAAAGCCTTCCTTGCGGTTGAGCTTGCCGGTGACCGGATCGAGTGCCAGACCGTCCGCGAAGTAGCGGGCGTCGCGCATCTCGTCGGGGGTGATGATGTTCATCCCAACGCTCCCCGTTCGACGGCTGTCGCCGAAGTTCCCGTCACCATCAAAGTCGCCGAGGATCTCGGGAATGATGTAGTTGCCGGGGTTGCCGGCGGCATCGGCTGCGGCGAAGGCCAGGGGGTTGTTAACGGCGAGCATGAGATTAGGGATGTCGTTCCAGTTTCGCTGACCGTCGACGTTGAAGTCGCCCTGAATTCGCATTCTGGCGAAGAGGTTGCTGGCCCCGGCGATCGTGTGTGCGCCGGCGTTGTTGGGATAGCTGGCGACGCCGGCGGGGTTGTTGTCACTGTACAGTCCGCTGGTGAGGCGTCGCGGAACGCGACCGGCGGGATTGACAGATCCGAACGCTGGAGTGACTGCCGTATTCGTTGCCCGAACCGCGTCCTGGGCGCCTTGAGCAAAGTTGGGGTTCGGAATGAAATTGAGCGGATCCGTTATCGCCGGAACGGTGTCAACAGCGGCTTCCAGCACGAACACGATCGACAAAGCCTGGGCCGGAGTTGCGGTGACCGCGGTGAACGGCTCAGCCGAGAAGGCTTGGATGCTTCCGAAGAGGTTACGCAGATAGTCCCGTGCGGCCGTGTTCGCCATCGGCGGGTTGCCATTGCCGGGCCCGTCCTTGTCGCCAAGTGTTGCCAGGGTTTGTGAGGCGGTCACCTGGTAACCGGTATTGACATTCCCGTTATCAAGAATGTTGTTCAGCGTCGGGCGCACGAATTCCGTTGCCCCGGCGACGTCCTTCTTCACGTTCAGGATTTCATAAAGGCCCGTGCCGGCATCACCGACAGCACGACTGCTGCCGAAGTATCCGGTGTAGCCGATGGCGAGGCGAGACTCCTGAACGACCTGCTCGATGAAGCCCGATCCTCCGCAGTTGGTCGGCTGAAACACGGGGCCCAGTCGAGTCGGGTTGTCGCCCGTGATCTGGTCTCCGAGGTTGTCGCCGCTTCCCCAGCTGGGGTCGATGCCGAGTGCGTTGTTGCAGGCGTTACGCGTTCCTGAGCCGGCATCGCGCGTGGCGGCGATCAGGTTCTCGCCGCTTGGGAAGCGTCCGGTGACCCAGTGATGCTGGAGTTCGCTGTATGTGACGTTCTCCTTGCCTGTTCCACGATTCGCGATGATGGCCACCGGCGAAATGGCGATGGTGTTATCGAAGATGGTCTTGGAGTCCGGCGAGTTCACATCAACGTTGAGCGTGATGTCGCCGAGAATCGGGTGATGGCGCTCGAGGCTGACCAGTTGCTGGTCAAACCCGGTACTGCTCATATTCGGATTGACGCCGTAGCCGGCCGTCGTGGGCTTGGCATCCCATGTGGGTGCTCCCGGCACTCGCACGGCCCACGCCATCGGGACGTCGGTGCTGGCCATATCGACCGTGGTCGGACAAATCGGCGTGGCGCTTTCGACGGTCGGACAATTCTTGTTCAAAAGACAATCGAGGAAGATCAGCACGTCATCAATGGTGATCGTGCCATCCTCGTTGAAATCGCCGTTCTCGGGTGCGGTAACGGCGCCGCCGCCGATCCCGGCGACGAGCTGCTGGATATCGAGGCCGTCCACGTTGCCGTCGCCGTTAAGATCGCCGCCCGCGTTCGGGTGGCAATTCGCCGGGCACGGCGGGTTCCCGGTCGGCGTGCCCAGATCGCTGAACCTCACCGTGTTGATCACGCCGCGCTCGGTAAGGGTCTTAAAGGGAGTCTGATTGAGCAGTTGGTAATCGATGAACTCATTCACGCCGTTCAGCGAACCGACAGATCGATACTGAACGATCCACTGCCCCCACCATTTGCCGACGCCCGGACAGAAGTAAAGCGGTGCAAGCTGGTCGAACGTATCGTTGAAGCAGTCGCGATTCGAGTCGCGGAAGAGGCTGTAGGGTTGTCCGGTAGGGAGAATCGAGTCGCCATCGACATTGATGAAGTCGTTGGTCGCACCGGTGATGGCTGCGAAGTCAGCGAACAGGGTCGCGCCGGCGAGATTGACCTGGCCTCCGCCGGGGAGGAAGTTGGTATCAGGCAGACTTGCGCAGGTGATCCCAGCGCCGACCCAGTAGGTCTGAGACGACGGCGAATAGACCGTAAGAAGCTGGCACTCGCACCGGGACAGCATCTGGCAGGACCCGTCCGCAAGGAGGCAGGCGCCGGATGTCGTGCTGCAATCCGCACTCATGCAATCGGTGCCGGAGCCCTGATAACAGCCTCCGGAGGTGGCGCAGTCTTGGGCATTCAAATCCGTGCAAGTGCCGTTTGTGAAGCAGCAGGCGCCGAGTCCAGGGCAGTTTGCGCCGGTGCAGTCGGTGCTGTATCCGCGAAAGAGTCCCTCATTGGGGGCCTGGCAGCATGTGTTGTAGGAGATACCGGTCTGGCAAGTGCCATCCGGCAGGCAGCAAGCGCCCGTGCAGACGGCGGTCGCGCAGGTCGTGCCCACGCCATTGAAGAATGCGTTGGCCGTGTTTCGACAATTGGAGAGCGATGTAACGGTACAACTCCCATCCGGAAGGCAGCAGGCTCCGTCGAGGGCCGGACAATTGGC
>CAZCGF010000118.1:0-7691 GCA_964498115.1 uncultured Planctomycetaceae bacterium | reverse complement strand
CCCGTCTGGGCATGGGCCGGCTGGGCCCAGCCCCACAGGAGGGCTGCGGCCGCCAGGCTCCAAAGAGCAGTTTGATTTCGTCCTCGATTCATGTTTCGTTCATCCTCCAAGAGTTAGACTCGTCTTCCCTTTCGAACTCTGATTCATCTGTGGATGGGCTTGTCGCTGATCCCGTTTCTGTGTGTCACTCGGTCGTGCCGAACTGAGTGCCGTGCATAACTCCCCCTGCGCCCGGCGCGCGGAATCCCCATTTGAGGTTGTCGCTTCTCTTCCCCTGCGACCTCCTTTCAGGATTGGTTAGTTAGTTGAGTCGCCTCTGGGCCCTTAGGGCTCAAAGGCAGGTGCCGTCAATTCCAGGGCGGGCCGACCTTGTTGTAGCCGCTCAGGCTGTAATAGCGTCGCCCCCATTCCCAGCGTTCGAGAGTCTGTCGAATCGTCTTGCGTTCGACGTGCCCATCGGCGTAAAGAAAGTTGGAGGAGCCGCCGAGCTTGTCACCGCCCGGATGATGACGACCGACAGCGTTGGCCTCAGAGAGTCCGCTGGTGGAGAGCAGTCCGCGGGCGTTTGTGATCTGATCCTCGCGTTGCAGTCCGAAATTCGTCGTCGGGCTGCCGTATTGAAACCCCGGCACACCCTCCGGAGCGCCGTATTCATCCGAGCCGGCCGTCGCGTGAAGCAGCGCGTTGATCGGGCGATGACTCTTCGAAAGCAGCCCGGCATCGCCGCCGCCTTCAGCGACGACTTTCCAATTCTTATTGAACTCTGTGGCCAGCACGACGCGCGACGGATCGTCGATCGCCTTTTCATTCACGAAGACGTTAACCCGAGAGCCGCTGACCATGCCGAAGGCGAATTTGTTTCGCGGAAATATCGCGGCGTTGCCCGTGTACGCCATGCGCTCTGCTTGCTTGTCCTGAATGGCGCCCGCATTGGGGCCGGAGTTGCCGTTCTGGTCCACCTGCCCCGGTTCCCAGCCAAGCGGTCCCGGGTTAGTCCGTGGAGCGCCGCCATTCGGGATCGAGGGGCACTTGAACGAGTCCTCAGGGGCCTGACCGCGGCTGTAAAGGAACCACGACCAGTGAAGATACCCGAAGGGATGGTCGTTCGACTCTCCCTGGGACG
The DNA here is from genome assembly GCA_964498115.1 of uncultured Planctomycetaceae bacterium. Taxonomy (GTDB): domain Bacteria; phylum Planctomycetota; class Phycisphaerae; order UBA1845; family UTPLA1; genus UTPLA1. The sequence goes on along the minus strand of CAZCGF010000118.1, from coordinate 6,568 downwards.
CGAGGTTGTAATTGCCCTCGGCGTCATAGGGGTAGATGTACGAAGGCGGATAGACTCCTCCATTGTCGGCGAGGTAGCTGCCCATCGCCTGCGCCACGTGGTGCAGGTTGGTGGCGCATTTGACGGATTGCCCGTGCCTGCGGGCCGCCGACAGGGCCGGAAGCAAAATGCCGATCAAAACGGCGATGATGGCCACGACGACCAGCAGCTCAATCAGTGTGAAGGCAGAGACGCGCGTGCGGGCTCGGAAGTTCATGCGATGGATCTCCTTGCGATGATGTGTATGGCGAGCGCCGGCCGAACCATTCATTTTGGCCGGCGAACTCCTGAATAAAACCTGTTGATGTGTCATTCTCACAATACTTCCATTGCTGTTGCCCGTGTTTCCCAAGAGAAGCAGGAGCCTAGGGCAGGAGCATTAAGAGAGTTGAAGCCTCGCGTTAAATCCCTATTTGGTTTTCCGATTCTAAAAAAAGAAGCATTTGCCAGACGCGCTCAAATGCGACCGCGAGTGCGGCGCATGGTTCACGTCAATCGCATCAGTGCGCGATCGTAGAGCCGAAATGAAAAGGTCGTATTTCGCCTGTGTTAATGATCTGCTCGAATTGAGTTAAGACGTGAGATGCGCGGTGTCATGAATGGGCGGAGATCATTTCGGCGCGGGGCGTGGGTACTGGCGGCGAATGACTCGTGTACGGATTGATGAGTTCCTGATAAAGCGCGAGAAACGCCTCGACTTGGCGATCGAGAGAGAATCGCGAAGCGGCGTCCTTTGCGGCGCTGCCGGCGAGGCGGATCGCGAGATGCTTGTTGCCGAGGATCGTCACCGAAAAGTGTGCCAGGCCGTCCGCATCTCCTGCGGCGACAAGCACACCAGTGGCATCGTCGATGGCTCCGCCCGTAGTCGCCGAGCCGCATGACTCAAGCGAGATAATCTGCTCCGGGATACCACCGACAGCCGTTGCGACGACAGGGCGGCCGCATGCAAGAGCTTCGAGGATCGTGTTGGGAAACGTGTCCGCCCTGGCGGCATGAACGTAAAGATCCGCGGCGCGGTAGTAATCGGCGACCGTCATGGCATCGGCTTGTGCTGGGATGTAACGAATCTCCGCGCCATGTATTCGCTCGGGCTCACCGCCTCCGCCGAGTGCAAGGAAGAGCAGCGGTTGCTTAAGCGGTCGGGCAGCGAGTTGGCCGATGGCCCGGCGAAGCGTCGCAAAGTCCTTAAAGGGATTCTGCCCGGGAGACTGTGCGACAAAGAGCAGAATGGCGGCGTCCATCGGCAGACCCAGGGCCTGGCGAGCCGCCTGCATATCGCCGGGGTGAAAGATGGAGGTATCAACGCCGTTGGGGATGACTCGCGCATCGGCAATGGCCGGGGAAAGCATGGAATGCTTCGCCTTTTTAAGGAGCCAATCACAGGGCGCCGTGACGCAAACTCTGCACTGAGCAAACACCTCGGCCTTTCGCCGCCAATTCTCGGCGGTGGCGTCGCGCCGTACCGCAGGATAAATGGACAGGTCGGGGCATTGTCCGCAGCCGGTTCGCCAGCGATCGCAATCGAAGGAATGGGCGCAGTGGCCGGCAAGCAGCCATGCGTCGTGAAGTGTAAGGATGACCGGTACTCGGCGACTCAACCCCGGCAGCGCTCGAAGGTCGAAATAGTTGGCGTGCAGATTATGGCAATGAACGACGTCCGGCGTTCGTGGCGTCAGATCGAGTAAATGATGCGAACCTGGGAAGTCGAAGTCCTCAATGCCGCGACGGCGCCCCAGCCAGCCGGATGGCTCGGCGAGTGACTGCAGGACAGGGGCGATCAGTCGGGCCCCGGGAATCTTGTCAAAGTGAGGTTGCATAGCGGCGTGTAGCCCCCATGCAATCCGCTGACGAAGACTCGTGGCTTGGCCCTTCTGATGCGTGATTCGATGAACGTCCGGGTCGTCGGAGCGTTTGCGGCCCACCGCCATATGACTTTCGTGGCCCAGCCGACGATAAGCGACGTGAAGATTCCGCGCAATCGACTCCGCGCCGCCAAGAACGTCGGCCGTGCTGACCTGAAGAATGCTAAGCTCGCGCGGCATAGCTCAATTGCGGCTTTCTTGACTCTTCGCCATGTGCCTTTAGGAGCCGTGCGTGAAACTCGGCGCCATCCCAGTCACGAACAATCGCCCGCGGCAGTTCGAAGACGTCGGCATCGGCGGTGACCCTCGCGGCAGGGACCGGCGGCTTTCCGGAGTTGGCACAGGCACAATGGAATCCCGCGCACCGTGCCATCGCCGCTGATTCCTCGCCGAAGTCGCCCCGGCAGCCGAACGGATAGGCAAAGCTGGTGACGGGCCGGGCAATGATACGTTCCAACTCGCTTCGGCTTCCAAGGATTTCGTCCAATTGACGGTTCACGCTAAGCGTACTGAGCTGTGGATGCGTGAGCGTGTGGGCCCCGATCTCGATCAGTTCATGTCCGGCCGCCGCGCGAATCTGCTCGTGCGACATCGATCGATGCGACGGTCGGACGATCTCCGCCGCGCCGGCCCACGCGCGAAGCTCGTCGATTGTGCTCGATCGATGATCGTCGCGCATCTGCCGCAGGAGATGGCAGAGAAACAGGTACAAGCCCTGCCGCTCGCTCACCGGCTCGCTGGAAAGAACGTTCCAGCCGGTTTCTGACGGCCGATCACTCGATCCGTCCGCGATGTGCCACTCGTGAACGGTCCCGTTGCATTCCAGACGCAGATCAGCCGGAACGCGCGGGGAGGCCAGGACGATGCGTTCGAGATCGTCCCACCAGAATTCTCGGGCGACGGATTCGACGCGCGGCGTGACAAAAATCGTCGCGGGGATGCTGTATTCGGCAAGAAGCGGCGCGGCAATCTCAAAGTTGTCCGCGTAGCCGTCGTCAAAGGTCACAACGACGCTGTTCGGCGGAATGTCGCGGGCCGCGTGGGCGCTGAGTAATTGGTCGAGCGAGATGGGACTAAAGCGATCGCGGATGATCTTCAGATGCTCGCGAAAGTTCCGCGGTGACACAGCGAGCAACTGAGGATCGGCATCGAGATTAGCAATTCGATGATATAGGAGGATCAGACAACTGCCCGCCATGGATCGGCAGGGCTCGGAAATCGGGGAGCTTTTTTGATGAGATCGCTTCATTTTGTCCTGACGGCCCTGATGGTGATGAGAAGTTCGTAATCTGGATCGACGTCGTCCAACTCCGACGGAGACAGCTCCTCGACGCTGATGCCCTGTAAGAACGCAGTGGCGGCAAGTACGTTGCCATGCGCTTGCACGCTGACATTCGCCTCGCCGAACTCAGCTTCAAACAAGCGCCGGGCGGAGAGCGTCGTAAACCGCCAGTAATCTCCCCAGCGGTCCATGTCGTAGCGGCTGATCTGGCTGATCCCCGGCAGCGTGGCGAGCAGCACGCCGCGCGGTTTCAGGGCCTTCGCTGCGTGCTTGATGGCCTCGCCCACGTCCTCAATGCAGAGGAGCGTCTGAGTAAGAACCATGCAGTCGAATGCGCTAGTGGGGATGCCTTCGCCGGTGGCCAGGTTGCCGACGATCGTCGCATGACGATTGCCGGGCACCGCGTGAAGAACGTCGCTTTGCGTCACGCGATCGGCCCCGAACTGGCGGGTGTAGGTTGCATCACCGACTTCGAGGACGCGGCCGTGAATGTCGTGCGCGTGGCACGCAAGGAACTTTTCAATGTAGTACCGATCCATGGGCGTCCCGCGATCGAAGCCAAAAGTGCGGCTGACCGGCGTGATGCGGCGTAGCTCACCCCAGTCGATCGGCGTGCGAGCCTGTGGTGCGTCAATCGTCGCTGGCGACCTCGCATCGGGGCGCTCGGCGTAGACAAGGCAGAACCACGGTGAACTCGGTCGCAGGCGAAACGGCGGCTTGGTGGAAGGGTTCGTCTCGCGGTCGAAGTCGTGCAGCAGATAGCGAAAGCCTGCGCGGTCGAGCAGATTGAGAATGTCGCCAAGGTATTGCCTGCCGCCGGGCCAGCCGTGGTACTCGAGGACAAGCCGTCGAACGAGGCCGAGTTTGCCGGATTGCTCCAGATCGCGAAGGACGCGCCACTCCTCGCCTTCAATGTTGAGCTTAAGCATGTCGACCGGCTCGGTGAGGAGCGACGAGAGCCGGACCGTGCGAATAGAGCAGGCTGATTCCGAATGGGCGATTGAGTGGTCGCGTGCATCGTAGCCCATAACGCGGCCGCCATCAGAGCCGTCGGGCTCGAATCGAACTACTCCGTCACGGTCACTGAGGCCCGCCTTAATCAGCTCGACATCGGCCAGTTGGTTGGCGTGGATGTTCTTGCTGAGGAAGGCGAAGGCGGTCTCGTCGGGTTCGTAGCACATGACCCTCGCGGTGGGGTAGAGTCGCTTCCAGCGAAGGGCCGCCATTCCTATGTGAGCGCCGCCGTCGATCAGCAGCGGCCGGGCGACGTCGGTGGCGAAATCGTAAATGCGACTCTCAAAGATGGTGCGGCGCTCGGTCTGATAGGACGGCGCATCGTTGTAGTGGATGATGACGCCGTCGGGAGTCACTTCCCGGTGGACGCGCGGGCACGCGGCAGTTTCGGCGGAGAGTGTTGTCATGCCGGCACCATCTCCCTGACGGCGGCAGCGCTGGCCGGGATGCCGACGAAGCTCCGACGCTGCAGTATCGACTTCACGATCCCGTCGAAGATCGGCATCGAGTCGGGAAAGTTCTCAAAGCTGTCAATGTGGATGCGGGGCTTCTGCGGGTGTCCGTGGATGCCGACGAAAAACTCGGGTCGCTTCACGAGTCGATAGATAACGACGTGGAGCAGCTTGCGCAGGTTGTCGGTGTCCACCGCAGGCTTCGGCGTCTTACCGTCGAGGATTTCAAAGTACTGCTCTCGATGGCTGATGTCCGCGGTAAGTGACTTGCCACTGTAAAACGGTGTTCCGCAGACGAGCGGGCTCGCTCCCATGAGACTGAGCTCGGCGCCGAGTGTTGAGGTGTACACGGCGCAATGCTCCGACCGCGCGGCAATCTCGTATGAGCTGAACTGCGAATCGGGCGCGACAAATCTTACGTTCTGCGGAAGTCGTCCTGCGTAGTGAGCCTGGATGGACTCGATGATCGGCGTCCTCGTCTTGAAGCACAGACGCGTCTCACCGGGATGAGCGCGGATGATCAAACAGCGGTCGGGGCGCTTCGCCGCCCAGTCGATCGTCGAACAGATCCAGTCGAACATGCTGGCAAACGCGCGGTCTTTCCCAAGGGCGTTGGTGTCCCAGATGATGTTCGTGAAAAGCGAAACGATTTTCGCATCGGGCGGGATATCAAGCTCGCGTCGGATGCGCTCAAAGTCCGTCTCTTCTCGTTCGTAATAGGTGTAGAACCGCGCCTCCTGCCTTCTCCATCGGGCGAAGTAGGTATCTACGGCCTCGATCTCACTTGCCGACAGCGTGCGCTGACGCGCGGCCTGCCAGCTTGCCTCATCGACGGGGAAGTCGATTGCACGGTCATCGTTCGCAAGCACCACGGAGGCGTCGAAGTAGCCGCCTTCTTCCCAAGTCGTCACATGAACGCCGCGCTGCCGGGCAAGTTCGTACATGTACGAGTACATGATCGACTTGCCGTTGACGAGCACGACGATGTCGGGTTTCTCGCGGAGCAGGATAGCATCGGCGAGATCGACGCTCATGACCGCGTGGACGAGGTGCAGCCGAAAGACGGAGAATTCCTCCGGCGTGCTCGGGTTGAACATGCCGAGCGAGTATTGCGTCAGGTCGCGAAGCGCGATCTTTCCGATAGGCAGGCCACGATGACGCATATCTATGAGCCGCGAATCAGGCGCTTGTTTGACAAGCTGCTCGGCGGATTGTCGGGCGGTCGTCGCGTCGACATAGGTGGAGATGCCGCGGCCCTTGATGCCGAAGCATTCGTGCATGAACTCGAATCGCCGGCGGAGAACCTCGTGCGGCGGCGGCTGGATGTCCTGGTTCTCCCAGGCGCAAAGCGGCAGGACGCCGTCGAAATAGACCGACACCGCTTCGTGTCCCTTCAGCTCGACGGCAAGGTGCAGGAACTGTTCGAAGACCCCGAGTTGCCACGGGTCCATGCTGTAGAACAGGACGCGCTGGGCGTCTTCGTCGCGGTGGGCCCGATCGAATAGATGGCGCTCGCGCTCGCGCAAGGAACGGATGGCATGTAGATCATTCAGCGACAAGCGTTTGACATCCTCGATGGTTCGGCGGAGCTGTCCGCGACGACTGACTCGCCGCGATCATGCTGCACAGGTCAAAGTCCCAGGGCGTATCAATCTGGAGCGAACGCTCGGGCGGCATTTCATAGGCCAGCGTGCCGGGCGGCTCGAAGGTTCGCAGGCGGCGGATCGTCTCGACGCCGCAGAGATAGATCGCGCCGTTGAGGGCGTACGCGGCGGGCAGATCCTGCCTTCGCGGATATGCGATGTCACAGGGGACGAACGGCGCGAGCGAGCCGTCGGCGTGTTGCCTGCGGACGAGAAACGGGTGGTCGTGGGTCTCGACGACGCTGACCACGGCGGGGGCGCCCTTCTGACGGGCGA
>CAZCGF010000117.1:0-13397 GCA_964498115.1 uncultured Planctomycetaceae bacterium | reverse complement strand
GGATACATCGTGCTTTCGACCCTTCATCCGGCGATGATGCTGCGCGGGATTACCGCGCGATTCACCGACCCCGCGACCGGACGCGAAACCCGCCCGCAAAGCCATCCGGGACAGATCAGTGATTATGTAATGGCGGCGATCGGCGCAGGGCTAACAATCGACCACTTGAGCGAGCACGCCGTGGACGAGGCGATGGCTGCCCGATCCGCGAGGGCGGCCAAGTATCTCAATTGGCCCATGCTGCTGATGATGCGGCTACGGCCGTAGACCCCCGAGACCGACGATCGTTCCCTTTGCGCCGCATTCCGGGCACCTGCCGGATGGGCTGCCGATGAGGTTGTATCCGCAATTCCCGCAGCAACCCCTTGGGTACGACCGACCGGCCTTCCAGAATGCCACGATCGCCATGACTGCGGCGGGAATAAACAGCAGCCAATACGGCACACAGGCATACCCGGAACCGAATCGACCCAGGCTCAGGACAGGCCATTCCAAGCCCGGCCGCCTGAGTGCCTCCTTGACGGCATCCTGCGAAGTTTGATAGAAGGGCCCGCTCGGTTCCCAAATCCGAATGACGATCAGTCCTCCGAAGGACTCGACCCCCCATCGGTCGAAAACGGCGGAAGACGGATGGTACGTGCTCGCCATCCAAGCCAGAAGGATGATTGCAACCGCCGCCAGCGCGGGCCATCGGGCAAATCGCCAGACGCGTCGATTGTGTAACATCATCGTAACTTTCCAACGTCTCCAGCCGCAATATCGCACGCTGAAACAATTCGCAATGCCGGATCCCGGACCCTGTCGATATCTCCGCATCGAAGCTGAGTGAACCGTTCCTGCGTACCGGCTGGTCAGCCGCGGCCCGCTAAAAAAGTCGTGACCGGAATTTGTCGGTCAATTCGTCTCGAACTACAAGGCAAGCTCTCTTGAGTGGGAAGACTGAGTCCGCCGGCGCAAATGCCCAACTATCTACGGTCGGCGTTCCCCCAAAAGCGTGCCCAATAGGGTGAGGTGTTGACGAAGTGGTGTGAATTCACTAAAAATCGCGCGATGCGATGGCCTCCGCTGCCCCGTCGGCGCTTCGACTGGCGCCTGAGGCGGGCCGCGAGGCATTACGCCGAAACTCGACCTGACGAAAGCAAAGATCGTGTCATGCAGTCCGTCGTGCCCGAAGTTGGCCACGATCGGCGATGAGGCCCAAGACGAACATGATCCACGTCCAGAATCTCACAAAAAACTACGGTGACCGGCGTGCAGTGGACGGCATTTCCTTCTCCATCCGGGAAGGCGAGATCGTCGGCATCCTCGGTCCCAACGGCGCCGGCAAGACGACCACCATCCGCATCCTGACGTGCTACATGCCGGCGAGCTCCGGCGCGGCGTCCATCGGCGGGCACGACGTCTTCACCGATTCGATGGCCGTCCGGCGAATCGTCGGCTATCTCCCCGAAAGCACCCCACTGGACATGCAAAGCCGCGTCCGCGAGTACCTTGTATTCCGTGGCAAGATTCGCGGGCTCGATCGAGGCGCGCGAGAATCGGCCATCAAGCGGGTCACGGAACTCTGCTGGCTGGGAGACTTTATCGACCGGCCGATCAACCAGTTGTCCAAGGGTATGAAGCAGCGCGTGGGCCTTGCCGACGCCCTTCTGCATGACCCCAAGGTTCTGATTCTCGACGAGCCGACCATCGGGCTGGACCCGACACAGATTCGTGAAACGAGAAACCTCATCCAGGAATTGGCCAAGCGACATACCGTCCTGCTTTCCAGCCACATCCTGCCGGAAGTCGAGGCGACCTGTCAGCGAACCATCATCATTGCCGGCGGAAAGATCGTCGCATCCGGCTCACCGGCGGAATTGAAGGAGCGGATTCGCGGAGGATCGAGACTCATCGCCGAAGTGGCCGGCCCCGATGCGGAAGTGAAAAAGGCACTCGGCGGCGTGGCCGGCGTAACTGGGGTGAACGTTCATTCCGACAATGGGTGGCATCGTTTCACGCTTGATACTCAGCGTGGCGAGGATCCCCGAGAGCATATTTTCAAGGTCATTAAGGATAAGGGGTGGAGTCTTCGGGAACTGCGACTTGAGGTCGGCAGTCTGGAGGAATTCTTCGTGCAGATCACGGCTCAGCAGATGCAGGAGCAGCGCGCCGCTCGAAAGGAGGCGCGCCCATGACGCGAAACGTAGTGGCCCTTACCCAGCGCGAACTGGCGGCGACCTTTTATTCGCCGGTCGCCTATGTCGTCGCGGCGGTCTTCCTCGTCGCCACGGGTTACATCTTCATGGAAAAGACGCTGCAACCGGGCGCCGAGGCGTCGGTCCGATTCATGCTGCAGAGCATGGCCTGGGTGCTCATCTTCGCCGTGCCGCTTCTCACCATGCGTTCGCTTTCCGATGAATACGCCTCCGGCACGATCGAGGCATTGATGACCGCCCCGGTCACGGACATCGAGGTCGTCCTGGGCAAGTTCCTCGGGGTTCTCATCTTCTACGTCGCCCTGCTCGTCACGACACTACTTCACGTCGTACTCATGATGCGATATTGCGTGATGGACCTCGGCGTCTTGTTTTATGGATACCTCGGCATGCTGCTCCTCGGAGCGCTCTACGTGTCGGTCGGCCTCTTTGCCAGTTCCCTTACGCGTTATCAGCTTGTCGCCGCACTGATTGGGGCCGGCGTGCTTGGCGTTTTCACCCTGTTGGTGGATTCCCTCGCGGGTTGGTACGGCGGCGCCTGGCGAAACGCCCTCGGTTATGTCAACGTGCTTTACCGCTTTGAGGACTTCGCCAAGGGCTTGTTTGATACGAAGGCGATTGTCTTCTTTTTGAGTGGGACAGCGTTCTTCCTCTTCCTGACGGTCAAGATTCTGGAGTCTCGACGATGGCGATAGCAACCAGCGACGACGCAGCAAGCGGCGCCGCGAGTCGGCGCTTCAGCATCGGTGCGAACGTGACTTTGGCGATCATTCTGGCCGCGGTCCTGATCGTCGCCGTCAACTGGTTCGCGTCGATCAAGAACGTTCGCCGCGATCTGGCGTCTTACGGAAACTACGGCCTGTCCGGCCGAACAAAGAACATCCTGCAAGGCTGCACGGACCCCGTCAGCGTGTCGATGGTGTACATGCCCGATGAGGCCGATGAGAAGCAGCAGTCTTACATAGACCGCCTGCAGGACTACCTCGAAGAAATGACGCGTTTTTCCACCAAGGTGCAGGTGGACGTCGTCGCCACCGACAGCCAGCGAGAAAAGCTCGTCTCGCGCATCAGCTCCACCTTCGGCGGTGAGGCCGAATCACACAAGGAGGCCCTTTCCGGCTTTGCCTCGCTTAGCGCCGAGCTGACAAGCGAATTGCAACAGCGTTTGGTATCGGCTCAAGCCCTGATGAGCGAGAGCTCCTGGATCGGCGCCTTTCCGGTCTTCGGAAACATCGTCGCCACGATGAAGGCAGACCTGGAGACGCTCAAGAAGTCAGGCGAGGAAATCGCCGAACTCACGCCTCAGGGCGGCATCCCCAAGTATGCCGATGCCACAGCCAAGGCCAAGACTGCCCTGGCGGACGTCAAGGGACACATGCAGGCGATTGAAAAGCGCCTCGGCGATCTCGCATCTCTCGCAGGCGAGACATCCAAACCAGACTCCCGTTATATCACCACGCTCCGCAAGGTTGCCTCCGACGCGAAGTCGCTTGTCGCCACCCTGCGCAACACGGTCGGTCCTGAAAGTGCGCCGGTTCCATCCGATGCCGCAGCGGCCCTGAAGGCGTTCGCCGATCGCGGGACCGAAATCGGCACGTCGCTCGATCAGCTCGTGCAGCAGGTCGACGAATTCGCACGTAGTTACCCGATGGTCACCCAGCATCCCAGTTGGGCCGCTTCGGTTCAGATGGGCCCATTGGTGACGCGCATGGAAGTGGCCGACGTCCTTGCCCAGGCCGGACAGACACTTTCCAAGGCTCGCCTGGTGATCCTCGGCATCATCGATTCCGGCAAGCAGAACGAGCTTCAACAGGCGCTTCGCGAGGCGCGCAGCAACTGCACGGTCCTGGAGAAGAATGCCAGTATCTGCGAAGAGCTGCTCACCAACCTGGCAAACAGCCTCTCTTCTGTTGACGCCGGCTCGTTGGCCCTGCTCGAGGCAGGAAAGAACAATTCGCTCTTCACCCCGCGCATCGCCGCCATCGACGAACTCGACAAGCGGATCACCGACCTGCCCGAGCTTAAGCTGGGTTCGGTCGCCGATCAGCTCAAGCAGCCCAACACCATCGTGATCGAGACCGGCAGCAAGATTCGCGTCGTCTCGTTTGCGGAAGTCTGGCCTGTGCGCGAGTCCATCGGCGGTCCCGGGGCCAAGCCCGAGGATGCCAATCGGACGTTTAACGGAGACAGTGCCATTTCTTCGGCTCTCCTCTCCATGACGCAGAAGGGGCCGTTCGCCACCGTCGTCTTGACCGCCTTCGAGCCGCCGGCGCCGGAACAGCGCAATCAGTTCATGCCGCCTCCGCCGCAAAGCTGGGTGCCGCTTGGGCAACTCTCCGAGCTTCGCAAACGGCTCGAAGCGGCCAATTTCAAAGTCATAGACTGGAACATGGCGACCACCAAGGAAGCGCCGAAGCCCGATGAGGGCACACAAAGCGTCTATGTCCTCCTTCCGCCGCCGCCGCCGGCACCGCCGAATCCGTTCGGGCAGTCACAGCCACCCGATCAGGCTTTCGGCGAACCTCAGCGTGCAATGATCAAGGAGCTTCTGGATAGCGACGCCAAGGTACTCTTCCTCGCGTCCTGGGAAGTCCGCGCAGGCGGGTTCTTCGGCGGGCCTCCGGCTACTCCGCCCTATGGCTACGGACCGCTGCTCGACTCGGAATGGGGAATCGAGGTCGACAACTCTCGCCGCATCACATGGCTGGACCCATACCGTGCCAAGGAGAATAGTTACCAGGTCGTCCCGCCGAAGTTCATTCACATGCCGGCCGCGGGTTTCACGGACTCGCCCATCGGCAGTCCTCTTCGCGGCACGCGCTTCCTCGTGACAGACGCTTGCCCGCTCGAGAAGAAGTCCGAGATTCCGTCGGGCGTCTCACTCAAGACGGTGATGAGCATTCCGGATACTCAGAATTACATCGGCGCTTCGATGGCGGAATTGATGGAAATCATCGAGCGCGTTCAGGACCCCGGGTCCCAGGGCATCATCACGCTCACGAACCCCCCTGTCGGCGGGCCTTTCGACGTCATGCTCACCGGCGAGCGTGTCGCAGATGGCAAGTCAAAGGGCAAGCTCGTCGTCATGGGATTCGGCGCGAGCATCAGGGACGACTACCTGACACAGCCGGTCGTCGCCGAGAGCCAGCAGCTTCGACTTGATCCTCCGCCCACGGAGAATGCCGATCTTTTCGTGAACGCCCTTTACTGGCTCTCCGGGCAGCCGGAATTGATCTCGCGCGGGCCCGTACCTGTGCCGCGTATCGAGCAGATTGCCTCATCCGAAATGAGAGTGCTCGGCGTATTGGTCTGGGCTGTGTGGCCGGTGGTTATCTTCCTGCCGGGCATCATCGCATGGGCGGTCCGCAGGCGTTGAGATGGCAACAGTCTCATCGAATTGAAAAACTAGACGCGTAACTTCCAACGACGGCAAACATGAATCCAAAAACGACTATTGGTCTGTTGGCTGCGGTCATCCTGGCCGTTGGGGCACTTTGGTGGGCACAGTCGTCCGCGAAGCTGGAATCTCAGAAGCCGGATGCCGGTCCCAAGGCACTCTTTGATCCGGCGCCGGAAGGGGTCCGGGTATTCGAGATGGTCCAGGCTTCGACGGGCCAATCCGTCAAGTGTGAGATGGGCGACGACAAGAAATGGCGATTGACCGCTCCCATCAGCGGACCCGCTGAGCAGTTTGTCGTCACCGGCGATTTGAGCAAAGTCACCGAACTTAAGTACGTCAAATCGTTCCCACCCGGTGACGCGGATCGTCCGACGGACGACATGACGTCGCTCAAGACGCCGCAGCGAATTGTGAAGCTCACCGATCAGGGTGGAAAGGTGCACGTTCTCAAGATCGGGGCGCGACAAGCCCTCTCGTCGAATACCTATGTGCAAAAAGAGGGCGACGAAACGATCTACCTGGTGAATACAGACGTCAATACCGACTTGAAGCACGGACTGGCCGAATATCGCGGCAAGCGCGTCGCCGAATTCGTCCAGGCGGAGGCCCGGCGGATCGAGGTGACCGGTGAGCACCAATACACGCTCAGCTCCATCGGCGGTAAGTGGACCATTGAAGCGCCGGTCAAGGCGAGAGCTGATGCTTCCAAGGTGAACGCCCTGCTTTCGACCATCTCCAACTTGTCCGCGGAGAAGTTCGTAGAGGACAACGCCCAGAGCCTGCGTCCCTATGGCTTGGAGCCGCCGCGGTTGACAGTCACAGTTTCCATCGAAAAACGCACGCCCAAGGAGCCGCCCGCGCCTCCGGCGTCAGCGCCGGCCGAGCCGGAATTCGAAATCACCTCACAACAGGTGCGCCTCGCCCTGGGCGGCAGCGCCGACGAAAAGACCTTTGCCAAAACGGCCGACGCAGACAACCGAAGCGTATTCGTCATTCCGGAGGCAACCGCCAAGCAGGTCCTGGTCTCGCTGAACGACTTGCGTGACAGGAAGGTCACCGACATCGGTCCCGCGCGAATACAGCAAATCAAAATCACCCGCGGTCAGGAGACCACCGAACTTACCAACACGAACAATGTCTGGCAGATCACTGCCGGGTTGCCGGGTTCTGAGCCTCGCTCCGCTGAATTCGCGGCCGTCGATGATTTGATCAAGTCGCTGCGAGAGCTATCCGCGGAGGGATTTGAGAATGCCGAATCCCCGGCGCATGGCTTTGCCGATCCTCGGGCGGTCGTGGATGTTACTTTTGAGGGAACGATTGAGCCGCTTCGGCTTACATTCGGGGCAGCCACGCCCAGCGGTACCGGGGCCTTCGTGCGAAATGATCGCGAAGGATTTGTCGCGGTCGTGAAGTCCGAGGCGCCGGCGACATTCATGGCTTCCGCGGCCTCGTTCATGAACCGAGACCTGCTCCGACTGGATCAGGCCAATATCTCGCGCATCGACCTGGCGTTCACCGATTGGAACAGTGCCGTCGTCAAGTCAGACGGAGCCTGGCGATTCGCTGAGCCGATTGAGGGGCCGGCCGAGGTTTCCGCCGTTCAGGCGATTCTCACCGATTTGGCTTTTCTTCGCGGAAGAAAAGTCGTCGCCCTGGCCTCCGATGCGGCGAAGTACGATTTCGACAACCCCATAGTTCGGGCGACAATCGTGGTTCAGACTCCCCCGCCGGCTTCGCAACCAACTTCCGACGCGGCGGATCAGTTGCCCCCCTCGCCGACGACTCACGTCCTGCGGGTCACGCGAATTGACGGGGTTACTTATGCCATGGCTGAAGGCTCGCCCACTATCTGCGAAGTCGATCCCAAGGTTCTCGATGATCTCAAGGCAGAGCTCTTTGATCGTAAGGTCGTCGATATTCAGCCGACCCAATGCGGAAAGCTCACGGTGCGGGGCCGATCGACGAGCGTCTTTGACAAAGACGGTGATACATGGACCCTTGCGGGAGAACCAACATTTTCAGTGGACCCTGCCAAGGTCACGGCCCTGTTGACTGATCTTCAGGCTCTTCGCGCCGAGCGATATGCACGCTATCGCGGCGCCAACCTTGCCGAATTCGGTCTTGACCAGCCCGCTGTTTCAATCAGCGTCGCGTCGGAACAAGGTCAGGAAACCACAATCATGATCTCGGATCGCGGACCCACTCCTTCCGAGCGATACGCCGCCACGGCTCAGAATGCCGGACGCGTCTTTGTCATAAAAGCCGAAGATGCAGCCAAGTTCAGCAAAGAGGTGGCGGATTTCCAGAAGCAAGGATAACCTCTGGGTGTTTATAGAAGCGTACGCCTGCTGACGATCAATGGACACTCCGAGGGAGTCTGATTCATATGCCGATTGAGAGCGGACCTACGGGCGAGCGCAAAGTCCGCACCACCTTGATGTTTCTCATGTTCGCCTTCTTCAGCGCGTGGTTCGCATACGACGGCTGGGTCGGCTACCCCGAGAAAAATTACAAGGAACACCTCGACCAGCTCACGACACAGGAGCGTGAGACCGTCGGTCGCCTACCAATCTACGACACGGTTACGGAAGCCGTTTGGAAGGCCAATGAGGACAAGGTCAATTCGGCACTGCCGACCGAGCGGCGAGCCGCGCTTGAAGACCTGTTTGGAGGTCCTCCCTCCTACGAATCCGCCGACAAGATTCTGTACTTCGGTCCCGCCTATCGCGTGCAGTTTGCCATTCGCGATGGCAATCCGGTCGCTCCGATAGTCGGCAGGGCGTGTGCCCGAAGCGAGACGAGCATTCAGTGGCAGCTTGGACTTGCGGCGGCGCTCGCCATCTTTTCGGCATACTTGCTCGTCGGGGTCATGCGAGTCCGCGGAACGCGACTGGTGTTGGACGAGTCCGGACTCACGTATCAAGGAAAGGGCCCGATTGCCTGGGATGCGATGCGCCGTCTCGACACAACCCGCTTCAACGAAAAGGGTTGGGTGGATCTCCGATACGACGAGTCCGGCACTGAGAATTCCATTCGCCTCGATGAGTATCACATCGCCCGCTTTGAAGAAGTGATCGACGAGATCTGTACGCGCAAGGGCTTTGAAAACCCGCTACCCGTTCACGGCGCGACTCCCGCGGAACCCGGTTAGGCGGCCTTTTATCTTGCGCCGCGCATCAGTGGCGATTGGGCGCCTTCGCGAAGGAGCCAAGCGGTCTACAAACCCGTCGGACGCAATGGACGGGGTTGGGTTCGTGCACTGGGGCGCGGTTGAGGCGGCGCGTCGTCCGGAGTCTTCGATAGTGCCGCAGCATCGGGCAACTCAGCGCCTGGAGCATCCTGAGCCTTCGTGGCTGTCGAGGCCGGCTCCTGTCCCACGGTGGACTCCTCCTCGGTGCGCTTGAAGCGGCCCTGCATGGAACCGCCGTCGTCAACGACTAGTTTCGGCGCGTTGATGTCGCCGATCACCTGACCCGTCTTGCCAATTTCGACGCTCTCACTGGCCGAGACCGACCCCTTCACGCGGCCGTGAATGGTGATGCGGTTGCAGACGATGTCCAACTGCAATCTGGAGCTGGCCTCAACCAGAATGTCCCCGGCGGTCGCCAGTCGTTTGCCCGGATGCGAACCCACGATCCGCAGGTTCTCCATCGAAACCCTGGTCTGACAGTGAGGGCAAAACACGGACAGGGCCCGGGCCGTTACGCGCATCATGCCCCGGCAATTGCAGCATCGCACGATTTTGGTGTTGGCGGCAGTAGACACGGTCCGGTTGATTCCTGACACCCAAGGTAAAGTTGCGTTGCGGGTTCCCTGACAGTCTATCTCGTCATCTTACGACAGGTGTCAATGAGCCTCACGCGTGGTTTTCGAGACCGGCCGGCCGGACACGGCTGCGAATTCGTAATCCAGACGAACATTTGTCGCTCGGGGATCGTCGTAATCTGAATGGTCTTGTAATTCGACATTGGGCAATTGATTCTCCGTCCGGAATTCTTGATTTCATCGCCTTTAATGTTTGGTTTTTGTTTACGTTTTAGACCGATTGTGGCTTGATTCATAACAGCCCACAATTACTTACTTTATGACTCAAACGAAGCCTTGTTCGAGACGGCGAAATGCCGTTTATCCTTGATTTATCGGGGCTGAGCCAATATTATGACACTCTCTATGGCAAAGACGAAAACAAAGCGGCCCGGCATCGCCACCAGCGGCAAGTCCACCGGCTCAAAGACTCATCCGGCTGGAGACAAGGCGGGCGCGCGCAAGTCTGTGAAGAATAGCACAACCTCACGATCCACACGAGCCAAGGCTGACGGTTCCATTCGAACCTACCGCCAGGCCCTCGATTTTCTCGCCTCTAAGGTCAATTACGAGCGGCGACCGCCGCTTAATCGCGCCCGGGCCCGGGGGATGAACACCCTCACTCGGATGAAGCGGCTTCTGGCCGATCTGGACAACCCGCACAAGTCCTTCAAGACCGCTCACATCGGCGGCACCAAGGGCAAGGGTTCGACGGCCGCCATGCTTGCGGGCATGCTGCAGGGCAACGGACTGAAGGTGGGCCTTTACACCTCGCCGCACATTCTCGACGTCCGCGAGCGGATTGCCGTCAACAGCGAGCGGATTTCCGAGGGCACCTTTACCAAGCTGGTCGCTCAGATTGCCGACATCGTTAACGGCTACAAGTCTGAGATCCCGACCTATTTCGAGATTCTGACCGCCGTCGCCTTTCTGTACTTCCGAGATAAGAAGGTCGATATCGCCGTCGTCGAGGTGGGCCTTGGCGGCCGCTTTGACGCAACGAACGTTGTCCGGCCCGAGGTCTGCGGCATCACCAGCATCAGCATGGACCACATGGCCCTGCTCGGCGACACGCTTCCGCAGATCGCCGAGGAGAAGGCCGGCATCTTCAAGGACGGCATTCCCGTCGTCTCCGCGCCGCAGGATAAGGAAGTTCGGCAGACCCTTAAGAAGGCCGCCGAAAAGTCCAAGTCGCCGATTCTTTTCGCCGGCAATGAGCCGGGCGATCAGATTGAGTTCAGCTATCGCTTCGAGTCGTCCCGGTCGCTTGGCCCGCAGGCGCGCATCTGCATCGCCACCGACACGAGTCATTTTGATCATCTCGCCGTGCCGATGGTCGGCGAGCACCAGGCCATCAATTGCGGCGTGGCGATCGGCATGCTGGATCAGCTTAAGGCCCGCGGCTTTGCCATTGATGATGAGTCGGCCGTCGCGGGACTGTCGAAGGTGCGCGTTGAAGGCCGGATGGAGATGATCTGCTCGCAGCCGCGCGTCCTCGTTGACGCCGCGCACAACGCCGCCAGCATCGAGGCCCTCATGCGGGCCATCGGCCAGAACATCTCGTGCGAGACGATGGTCGTCATCTTCGGCTGCTGCAGCGACAAGGACGTCTCCGGCATGCTCAAGCAGATTCAACTGGGCGCCGACAAGATCATCTTCACGCGCGTCAATTCGCCCCGCTCGGCAGACCCGAAGGAGCTTAACACCGCCTTCAACGAGATCAGCTCCGCGCCGCGCATGGCTCAGGTCTCCGGCAGCCTCCGAGAGGCCCTTGAGATTGCACAGAAGGCCATCACCCGCGAGGACCTCATCTGCATCACCGGTTCGTTTTATCTGGTGAGCGAGGCGATGAAGCTTTTCGCAAGTCATCCTCATCGCGTGCGGTCCACTGCGACTGGGACGATTTAGGGTCCGGCGGGTTCTTCCGCATCTCCGCCACGCTGGCTCCTGCCAATAGAAACAGCACCGTCCATGCCAATGCCATGACTGCCGCGAGGGCGATCCGCGCCGATGCCCTCTCCCAGACGAGCGTCGACATCCACAGGTACGCCCAGAAGTAGATCGCCATGGCGAGCGTCGTCCACTTGGCCCATGATGCAGAAGCCGGTCGCTCATGCTGCAGGCCCAGCCCCAGGGCGGCGATGGCCAGTCCCCCGGCGAAGAGCAGCACCACGGCCCCCATCGCCCAGAACTGCTGAGGCGCGAAGTCCTTCGCCGCCTCCACGATGGCCCTCCCGGCCTCGGTCGGTCGAGCCTCCTCCTGCACGCGTCCGCTGAAGGACCAGAAGCAGCAGGAGCCAAGCATCAGGACGACGCCGACGCCCTGATAGATGAAACCGGTGGCCTGGCAGAAGGCACGCGGGGACGGGGTCGGGGTTGAGCCGGTGTTCTCGCTCGAAGCGGGCGATGACTCGGACGGGGTTGGCGTCGGCGGTTTGTTCATTGAACGCGGCATGATAGGCGTGAGATGCTCTCGGGGCGAGACGGGCGAGGGAACGGCGAAAAATTTTCCGGAACGCACCTCGCCTGTACGATCGGCAGGCGATTCGGAATGTACGAGACGCGCGTGACCAGGAACCGCGATTTCGAGCTCGTGCTGCAGGTATTGGATTGCGGATTTGAAGGTGACATAAGGTGACACAGCCGATTTTTTTCGCTTGCAACTCTCGTGGCGGGCATGCGTTGGGGCGCTTCGAGTTTTCGGCGGTTTTTGGTGAAAACGGTCCTGACACTTGAACTTCAGGAATCCGTGGAATTGATGTGCGTCGACCGAACATGGCAGCATTGCCTCCTGCCTGTCGACACTTGCTCCGCGTGCGCGCCTCTTCTGCTAAGTTGGACAGCAGCGATCGAGCTAAGTCGTGGAGCGAACCGACGGCGGGCAAGCCCGCCGGCTAAGCGCGGTTGCGTCAGCGTTTGTTCACAGTGAAACCTGGTTGGTTACGAAACCGTCCAGGTGTCGCCGGAGTTGAGGAGCTTGGAGAGTTCGCCCTTGCCCATCTTTTCCGTGGCCGACTTCACCTGGTCGTGGACCAGGGTCTCGAAGATCGGCGCGTCGACGCTGCGGAAGACGCCCATCGGCTCGGGGAACTCGGGGTGGCGCATGCGGCTGAGCATGAAGGCGACGGACGGCTCGGGGGCCTTTTCGTCGTGGAACAGGAGGTCGTCCTCGCGGATGTCGCCGCCGAGGGTGACCACTTCCGGCTCCATGTCCTTGATGCGGATGCCCTTGTCGCGGTTCTTGCCGAAGATGATCGGCTTGCCCTGCTCCAGGTAGACGGTGGTGTCTTCCTTGGTGTCCTTGGCGGTGGCGTATTCGAAGGCCTTGTCGTTGAAAACGTTGCAGTTCTGATAGATCTCGACGAACGACGTGCCCTTATGGTTCGCGGCGCGCAGGAGCGTTTCGGCGAGGTGCTTCACATTCACGTCCATGGTCCGCGCGACGAAGGTCGCCTCGGCGCCGATGGCGATGGAGAGCGGGTGCAGCGGATTGTCCACGGAGCCAAACGGGCTGGACTTGGTCTTCTTGCCGAGCTCGGAGGTCGGCGAGTACTGCCCCTTGGTTAAACCGTAGATCCGGTTGTTGAACAGGAGGATGTTGATATCCAGATTTCGGCGGATCAGGTGGATCAGGTGGTTGCCGCCGATGGAGAGGCCGTCGCCGTCGCCCGTGACGACCCAGACGGACAAGTCGGGATTGGCCACCTTCACGCCGGTCGCCACCGCGGGGGCCCGACCGTGAATGCTGTGGATGCCGTAGCTGTTGATGTAGTAGGGGAAGCGGCTGGAGCAGCCGATGCCGGAGACGAAGACGATCTTCTCGCGGGCGACGCCGAGGCCGGCGAAGGCCTGGAGCGCGGCGGAGAGGATCGCGTAGTCCCCGCATCCGGGGCACCAGCGGACTTCCTGGTCGGTCTGGAAATCGGCCTTGGTGTACTTCTTCGGTTCGGCGGCGGCGACGGTCATGGTGGCTTTTATCCTTCGGAGATTTGGAC
>CAZCGF010000116.1:1968-13524 GCA_964498115.1 uncultured Planctomycetaceae bacterium | reverse complement strand
CAATCGCCGCCTCCACCTGCGGCGTGATGTTCACATACCCCCGCCGGGTTTTGAGCTCGAACCACAGTTCTTTACGAAATGATTTCATGAGTATGCTTGGACCCTAGCGACCTATCCGTGGATCGGAAAACCTTATTGCTACTTCGCAGAGTTACCGTCCAAGGCAGTTGCAGCCCTTTGCTTTTTTATTGAGTCTTCAGCGGGCAGTTTTTTGAAATAGATGCTTGCCTCGATGCGCACACGTCGCTCGTCCAGCCGCGACACTTCAACTTCCGTATCCCACATGAATCGAAACTTGAGCGATTTGCGGAAACCCGGAGTGTCGAGTCCAGTTAGATCAAATGACGCGAAGCAGCGACCGAGGACGTCTCGAATGAAGGTACCTCGAACGCCCAGGTCATCGCCCGGTTGCAGGCGGCCTTTTTCTGTTGGAAACCTCGACGGGTGAGGAAAGAGACCCGCAAACCAATACAGGTAAGACTCCATATCTTCTGGCGGGAGAGGCTTGATCTCACGAGAGATTCCGCGCCGATCTCCAATCGGGAAATCGTCATAGCTCTGAATAGCCGCATGAATCGCATGCGCTTCATTTTTCTTTAGCCGCTCGTTGCCCTCAACGACTCTCCACAAAGGAAGCGAGTTTGGAGTAGAGTCGCCCCACCATTCCCTCGGCTCGCGGTGGTACTCTTGCAATGCAATATCGCCTTCTGTTAAGTAATCCTCTGTCGGCTTTTCAGGCGGCTCGAGAAATGTCTCTGGAACATCAACATCTATGAGGCAATGGAGCTTGCGTTCACTGTCCGACCAGTACGCCGCCTGAATACCCCAAACTTCGCCAGCCTCGTTGCAGAAAGCACAAAGCCCCTTTACAGCGGGACAGTAAAGGCGATCAGCCACATTCGGCCTTTCCCAGAGCAAGAGTGATTCTTTGGGGCCCTCAGAAGAATAATCCGGATTTGCGGCACTCATGCACGAGCCAAGGCGGCCATTGACGGTCGAAGGATCTGCAACGCAACCCGTAAGCACGATCTCAAAGAATGCCGATGCAAGATAGGCAAGCAAACGATTCTTGGAAGTGTTTCTCACCGCGGTCCTCCTATTATTGCATGTCGCTTGATTTGCGCATCCCAATTGATGTTGGCGCCCTCAGGGTATCAATCGGCACTACAAACAAGATAGCATGCCGGGCTACCTGGCCAATCAGCCCTTCGGCCCCGCCGCCTTCACGTCCGCCGTCGCATCCGGGAACTTTTCGAAGTTCTTAATGAATAGCTGCGCCAGGTCCTTCGCCTTCTCGTCGTATGCCGCCTGGTCCGGCCAGCGGTTTCGCGGAACGAGCAGCTCCGGATCAACCCCCGTCACCTTCGCGGGAATGTGCAGCCCGAACACCGGGTCCGTCGTCGTCGAGACGTTTTCCAGATCGCCGCGCAGGGCCGCCGACACCATGGCCCGCGTCGCCGGCAGTGCGATCCGCTGACCCACGCCGTATCCCCCGCCCGACCAGCCCGTGTTGATCAGGTAACACGTCGAGCCATGCTTCGCGATCTTCTCGGCCAGCATCTTCGCATACACCATTGGGCTCCGCGTCAGGAACGGCTGCCCGAACCCCGTGCTGAAGGTCGCCTGCGGTTCGCTGCCGACGCCGGCCTCGGTGCCTGCGAGCTTGGCGGTATAGCCGCTGAGGAAGTGATACATCGCCTGCGCCGTCGTCAGCCGCGAGATCGGCGGCAAAACGCCGAACGCGTCGCATGTCAGAAACACAACCGCCTTCGGGTGCGCGTTCGCCAGCCCCTCGGGGATTGCATTGTCAATGAATTCCACCGGGTACGCCGCGCGGGTGTTCTCCGTGTACTTGTCATTGTCAAAATCGACGGCCCGCGTGACCGGATCGACGACGACGTTTTCAAGCACCGCGCCAAATCGCAGGGCATGGAAAATCTGCGGCTCGCGCTCCTTGGAGAGCCGGATGCACTTCGCGTAGCACCCGCCCTCGAAGTTGAACACGCCGCGATCCGACCAGCCGTGTTCGTCATCGCCGATCAGCCGCCGGTCAGGATCGGCGCTGAGTGTGGTCTTGCCGGTGCCGGAGAGGCCGAAGAACAAGGCGACATCCCCGCCGGGCCCGACGTTCGCCGAGCAGTGCATCGGGAACACGCTCTTGTCCGGCAGGATGTGGTTCATCACCGTGAAGATGGATTTCTTGATCTCCCCCGCGTAGTGCGTGCCGCCGATCAGCACCATCTTCTTCGTGAAATTGACGACGATGTAGGCCTCGCTGTTGGTGCCGTCAGTCTTCGGGTCGGCGTGGCTGTCCGGCGCGGCAAGAATGACAAACTCGGGAACGCTCCTGGCGATCTCATCGGCCGACGGCCGGCGGAAGAGTTGCCGGGCAAACAGTGCGTGCCAGGCCTTTGGCGTTACCACGCGAATCGGCATGCCGTACTTATGGTCCGCCCCGGCATAGGCATCGACGACGAACAGGTCCTGTTGACCGAGATACTCGACGCACCGCTTGTGCAGCTTGTCGAAAGTCTCGGGAGTGATCGGCTGGTTAGTCTTGCCCCATGCGACGGTCGATTCAGTGGCGGCATCCTTCACGACGAACTTGTCATTCGGCGATCGGCCGGTTCGCTTGCCGGTCAGCGCGGCAAGGGCCCCGAACCTCGTCAGATGCCCCTCTTTTCGGGAGATGGCCTGCTCGACAAGCTCGGCGGCCGGAAGATTGTGATACACGCTCTTGCCCGGCTTGATGCCGTGATGCTCGAGGCTGTGGCTGCTCTGGGTCATGTTGTCGGTCCTTTCGTGCCTTCCGCATTTTGCCCCGCACGGCGGCATGGCCCCGCCCCTTTCGGCAGGCATGGGAGCGCGGCGATTGTCGCCTCGGCCTTCGGATCGGGCAAGCAAGGGCCGCCCCCCGTCCGGCGACCGTTTCTTAATTGGTCCCGGCATTTCAGATGTCCCGGCGTACCGGCGAATCCTGTAGACGCTTTACACGATTTAGCGACCGTCTTACGCTAACCGCCATCATGCAAACAAATTACTCGGCCACGGTCTCGCGGTGTGCGGTATGGGGGATGACGACCCTTGCGCTGATGGTGACCGGCTGCGGCGGCGGCGGGACAACGGCCGAGGTGAAATTACCCGAGGCCGAGCGGCCGGATATCGACTCTGCGGCGGCGTCATCCGGCGGCCTGACCGTACCGGGCCCGGCCGATTTCAATTACACCTCGTTTCGTTCCGGACAGGTCGGCGCGGGCCGCGGCGAGTCGAAGCGCAGCGGTCCGGCCGGGGCGATGTGCCGCGCCGAGTGCCAGAAGGATGGCAGCGCCTGGGGCGAATTTCAGTTCGGCTACACCTTCGACAACAAGACGGGTAAGTCGCTCGACGCCGTCGTCAAAGTGCGGTTGAAGGTCAACGAGTCAAACGACATGAGTACGCCGCCCGCCGATGCGACCACCGGCGCGCCGACGGCAACCAGCGCCCTCACCTTCTTCATCAAAGACTCGATCGGCGCTGAACTAAAGAACGCCAACCTGCTCGCCACGACCATCGGCAGCGGGCCGAAGTCGTCAGGCAATCAGCAGGAGCTGGTCTTCGACGCCCGCTTCGAGCCGGATCGCGGCTACTACCTGATCGTTTCCGGCCGCTGCGACACCAGCGCCGGCGATGCAGAGTCGCTCTCGGCCTCGGTTGAAATCAGCGACGTCTCCATCGAGATAAGCTGGAAGCCCGCGCCCTCGGCGATGAGCAAGGGCGACGGCGATGACAACGCCTCGCTTGCAGGGACGGCGGACGAAGAGACCCCATCAAGTCCCCGTTGATTGCCAACCGCCGATTTCTACACTGAAGTACCCATTCGCTTCTTGTACGAGCGGCATTGAGGCAAATGCAGCGGGAAAAGGCTGCGCGTAGCCCATCCACTTCGACTTGAAAATGGAGGGCAGATTCAATTATCATTCGAGTCAGGAGGGAGGTGCTCATGAGCACTCCGGGCCGGCTTTATCCCCCGACCGTCGCTCGTTTGGTCGCATGTGCGATTGTTCTATTCACTCAATCAATAATTGCCGCAAATGCGTTGCACGCTGCCAATGTGCCGACCCCGACGGGTCTCTTCGGCCTCGGAACAATCGGCGCAACAAGCACTTCCAACGCAATCTCCGCGAACGGCGAAGTGATCGTGGGATACGCATCGGGGTTCCCGGGTTATTCCCGCGGCGGCGGCTTTCGATGGACAGCTGAGACCGGTGTTATCCCAATTGGCGCACTGCCGGAGAATTTTTTTGCGTCAGAGGCGCTGGGCGTATCCGCGGACGGAAACGTCGTTGTTGGGAATGCCTCCCGACAGGGCGGTCCTGCATGGGCATATCGATGGACGCCAAGTGGCGCTACCCTTCTGGGAGTCGTATCGGGCACTGAATCAATCCGGGCTGCAGGGGTTTCTGGAGACGGATTGACGACTGTTGGAGGTGCTTTTTCCGTCTGGCAGAACATACACTTGGCCATCCGATGGAACAGCGCGGGTCAGCCGATGAGCTTGGGCGATGTCCCCAACGGAATACGACTCCGCTGGGCCAATTCAGCTTCATTCGATGCTTCAGTAATTGTTGGGGCGGTCGTTACCTCTGCCGCTCCAGGCGGAGTACTTGAGCCATTCAGGTGGACGCAGGCAACTGGTATGGTCAGTCTGGCCAACCAGTTGGGCGGCTCCACCGGCGGAGACGCCATCGCTGTTTCCGGCGACGGCTCGACCGTCGTGGGGTATCGGGTGCTTTCTGGTACTTATGATGCTTACTTGTGGCGTGAGTCAACAGGGATGACAAGCTTGGGGTCCGGCCGAGCGTTGGCTGTCAGCCATGACGGTTCCATTGTCGTTGGTACGACTTCGTCTGGCTCAGGATTCATTTGGGATGAATCCCACGGCACGCTCGATCTCAAGCAGTATCTCGAATTGCATTTAGGGATCGACTTAGGCAATTGGATGTTGACGCAAGCCACTGGAATTTCGGCGGACGGCACTCGAATCACCGGTTGGGGCATCAATCCTGCAGGCGTTCAGGAGGCGTGGCTTGCCGTCATCCCTGAGCCGAGCGTATCGGCCATCCTCTTCGTTGGAATGCTACTCAGGAAACCGGCGAGAACAGCCACCCGAAGGCGATGGCTCACGCGATCCCATACGCACGTAACTTCGGCCTCGGTTCCATAGCGCAAGAACTCCATTCGAGGTGAAGGCTCGTTCCTGCGATTCTCAAAAAACGCACCCAACCCTGCACAATTGACGCCCGCTTTCCGTTTCCCTAGCATCATGGATTCGCGCCCGGGACCGCCTCGGGATTGTCGATGACACGACCGCTGGAGCCTTAAGCACATGATCGACAAGGACTTGCTCGACATCCTGGTCTGCCCGAGCTGCAAGAAGCCCGTCGAACAGAAGGCCGCCCAGCAGGGTGAAAACGCTGAGGCGTGGCTGGAATGCACCGGATCGGGCTGCGGTCTGCGTTATCCGGTCCGAGAGGGGATCCCCATCATGCTGATCGACGAGGCCAGCGCCCCCCAGAAATCAGGCGGCTGATTCAGGAATAAAGACACGCCTCAGGGGCAATACCGACC
The DNA here is from genome assembly GCA_964498115.1 of uncultured Planctomycetaceae bacterium. GTDB lineage: Bacteria > Planctomycetota > Phycisphaerae > UBA1845 > UTPLA1 > UTPLA1. Next base: position 7,917 of record CAZCGF010000116.1, on the reverse strand, counting down.
GGGCAATCCAACCGCATGTTCGCCATAATCTCAGACATTCACTCGAACCTCGAAGCCCTTAAGACCGTGCTGGGCGACATCAACCAGCGCGGCATCGACACGGTTTATTGCCTCGGCGACATCATCGGCTACGGGCCCGACCCGGCGGATTGTCTGGACCTGGTGGCCAAGACGTGCAAGTGGAGCCTCTGTGGCAATCACGACCACGCCGTCTTTTACGAACCCGCGAATTTCAACGTCGCCGCCGAGAAGGCCGCTTTCTGGACCCGCACCGCGCTGGAGGACGAGAAGGACGCCGACAAGCGAAATGCCCGATGGCGTTTCCTGGGCGGCCTGTCTCCGCGCAATGAGATGGACGGCCTGCTCTTCGTCCACGGCTCGCCGCGCAAACCGATCAATGAATACCTTTTCCCCGACGACGTTTTCACCGCGCCGCAGAAGCTGCTGGCGAACTTCGAGCGCATGGAGCAGCTTACCTGCTTCTGCGGTCATACCCATGTGCCGGGCGTCTTCGTCGATGATCCCTATTTCGAGCCGCCCGACGAGTTGGGCGACGACCGCCGTTACACGATCGGCGACGAGAAAGTCATTATCAACGTCGGCTCGGTCGGTCAGCCGCGCGATCGAGACCCGCGCGCGGCCTACGTGATCGTCGACGGCGACGAAGTCGAGTTCATCCGCGTCGAATACAACATCCAGGTGACGGCGAAGCGGATCCGAGATAACCCCAACCTCGACGACTTCCTCGGAATGAGGCTTTTTGAAGGAAAATAAGCGACACATCCCTCTCCGCCGCCGGGCCTTGCGTGCCGCCTCGAATTCCCGCATCCTGAAAGATTCAAATGGATAGTCAGGCAAAACGAACGATGATCGCCTTCAGCCTGTGCCTGCTCATCATGGTGGGCTGGTTCAAGCTGATGGAGGTCATGTATCCGCCGGTCAAGGCGCCGCAAAACCAGGCGACGACGCAGTCAGGTGCGCCCTCGCCAGATACCGGCTTGGCCCAGACCGAAAATTCCGCTTCTCAGCCCTCCGGTGAAGTGCCGAAGATCGCGAGTGCCCCGCCCGCTTCAAACGCACCCGCTGCCCAGTGGAGTATCTCCTCCGCCGTGGACAGTTCGACCGTCGCGCTCGGTGACGACAATGCGTCTGAGGACAATCCGTATGAAATGAAGGTCGTGATCACGCCGCGCGGCGCCGGCGTCGAGTCCATCACGCTCGCACGGCACCGCAATCATGTCGCCAAGGATCGAAAGAACCCGGACGACGATCCATACGTGCTGCTATCACCCGTCGTAGATCCCAGGACCGATCGCAGTATTGAGTCGTTCGTACTGGAACATGTCAAAATCAGAAAGAACAAGGAAACGACGCTCGGTGAACTCGACGTGTCGGCAGGCATGTGGCAGGTCGAAAAGAGCCAGACCGACAATGGGCAGCAGGCCGTACTGAGCACCTTCATCACCGACGAGGGTCGTCCGGCGTTTCGTTTGAGCCGCATCTATGAACTGGATAAACATGCATATCATCTGGCGATCCGGACGCAAATAGAAAACCTCACCGACCAGCCGAGAGAATTGATCCTCACCGTGCGCGGGCCCGTCGGCATCAAGAACGACGATCCGCAGCGCGAGTTTCGCCGCATCGTTTCGGCTATCGTCGAACCGACTGGCAAGATCACAGATGGTCAGCACGCCATGCGATCCGACGTCTTCAAGAGCGAAGGCGCCGAGATGGAGCTACTGCCGGGTGAAGGTGAGCACACCATTTGGACCGCCCTGGGCAGCAAGTATTTCGCCTGCATCGTCTGTCCGCTGCCGTCTGACAAGGCGAAACAGGCGTGGCCCGACGCCCTCGTGAAAGTGACCGGCAAGACACTCTTCGACGATTCTTCGGCGGTCGACGATCTGACTTTTGAACAGATTCTTTCCACGGGCACCATCGCGCCCGGAACAAAGGTGACGCTCACCTCCGACGCATTCTGCGGCCCCAAGAGCAGCAAGCTCTGGGCGTCCATGCCCCAGGCCGCGGAGCGCCATTATGACATTGCGCAGCACGTCGATCAGTCGGGCTGCACCTTCCGCGTCATCACCGTCGGAATGCTCTGGCTGCTGACGAAGCTCTACGGCGTCGTCGGCAACTACGGCATCGCCATCATCATTCTCGTCGTCATCGTGCGTACCATCCTGCACCCCATCACCAAGCGGGGTCAGGTCAACATGATGAAGATGCAGAAATCGATGGGGTCCATCAAGCCGAAGATCGAGGCGATCCAGCAGCAATACAAGAACGACAAGCAGAAGCTCAACGAAGAGACGATGAAGCTCTATCGTGAAGAGGGCGTGAACCCCGCCGGCAGTATCCTCGGCTGTCTGCCGATGTTCCTGCAGATGCCTATCTGGGTCGCCCTGTGGACGACGCTGAACACCAACGTCGACATGCGACACCAGCCGTTCTTTTTCTGGATCAACGATCTGTCCTCGCCGGACGCCCTGATTCCTTTCAACACCAGCTTTCACATTCCCCTGCTCGGCGCGATGACCGGCCCGATCACCGGGTTCAACCTGCTGCCGATCATTATGACCATCACCATGTACGCGCAGCAGAAGTTCATGCAGAAGCTGACCAAGCCCGCCGTGCCGGCTGCCCCCAAGCTCGATGAGCACGGAAACCCGGTTCCCGACCCCATGGCCCAGCAGCAGAAAATGATGAACATCATGTCCATCTTCTTCGGCTTCCTCTTCTACAACTTCCCCAGCGGGCTCAATCTGTACATCCTCTCCTCAAACTTGCTGGGCATGGCCGAGCAGTATCGCATCAAGAAGCACATTCGTGAGAAGGATGAACGCGGCGATTTTGAATTGAAGAAGCGCCCGCCGGACGAAGGCCGGGCCGATGACCGAGGTGGTCCGGGCGGCGCCAACGGCAAACCGCCGGGGCTGCTGGAGCGACTGGCCAAGAAGGCCGAAGAGGCGCGTCAACTCCAATCATCCCGCCGCGAAGCGCAGACAAAGAAGCGCAAGAAGCAGCCGCGCTTCTGAAAGCCACTCGACCAGACTTAATTGGAATGGATGATCGCGTCGTCGCCCATCGGGTGATCGGCTTACTGATCCAGCGCCCGAGCTGCCTCACGGCCGCTTTCCAACCCGACAAAGTTGAAGAAACGATCCTGCGGCAATCGAGGAATGGAGAACATCCTCGCCCGATAGATCGCTTCGTCGTAACGATCGCGCTCGCTCATCGCCCTTCGAATTCGCGGCGACTGCGTGGGATCGACGACCGGGTTGCGGGCGATGGTGGGAACAGACGGTGCTGCGGCAGCGCTGTCCGCGGCCTGCGGCTCGTCGTCAGAAGGATCCTCATCGCCTGCGGGGATGCCCTCTTCGTCGGACTCGGCGTCTTCATCATCAGAGTCGTCGCTGTCTTCGTCGTCTGAGGCGTCATCTTCTTCGGCATCCGCGTCCTCGTCCTCATCGGCGTCCGCGTCTTCGTCATCGCTATCGTCGGATGCCTCGTCTTCCTCATCGTCAGACGCCTCTTCATCGTCCGAAGCATCCTCGTCTTCCGAGGCTTCCTCATCGTCCGAAGACTCTTCCTCGTCGTCAGATACCTCGGCGTCATCGCTGTCTTCGTCAGCCGACTCATCCGACGCGGTCGCATCTTCAATCGGCTCTTCGGCGCCTCGGCGACCTTCAAGCGTCAGGTTGGACGGGGCGTACGGCGGTTCGAGACCGACAACGACATAATCCGTGGTCGCGTCCACATGATCGACCACTTCGCCGCCGTATCGCTTTACCAGCGCCGCAATGGCCTCGGGCCCGCGAACGTCCGCGGTTCCGTCAAAATCGATGTCAAACTGACCGACGATGCAGAATCGCTGCTTCTTCGATCGGTCACGGCTCAGCACGATGTTGCCGATACTGTCGCCTTCGAGAATGGGATTGTCGGGAGACGGCGGCGTCGTGACCCGGCACTCGGCCGTTCGGCGATCGACGCTGACGACTTCAATGTGCGCCTTACCCCGGCCGTCCGCCGGAATCCGCTCCTCGGCCGAGTAAACGCTGAAGCTCATGCCCAGTCGCACGTTGTCTTCGCGGCCAAGATCGATGTGCACCAGCGAATCGCCAGGCAGAGCACGCATTACCGTACCAACCGGCGTCTGGGCAATGGCCAGTTCCTGTCCGGCGTCGATGCCGGGGCCGCGCAGCGAAGCGAGCGCCTCGCGCTGCTGATCCAGCAATGACTCACGCCGAAGGAGTTCGTCTCGGGCCTTTCGACGCATGTCAACGGACTCGCGCCGCAGTGCGTCCAGGGCATCCTGCTTCGCGCTGATCTGGCTCGCCAGGGCCTGGGTCTCGCCGGACTTGATCCGTTCGAACTCGCTCTTGGCGTTTTGCAGCTCGTCAACCTTGGACTTCAACTTTGAAAGATCATCGGCCAGCTTCTTCTGCAGATCGGAATTGGCGGCCAGAGCATCCTTCAGGTCGGCGTTCGCCTTGTCGAAGCCGGTCATCAGCTTCGCCTTCGCCTCAAGTTCACCAATGTAGAGTTGATAGAGTTGATCGATCACGCCGACTGAACCGATCGTCGCGGTGATCTCTTCGGGAGCGGGAACCCGCCCGTCATCGCGGATTTTCGCGAGAGACGCTTCCAGCTTGTTGCGCGCCGAGACAGGGGCCTCGTTCGCGTCGCCGGTCATGGCGGCGACTACCAAGCCTGCAGATGCCTTCAAGTCTTCCAGTTCTTTACTGGTCCGAATCCGCGCCGCCACGGCCTGATCGGAGTTCTGGCGAAGCTGCTCCTGCTGGGTGATGAGCCATATCAGGGCGCCCAGTAGCAGCACGGCGACGATGATGGAAACGACCATGCCGATCGTCGTCGCGTTGGATCCTCCGCGTTGCTGGGGAACTGCTCCCGCCATGGCTTCTCCTCGTATTCGACGCTGTGGGCTTATCCGCAGTTATCTTCGGATACCGCCCCCCGGCAGTGTGGCTATTCGCTGTAGTCTCGGTCGCTCCGCTGGGGTGGGTACCGTCCGGTAGGCCTACTCAGCTCTCGGCACAGCAGAGCACACTTAAGTATCTGCGAACCAACCCCGAATGTCAACGTCCGGACCCGTATCCAGGCCGCTTTAAGCGACCGCCCGGCCGGCCGTCCGCAAATCCGCAAGCTGACAGTTATCCGACTGTCGTACTTATGGGCCCGGCGCGATTCCCGATCTCGCCCCGGCTTGACATTCCGTCGCGCCCCGCAGAAAACGGCCCCGCGAGGCCCACTCGAAATGCCGCGAAAAACCCTCTACCTCATCGATGGCCACGCTCAAATCTACCGCGCCTATTATGCACCCTTCCGCGCGCTGACCTCGCCGACCGGCGAACAGACGCGCGCGGTCCACGTATTCCTGCAGATGCTCCTGGGCCTCTTGCGCGATCGAAAGCCCGACTATCTGGCCATGACGATGGACGTCGCCGACGAGACCGTCTTTCGTGTGGACCTCGACGCGAGCTACAAGGGCAACCGCGAGCCGCCGCCGGAAGATCTCCCGCCTCAGATCGACCGCATCGTCTCCATACTCCAGGCCATGAAGGTGCCGATTCTCCGCAAGGAGCGCTACGAGGCGGATGACATCCTGGCGACACTGTGTCGCAAATACGCCGCCGATTTCGACATCTACCTCGTCAGTCGCGACAAGGACCTCGATCAATTGCTCGGCGAGCATGTCTTCATGTTCGACCCCGGCAAGGATCGCGTCGTCGATGTCGCCGCGATGATCGAGGAAAAGGGCTACGGTCCCGATAAGGCCGTCGAAGCCCAGATGCTCATCGGCGACAGTGTGGACAATATCATCGGCGTCCCCGGCGTCGGTCCCAAGAAGGCCGCCGATCTGCTCGGCAAGTACGGCACCGTCGCCGAGATCATCGCACACGCCGACGAACTGACCCCCAAGCT
>CAZCGF010000116.1:0-1868 GCA_964498115.1 uncultured Planctomycetaceae bacterium | reverse complement strand
GCGAAACTTGCCAAGCTCCCGGCATTTGCCTTCGACACCGAGACGACCGGTCTCGTCCCGGCCACCGCCGACCTCTGCGGCATCAGCATTTCCTTCGAGGCCGATCACGCCTACTACATCGCCGTGCGCGGCGTCGGCGGCCTCATCCCGCAGGATGTCGCCATTCGTCATTTGAAGCCCATCTTTGAAGACGAACGCATCAAGAAGTGCGGACAGAATCTCAAGTACGACATCGTCGTCCTCAAGGCGGCCGGCATCGAGGTTCACGGCGTCGATTTTGACTCGATGCTCGCCAGCTTCATTCTCGATCCGATGCGCGGTTCGCACGGCATCGACAAGCTCTCCGAGGAACTGCTCCATTACCGCAAGATCAAGACCCACGACCTCATCGGCAAAGGCAAGCATCAGACGACCTTCGACCAGGTGCCCACGAACCGCACCTGCGAATACGCCTGCGAGGATGCCGACATCGCCTGGCGACTCTGCAACGTCCTTCGCGGGCAGATGACCGATCCGACGCTCACCTCGCTCTTCAAAGATCTGGAGCTGCCGCTCGTCGATGTCATCGCCCGGATGGAGTTCCTCGGCGTCACGATCGACACACAGCTTCTCGCCGGGCTCTCCAACGAGATGTCCGAGCGTCTGCTCGGCCTGCGCGATGAGATCCACGGCATCGCCGGGCGTCCCTTCAACATCGACTCCACCAAGCAGCTCGCCGAAGTGCTCTTCGACGAGCGTAAGCTCCCGGTGGTGAAGAAGACCAAGACCGGCCGCTCCACCGACGCCGAAGTGCTCGATGTCCTCGCCGAGCAGACCAACGACCCCATTCCCAAGCTCATCCTCGAATACCGTGAACTTGCCAAGCTCAAAGGCACCTACGTCGACGCCCTGCCGGAGATGATCTCGCCGAAGACCGGCCGCATTCACCCGAGCTTCCACCAGACCGGCGCCGTTACCGGGCGGCTCTCGTGCAGCGACCCGAATCTGCAAAACATCCCCATCCGAACGCCGCTGGGGGCGCGCATCCGCCGCGCGTTTGTGCCCGGCGGGAAGGATGAAGTGCTGCTCAAGGCCGACTACTCGCAGATCGAGCTGCGCGTGCTGGCTCACTTCAGCAAAGACTCCGCCCTGGCCGAGGCCTTCCGCGAGGACCGCGACATTCACGCCTTCGTCGCTTCGCAGATCGAAGGCGTGCCGATCGAGCAGGTCACCTCCGAGCAGCGCTCCAGCGCCAAGACCGTCAACTTCGGCATCATCTACGGGCAGTCCGCCTTCGGCCTCGCCCGGCAGACCGGCATGAACGTCGGCCAGGCGAAGATCTTCATCGACCGCTACTTCGAGCGCTACCCGAAGATTCGCGGCTTCCTCGACGAATGCGTCGACCACGCCAAGCGCCACGGCTACGTCCAGACCATCCTCGGGCGACGCCGGCCGATTCCCGACATCTCCTCGCGCAACCAGGCGGTCCGCAGCGCCGCGGAGCGCTTCGCCGTGAACACGGTGGTGCAGGGCTCCGCCGCCGACATGATCAAACGGGCGATGATCGCCATCGACCGCCGCATTCGCGAAGAGAAGCGGCCGTCGAAGATGATCATCCAGGTCCACGACGAACTGGTCTTCGAAGTCCCGAAGAATTGCGTCGAAGAAGAGGCGGCGATGATTTCGCAGGAAATGTCGAAGGCGATTGAATTGACGGTGCCGATCAAGGTGGACGTTGCCTGGGGGCCGAACTGGCTGGACGTGACGTCGCCTCGCTGAGGCGCATTCCAACGGTTTGGGGGCGACAATTCGGCGGGTTTAAGCGTCCAATTCCAAGGTGACATAAGGTGACACAAGGCCTTCGCGAATTGTGCCAACACTTGTGGCGG
>CAZCGF010000115.1:5730-13681 GCA_964498115.1 uncultured Planctomycetaceae bacterium | reverse complement strand
TATTGCTGAAACCTGAGTCGTATCGCCCATGCATTCAGAACCTTCTGACTGACGGGCCGGAGGTGCAGGACTATTGGTTGACGCTTTTCGAGCGCCATCTTGAGACACTGGCGCGACTCCCGCTGGGGGATAGCAGATTCGATCAGCAGGCCGTCTGGCCCGAGTTCAGTCGAAGTTACCTGGCGGGTCTTGCGGCAATCCGACAGCGGCCGGACCTGCGCGGCCGGCTGACTGTTCTGGAGTTGACGATCTATCGCGAAGAGCAATTTGCCGCACATGGGATTCACGATCCATTTCTCGATCTCAAGCATCGCGAGAATGAACTCGCCCTGGGACTCTATGCCGCTGTGATTGCAGAAGTCGATGCGGACCCGCCTGAGGAACGAATCGACTTACTGGCGAGGGGGCTGTTCGCAGGCAATCTCTTCGACATGGGATCGCGGGCGGTGGTTGAGGCGTTTGAGTCCGGGACGTTTGACTTCCGCTCGGCTCGACAAGGACTCAAATCTCGGCCTTGGCCCATCGATCACCTCGATGCATGGAAGGACCGGCTGGCCCAAGGGGGCTATCGCCGGGCTATCTTCTTTGTCGACAACGCGGGGCCGGATATTCTGCTGGGCGCGATCCCCATGGCCCGCGAGCTGGCCGACCGCGGCATTTACGTCGTGCTAGCGGCAAACACGCGACCCGCCCTTAACGACATCACCGCCGATGAGCTAATCGCGCTCTTGCCCCGGCTCATGGAACTGGACACCAAGCTGTCTGACCTGGTTAGGCGAGAACTTATCACCATTGTTGAGACGGGATGCGGTGCGCCGCTGATCGACCTGGCGGATCTTTCGGGACCCTGCTGCCGGGCCGCCGAACAATCGGACCTGCTGGTGCTCGAAGGCATGGGCCGCGCCATCGAAAGCAACTTCGACGCGGCGTTCAAGGTGGACACCTTAAAGCTAGCGCTTATCAAGGACCGGATGGTGGCCGAGGTCATCGGGGTCAAGCTGATGGATCCGATCTTCCGTTTTGACCCGGCCCCATAATGCGGACGACCATCATCGAAGTGCAACAGCGTCCGGGCGGACGGTCGAACACGTTTGTGCCCAGACCCTTGCAGAATGGTCCTCCAATCCCTACTATCAAGTAGTAGTATTTGACCACGCAGTGGGCGAGGGTTCAGGGCGTCTCCCCGGCGGTCGGAGAATCTCTCGCCAGGGGCCCCTCAGCCGCATTCGCCAGCCGCGTCGTCCAAGAAACCGGGATTGTCCTATGTACGCCCATGCTGGCGGTCTCAGTTGTAACGTGCTGGTTTTGAACCAGAACTATCTGGCCATTCGCGTGGTGAATGTCCGGCGGGCCTTTTCCCTGCTCTTTAAGGAACTGGCCGAAGTCGTGCACATCGAGCGCGGCCAGTATGCCTCGTACGATTTTATGGAATGGTGCGAGCTTTCTGAGTTGGCGCGCGAGTTCGAGCCGGATGCGCACGACTGGATTCGCACGGTGCGGTTTGACATCGCGGTCCCGCGAATCATTCGACTGGCATTCTACGATCGCCTGCCGCGGCAGCAGGTCAAGTTCAACCGGCGCAATCTGTATGCCCGGGATGAGAACAAGTGCCAGTACTGCGGCAAGAAGCATTCGACGACGGAACTATCGCTGGATCACGTTGTGCCGCGGAGCATGGGCGGCAAGACGTCGTGGGAGAACATTGTCTGCGCCTGTCTGAAGTGCAACATTCGCAAGGGCGGCCGAACGCCGGAGATGGCGGGCATGCACCTGATCAGCACGCCGAAGAAGCCGAAGCGAAACCCGGTGATCACGGTGAAGCTGGCGGACGATCGATATGCAAGCTGGAAGGCCTTTTTGGACAATGCGTATTGGTCTGTGGAGCTGAAGTAACTCAGGTCAGCGCGATATCCGCGGTTGATTAACTCTGAAACGCAAAAGCCCCGGGCGGTTTTCCCGGGGCTTTATCATAAGCGCACATCGAATTGCATGAGTCAAAAAAACGGCCGCGACCGTACTTATGACACGGTCGCGGCCGAACAAGACTCCAGACTTACTCCGTTGAGGCGCTCACCTGGAGTCCGCCCCCTCCTACATATTCTCGTGTACAGCGTCCAGGGCGTGCCGCAGGATCCAGGCCTTTTCGCCTGCGTCGTGACTTCTTTCGAGCATGCTTAGGGCACGGCTCAATCGGACGCGTGAGGCGTCGTCAATGTCCATTGACAGCAGTCCACTTGCCGCAACCTCATAGACCGCCGCACATGCGGACTTATCGCCCTGGTTGAACAACGGAACGCCACGGCGAATCGCCAGGTTAATCAGTCCGCGGGCATCAGTTGCTCCCATTCGTTTGTCATCCTTGGGCATCAGCACCGTGTCGATGACGTGAATCACACCATTTGCCGCGTCAATGTCCGTCTTGATGATGACTGCATCATTGACCCGCGGCTTACCATCCACGACTCGCACACGAACGTCCTCCTTCTGAAGCGTCGGGATCTTGTTCGCCTCAAGGGCATCCGCCGCAAAGGCTCGGCCGGAGGCCACGTGAAGCATGAGGATAGCGGTGAGCTTGTCCTTACTTTCCGGCTTTAGCAGCGAGTCGAGCGTCCCCTCGGGAAGCTTTGCGAAGGCCTCGTCGGTCGGCGCAAAGACGGTGAAGGGGCCGTCACCCTGAAGTACCTTTGCAAGATCAGCTGCGTTCAGCGCGGCGATCAGGGTGTTAAACGTCCCTGCGCCCTTCGCAGTGGCAACGATGTCCTTTTCGCTGGGCAGGATCACGCTATCGATGACGTGAATCACTCCATTGGAGCATTCGATGTCCGTCTTCACCACTTTGGCGCCATCGACGGTCAAAGTCCCGTCCTTCGCGACCAAATCAATCTGTTGTTTGTTTAACGTCTTGGCGCTTGTGAGCTTGACTGCCTCTTCAGCGGGCACGCAGCCGGGAACGACGTGATAGGTCAAGACGGCGGTCAGGCGACCCTTGTTCTCCGGCTTGAGCAGGTTTTCCAGTGTGCCCTTGGGCAACTTGGCGAAAGCCTCATCTGAGGGTGCAAACACCGTGAACGGCCCGGAACCCTTCAGCGCGTCGATGAGTCCTGCCTTGGTCAGGGCGGTCGCGAGGGTTTTAAACGAACCGGCCGCGACAGCCGTATCTACGATGTCCTTCTTACCTTTGCAGTCGCCGGCCATCGCATTCAGAGGCGCCGAAACTATGGCAGCGCCAAGGAAGAGTGCACTTGTCACACCGATCATCTTCAATTTCATGGGTTTCCCTTTCAGGGTAGAGGGTCTTGTGTCCGTTTCCTTCACGGACTCAGAGAGCGTTTCGCCGACCCGCTGAGATTGGATTCAGGTATTCAATAAAAATCGGAGATTGTGGCCTTCAGCATTCCAATGGCCGCCTTAGACGAATCCAATCTCGCTCGGTCGGCGAAGAGACTGGGGAAGATTGGTCCGGCTAGCGGGAGGCCCTATCATTGAACGGGTACGTAAGGTTATGGTGGGTTTTTCTCTGGCGGCCCGGGTGTTTTCCTCATTCCGTGACGCCTGCACGAGCTGAGGGAACTCCCGGGAATCACGTGCATCAACATTTGCTTCAACGGGTAGCAGCCGGCGAGCCATCCGCGATCGGTGAGTGCATCGATCGCTACGGAGGATTGGTCTGGTCGCTTGCGCGAAAATTGATCGGCGCTAGGGCCGACGCTGAGGACGCCGTTCAGGAGGTGTTCATCGACCTTTGGCGGTCGGCGAGCCGCTTTGACCCCGAACTGGGAACTGAGGCAACTTTTGTCGCAACGATCGCCCGGCGACGCCTGATTGACAGCAAACGCCGACGTTCGCGTCGCCCGGATCGGGATGCATCGGTGCCCATCGAAGATACGGCTGGATACTCGACAGGCTCGGGCAGTGACACCGTTGAATTGGCTGAGGAAGCGGCACGGGCTGAGCTAGCCATGCGCGCGCTTCGCCCCGAGCAACAGAACATTCTCCGCCTTTCAGTGTACGAGGGCTGGACGCACCAGCACATTTCCGATCATCTGCAGATACCCCTTGGGACCGTCAAGACACAGGTGCGCCGCGGATTGATTCAGGTCCGCGAGCGCATGCAGCGCGCCTCGGCGGGGCCGTTCGACGGGGAGGCATCATCATGATTAAATCCGCCGAAGAATTAGAGCGGCTCAAGGAACTGATTGCAGCAGACGCTGAGAAAGGCATCTCGGACATTCAGCGGCAAGAGCTGCAGCGACTTATCGCTGATTACTTCGAGGCGGCGCCAGAAGGACAGGACGTCGTCGCAAGCGGCGCGACGCCGGCGATGAATGAAGGAAGTGAAGCTCGCCTGCCGATTCGGGTACGTGCAAAGCTGCTTTCGAGTGCGATACACTTTCTATCCGAAGAGGTCAGTTCGCCCTGCACTGATTCGCGCGCGACCTGGCCGATCGACCAGAGGGACCGGGACAAACCATGAATCAGGAAGCCATACTTATCAGTCGTTCGATTGAAGCGGTGTCAAATGCGCTCGCTCAATGGGTAGTCGAGCGACACGCTGAGGCAGACCCCACGCTCGCGGAGCGATACAAAGGCAACTGGCGCAGCGACTGGGTTGCCAATGTTCACGCACGGCTTGCTTATCTGGCACAGGCTGTCGCGGTTCGATGCCCCGCGGTGTTTTCAGAAAGCGTTTTATGGAACCGCGAAGCGATTGCAGCGAGGGAAGGCCGGGTTGAAGACCTTACCGCCAGCCTCAATCACATGCGCGCGGTGATCGCCAACGAGTTGCCGGCCCTCGAAGCACGCGCCGCAACGGAGTGCATCGATGCAGCGATAGTGGCGACGGCCAAGGCGCGGTCATCACAATTCGTCGATGCAGCGAACTTGCCGAGTCGCGATGTCGTTTTGCAATACCTCGAATGCCTGCTGATGTCGAAGCGCGCGGAAGCCATCGAGCTGGTCCTGAATCTCGCTCGCTCGGGAACGCCGATCACGAGTCTGTACATCGATGTTCTGCAGCCTGCCCAGGCCGAGATCGGTCGGATGTGGCATCGCAATGAGATTTCAGTCGCGGATGAACATTATGCGACTGCAGTGACGCAGGAGGTGATGATCCGGCTTCGCGAGTTCGCCCAACCGGGCAGGCCGCGCCATCTCGGGGTCGTGGCGGCATCCGTCGGCGGCGATTTCCACGAACTCGGCATTCGAATGGTGGCCGATTGTTTCGAGCTCGACGGATGGGCTGTGACGTACCTCGGCGCGAACCTGCCGGCGGTGGAGGCGGTGCGAGTCGTCCAGGAAAGTAAGGCGCAGGTGCTGGCGATTTCGGCGAGCACATTTCTTCACCTGCGAGAGGTCGGCAGCCTTATTGACGCCATGCGCGCGGCACCAGCCGGCGCAAACGTAAGGATTATCGTCGGCGGACCGCCCTTCAATCTGATTCCCGAGTTGTCGGCGGAACTCGGCGCGGACGGCTGCGCGACGTCCGCGGTTGATGCCGTCTCATTGGCAGGGCGCCTCGTTTCCAACGCGGCCTGCGACTGACGGCCCCTTGTCGTAAGCAACGGCGCGCGGCCGGTCGGGATCTTCGCCCCCCTTTCCAAGCATCGTCTGATTCCTCGCCGAATTCCCGCGATTCCGCATTTCCGAATTCGGCCCCACATGACTGATTCTTGAGGGTTTCGCTGGGATAACGGTGACATATTCCGCTCTGGCCGCCCGTGCAGAAGGTGCGATGAAAAAAAGTGAATTTGGATGAATCCAAAGGGCACGGGCCGGCGAATACCCAAATGAGGCGGCTGAAATGACGGCCCCCAAGTGCTAACAACACCAGAGCAGGGAGTACAAATTATGAAACCCGTCGATGTCATCGCAGCGGTTCTTTTAGTTGTCGGAGGCCTTAATTGGGGCCTCGTCGGTGCCGCTAATTTTGATCTTGTTGCCACGATATTCGGCGCCGGGTCGGTCATGGCAAGAATCGTCTACACCCTCGTCGGTTTTGCGGCGGTCTATCAGGCCCTTTCGGTCAAGTCGATTCAGAAGCGCTGGCACATGCAGCCCGCCATGGCCTAATCGGGTAAGCAATTTACGACAGAACAGCGGCGGTACCTGGAAATCTCTTCTGAGTCCTGCCGCTTTCTGCCTGAGATACTTAAGGAAGCTGTCCCACCAGAGAATCTGGAGCCAACATGAAACCGCCTGTGGCTATGGCAATCAACCTTATCTCACTCGCCATCATCTTAGCGGGCGGAGTATTCCTCGTCGGCTGCAGCCTGCATCGTCCGACTCCTCGGACCCAGCGAGAAGGCATCGACGCCAACTCGACGACTCGTGGATTCGATCGACTAGCTCTTGGGGGAACCAGCAGCGCGGGCGATGATAAAGCAGACGTCATTCGCGTCGGCGGGGACCTCAATGTGCAGACTACGTTCTCTAACGGCGAATACTCGAGCGGGCGCTGTCAAATCACGACGCCGCTACCAGAGGGATATCCCGCGCCCTCCCCGCCTGACGCAATTGAGCTGAAGTTTTACCCGATGGTCCGTCGAGCAGGAATCGGCGGCACGATGGCGCCCGATTGGGGGATGAATTTCGCGTTTTTCCCGCTGTTCAACCACATCAAGCGGCGGGAGATTGCGATGACTTCACCGGTGGAGATGAATTACTACGGTCTTGGCGCTCCCGAGGCTGTCAAGCCGGAGTCGTGGATCATGTCCTTTGTGTATCGAAAGCCTGAGCTCGGCCCCAATGGCATTGATGCGAAAGATAGTCGCATCCTCGTAGAGGATATTCCGCCGATGATCGTTGTCGCCGTTGGAATGCGCGGGCCGTACAAACTGTCACTTGTGAATCAGGGGATCGCCAGACTCCGCGACTGGTTGTCGAATAACTCCGAGTGGGAGGAGGCCGACGACCCGCGAGCACTGTTTTACAACGGACCCGAAATGAACTCGCGGGACAAGTGGTCGGAAGTGCAGATTCCGATTCGCCGCCGATCGTCAGTGGCAACTCGCTGACAATCGAGCCCATTCACTGGCGGGACGGCCGCAGATCGGCTGAGCCAAATATTACCCGCAACGAATACCCGGAGATTGACAGATGCTATTGAATACTATTCGACTGAGTTTGCTGCGATCAGCACTCGCAATCACGCTGGTAATCGCCGGCTCGAGCGGGTGCGGGCTTTTTCCACTGAACGCCGGCCCACCCTTAAAGACTGTCGAAAACGTCGACATATCGAGATACATGGGGACGTGGTACGAAATCGCGAAGTACCCGGTGTCATTTGAGAATGGATGTACCGGTGTGACCGCTGAGTACAGTCTTAATGCCGACGGCAGCGTCAGAGTGATTAACACCTGCCGCACGGCCGACGGGCAGGGAATTGCCAGCCAAATTGAGGGAATCGCCACGGTGGCCGATCCGACCACGAATGCAAAACTGACAGTCTATTTTTTCTTTCCCTTCGGGGCGCCCTATTGGATAATTGACCTCGACGCGGATTACCAATATGCCGTTGTCGGCGACCCGACCCGGACTTTTCTCTGGATCCTGAGCCGTACGCCAACCCTCGACGCCGCGGTCTATGAACAGATTGTCGGACGGCTCCCGGACTTGGGCTATGATCCGGACCGTCTGGAGTTGATGCAGCAGTTTCCAGAATGAGAGCGACTTGCACGATGATTGTCTCGATTGGCTAGAGAGACCGACTGCACGGGCAGACTTTTTCGCGGTCTATCTCTTTGACCGGATGAACATGATCTCGCGGACTTACTGAATTATGTTTCTCTGGGGCTGGTACGAATCCGCGAATTGCCGAAGGGTAACTCGGTCAGTTTGTCGCGCATATGTGATTCGAGTGATAGAAAGCGATTGGGTAAATGGCGTGTTCAATTGCACTGTTTCGGCTCGATCTTCGGCTGGCGGACAATCCCGCGCTAAGTGCGGCTGCGAA
>CAZCGF010000115.1:0-5630 GCA_964498115.1 uncultured Planctomycetaceae bacterium | reverse complement strand
TGTTTCGGCTCGATCTTCGGCTGGCGGACAATCCCGCGCTAAGTGCGGCTGCGAAACATCGCGGAGCGGTCATTCCAACGTTTGTCTGGTCGCCGGAGGAACACGGGGCATGTGCAATGGGCGGCGCGTCGCGGTGGTGGTTGCATCACTCACTGAAAAAGCTCGCCGATTCATTGGAGCGCCTGGGTTCGAGGCTGATCATTCTGCGTGGACCGTACCTGCCTACATTGCGCAACCTGATCGGCGATTGCGGGGCAGATGCCGTTTTCTGGAATCGTCGCTACGAGCCGGATGCGGCGAAGCTGGACCGCGGCATCGAGCAGGCCCTTCGTGGGGACGGGCTGGGCGTAGAGACGTTTAACGGGAGGTTGCTATTTGAGCCTGCGGAAACATGGAATCAGCAGGGGCGTCCATTTCAGGTTTTCTCTGCGTATTGGCGGGCATGCATGAAGATGGCTGAGCCGGAGCCTCCGGTTTCGGCGGTCAGCAAGTTGCAGGCGCCGGGGAAGTGGCCCTCTTCGCTATCGGTGGACGATTTGGGATTGGCTCCGCGCTCAAACTGGGCGAAGGGAATTGAAGCGGCGTGGCGCCCGGGCGAGCAGGGCGCAAAATCGCAGCTCAAGGAGTTTCTTGCGAAGGCCCTCGCCGAGTATGCGACCGACCGCGACTTCCCCGACCGAACAGGCACGTCGCGTCTTTCGCCATATCTTCATTTCGGGGAAATCAGTCCGCGCCAGGTGTGGCACGCGGTGCAGACGAAACTCAAACGAGGGCCAGGAAAAGGAATCAAGAAGGCGTCGGAGGTCTTTTTGCGCGAACTGGGCTGGAGAGAATTCGCGCATCAACTGCTGGTTCACTTCCCTCACACGGTGACCGAGCCTCTTCGGACGAAGTTTGAGAACTTCCCGTGGAAGCGCGATGCCCAGGCCCTGCGCGCGTGGCAGCGCGGTCGGACGGGTTACCCCATCGTTGATGCCGGGATGCGCGAGTTGTGGACGACCGGCTGGATGCACAATCGGGTTCGGATGATCGTGGGGTCATTTCTCGTCAAGCACTTGTTGATTGACTGGCGTGAAGGCGCAGCGTGGTTCTGTGATACTCTCGTGGACGCGGACCTGGCGAACAACACCCTTGGTTGGCAGTGGGTCGCGGGTTGCGGGGCAGACGCGGCGCCGTACTTTCGGATCTTCAATCCTGTGCTACAGGGGCGAAAGTTCGATCCTGACGGGGCCTATGTTCGCAAGTGGATCCCTGAACTGTCGAAACTCTCGGCGAAATGGATTCACGCGCCTTGGGAGGCGCCAGACAACGAACTCAAGGCGGCCTCCGTTGAGATGGGCGCGGATTACGCCAGGCCGATCGTTGACCACGCGACTGCAAGAAAGCGTGCACTGGCGACCCTCGCTGGGATTCGAGACTGATTGATGGAAAGCAAGTCGAATTCCGAGCGTGACGGCCAGCGCATTCTGGTGACCGGTGCGACCGGTTACATCGGAGGGCGGCTCGTTCCCCGCCTACTCGCCGCCGGGTATCGCGTGCGCTGTGTGGTTCGCTCCGCACGGAAGATCGATGCCCGACCGTGGGCCGTCGATCCACTCGTAGAAGTCATTGAGTGCAATATCGAAGACAGCGAACGGCTTTCTTCCGCGATGGAGGCCTGCTCCGCAGCGTATTACCTGGTCCATTCGATGATGGCCGTCGGATTGAACTATCGCGAGCGCGACCGGCAACTTGCGCGGGCATTCGCCCAATCCGCGGCGGCAGCAGGTGTCGGTCGGATCATCTATCTTGGTGGACTCGGCGAGACGGGCGACGGATTGAGCGAGCATCTTAAATCTCGCCGCGAAGTCGAATCAGCGCTGGCTTCGTCGGGCGCTTCGGTCACAGTGCTCCGCGCGGCCATGATCATTGGCTCCGGTTCGGCGTCGTTCGAGATCATGCGATATCTTGTCGAGCGGCTGCCGATCATGGTCACGCCACGCTGGGTCCAGACCGAGAGCCAGCCCATTGCCGTCCGTGACGTGCTCCATTACCTGGTTGCTTGCCTGACAACACCGGACACAGTCGGCCGAACACTTGATATCGGCGGGCCGAACATCCTGACGTACCGAGAGGTGATGGACGTGATGAGCGACGCGCTGCATCTTCGCAGGCGGGCAATTCTGCCGGTTCCTGTATTGACCCCTCGCCTCAGTTCACTCTGGATTCACCTTGTGACGCCGATCAGTCATCGGATCGCGCGGCCGCTGGCCGAGGGGCTTCGTAATCGGGTTGTCTGCCGCAATGACGACGCTGTCCGGCTGATGAAGCATGAGTGCATGACAGTACGAGAGGCGATCGCCGCCGCACTCGGGAAAACTTCCGAGGGCAAGGTTGAAACGGCATGGTCCGATGCGGGCCCGATTCCCGGCGATCCTGATTGGGCCGGCGGCCGAATCTTCGTGGACCAGCGGCGCGTAAAGATTTCCGCGAGCAGGGATGAGGTCTTCGCGACTGTTGCGCGCATCGGCGGAAACAATGGCTACTTCGCAGCCGACTGGTTATGGCGTCTGCGCGGTGCGATGGATCGCCTGGCAGGCGGGCCCGGCCTGCGGCGCGGCCGTCGCCACCCGGACAAGCTGGCTTTTGGCGACGCCGTGGATTTCTGGCGAGTGACCTCAGTTGAAGATCGTCGCCGAATTGAGCTGAGGGCCGAGATGCTGCTTCCGGGAGTGGCCACTCTGACGTTTGAAGTGATGCCTATTTCTGAAACAGCCTGCGAGCTGACTCAGATCGCGCGCTTCAAGCCGCGCGGCCTCGCCGGGCTGGCCTACTGGTACGCGGTCGCGCCGCTGCACGGGATCGTTTTCAACGGCATGTTGCACGGAATTCGACGCGCAGCCGAGGCGTCGCAACATTCAGTCGCGCACAGCCAGGGATTACTGGAAAGGAAATCCCCCTAATCGCGGATCGTCGCGTGACTTGGCAAAGGCACTCCCCGGTAAACTTCCTCGACGCGGCGATGTAACCACGGTCGAAATGCCCTGGTGAGAAGCGGCATGATCACCCACGCGAGCGCCACGACCACGAGCATGGTGATGATGGCTGTCGCGGCAACTTGCGGCAAAGAGGACAAAGCGGGGCCGACCAGTCGCGAGAACAGAACTACGGACGGAAATACGCCGAGCCAGGTGACAAACGCCATCTTCCACCTCGGGGGAACGTGCTTTCCTTCCCGGAAGAATGCCTCGAATCCGTGCAGCGGGCGAATCACGGCATCGCCGTCAACGAGTCCGGCGGTATCGGCCTGGTACTGCTTGAACAAGTCGGATTCGTAGAAGTCATGGCTGTGCTTCAGGCTCCTGAAGGATCGGTGAATCCGGAATTCTCGGGAAGCGGAGCCGGGGCTCGGTCGCATCAGATGTACACCGGTTGCACCACGGTCCTCCAGAGATCGCTGGGCAAAACTCACCAGCGCTTGCTCTAGTTCCGCCTCCCTTCCCTCTTTCGCAACCAACGAGATTGCCCAATGAACGGGATCGTTCGAATAATCAGTTTCTATTCTTGACATGTCTGCTTATTGACTCCAACAACTGAACCCATTCAAGCCATTTGAACGTCAGCCAATGCCGGATAATCCGTGTAGCCTCTGTCGCCCTGGGAATAAAACGTCGCGGGGTCAGGTTCGTTGAGGGCCGCGTCCATTCGGAACCGCTCCGGCAGGTCCGGGTTGGCAATAAATTTCTGGCCGAAAACGATGGCGTCGGCTGCGCCATTGCGAATGGCCAGCGCGGCCGACGATTTGTCGAATCCCCCATTGGCCAAAAGCACGCCCTTGTATGACTCGCGGATGTGAGGGGTGACGCGAGGCGCATCAGGGTTGTATAGGCGACCAGGCTGGATCGCTTCGGCAACATGCAGATATGCGAGGCCGAACGTGTTCAGCATTGTTGCGGCGGCGGTGAACAAGGCGACGGGGTCGCTGTCACTCATGCCGTTTCCGTTCATGGTCGGGCTTAATCGCACCCCTGTTCGGTCAGGCGACCAAGCGACGGTAACAGCAGCAACGACTTCATTAAGGAAGCGGAGCCGGTTCTCAATGGAGCCGCCGTACTGGTCGGTGCGGTGATTTGATGAGTCGCGGAGAAACTGGTCGATCAGGTAGCCGTTAGCGCCGTGGACTTCGACGCCGTCGAATCCGGCCTGGCGGGCAAACGTGGTTGCTCGCTTATAGTCCTCGACGACCGACGCTATTTCTTCCTGAGCAAGCTCGTGCGGGACGACATACGGCTTCTTCCCCGAGGGCGTGTGGGCATCGCCGGTCGCCGCGATTGCGCTGGGCCCGACCGGGAGCCGGCCGTTTTGGAAATCGGGATGCGACACGCGACCCATATGCCATAGTTGCAGGAAGATCCGCCCTCCCGCCTCGTGAACAGAATCCGTGACACTGCGCCAGCCGGCGGCGTGCTCGTCGGTGTACACGGCCGGTGCGCCATGCCATCCGTAGCCTTGCGCACTGATCGCCGTGGCCTCGCTGATGATGAGGCCGGCGCCGGCGCGCTGCCGGTAGTAGTTCGCCATCATTGCATTGGGAACACGGTTGGTCGCGCGGGCCCGGGTAAGCGGAGCCATCAGTATGCGATGGGGAATCTCAACGGCGCCGAGCCTGAGCGGGCAAAAGAGAGCTTCATTGTCGTCCATTGGATATCTCCTTTGATCGTCGAAGTTAAGCCAGTGTTTGATAGTTTGGTGTTAGAGCAGGCAGCGGGACTAATGGCCGCGAATCAGTGGACGGAACGCGACACTCGATCGATCGAATGCGGCGCCCGAGCCTTCTCCATCAAATCGACGAGCTGTCTGCATTCGGTCTTAGACAGGCCTCGACACAGGCTCGCGTGAAGCTCAGAAACGGGGCCATCCATCTTCTTCAGGAGTTCATCACCATCCGGCGTGAGCGACACGTACCAAACGCGCCGGTCCTTGGCGCATCTGTCGCGCGAGACGAGCCCCTTGGACTCCAGCTTGTCGATCAAACTCGTGATGGCCGGGACCATGGTGATCAATCGCGCCGCGATTTCCAGACAAGGTAGCGGCTTGCCTTCACCGCGCAGGATGCGCAGTACGTTGTACTGCGGCTGGTTCAGCCCATAGTCACGGAAAAGCCGACCGAATCGATACTGGAACAGGTCGTTGGTCCGCAGCAGGCCAATGACGACGGACTGCTGTACGGACTCGAACCGCCGCTTTTTTTTCAGCTGCTTTTCGAGCTTTCCTGCCACAGCACGCGAATCCTTATTGGGGCCTGATCGCCCATAATCTAGTTTAGCACTAAACTATTTATCTGTCAAGCAAAAATCGTCTTGCTCATCGACTTGCCAGTCTGAACTTTGACCGACATATCGACCGCCTCGCGAAACTTAGCGATTAGAGCAGGCAAACCTTGAGCCAATCGCCTAACGGGGCAGCCAAGCTTGTTTTGCGTCGGGGCTCGGCTACGATTGAGTCGTGTTAGTCGTGCGAACAGACAGTATTGCCTGTTCCGCTGCGGCCCGGTCGATCGCCGCCCCCCTTTTGCGGTTGAGCGGCCAGACCATCATGCGGGCGTAATTCAGTGGTAGAATGCCAGCTTCCCAAGCTGGACGTCGTGGGTT
>CAZCGF010000114.1:0-13827 GCA_964498115.1 uncultured Planctomycetaceae bacterium | reverse complement strand
CTCGCCAAACTTGCCCCTTAACGCGGCAGCCCGTTATCGCGCATCGCTCGCCGGCCGCGAAGTGGCCATCGCCCCGTATTCGGCTTGCCGATTCTGGAGTCCCTCGACGGCCCGCTTGTCGCCGACTTCCATCGCCTCCTTGAGACACATGTCCAAGAGGTCGATCGCCTCCGAAATCCGCCCTGACTCGGCGCAGAGCAGCGCCAATCGCTCCAGCGACTCGCGCTGTCGTGGATTGAGCGTCAGTGCGTGCCGCAGCCGCGCCTCGGCGAGTTCGTCGTAACCGTGCTTCATGAGCAGACGTCCCATCGCCACGTGCGCATCGGCCCATTCGGGATTCATCTCCAGGGCCGCGAGATACTGCTCCTTCGCCTTCTCGTCTTCGTCCATCCGCTCGTAAGTCACGGCGAGGTAGTAATGACTCTCCCACCGGCCGGGATATTGTTGGATGTCTTTCAAATACTCCGCGACGGCCTCTTCGTTGCGATAGAGTTGGTTATAGATCGCCGCGAGATTGCGATGCACATTCGTGTGCTTCCATCCCAGTTCCAGGCCTCTGTGATACTCCCGAATGGCGTCGTCGAGCCTGCCTTCCCAGTGCAGCGCATGCCCCAGATGCGCGTGCGCGCCACCGCAGGCGTCATTCACCGCCACGCCGTGCGTCCACAGTGTGAGTGAGTCACGCCAGACGGAAATCTGCTCGCGCGTTCCAACGATCATCACCGCGAATAATGCCCCGGCGACCAAGGTCGCGCGCAGCCGATAGCGCTCAAAGGCCGCCAGAAACAGATAGCCAAAAAGCATGGCCCACGGCAGGCAGCCGAGATACGTGTATCGATCGGCCGTGATCTGCGGGCCGCGCTGCGTCAGGCCTGAAACCGGCAGGATGAGGATGGCGTAACAGACAGCCGCGGCGATCAGACCCTTCGCCCTTCGCCGAACCAGGATTAGCGCGCAGACAATCAACGCCAGCGCAATCCCGCTGCGAACGGCCAGCGGGTGACCGGGCCCGAATCCGGCGGGGAACTCGTAGAGCGGGGTAAGTCCCGTCGGCGCCAGCGTCTTGTACGGGTACCACACCAGCGACACACAGACCTGGGCGATTCGCGAGGCCGGCGAATGCTGCTCCATGGAAGCCACGGCCTCTGACCCGGCGGCGAAGAATGCATTGATGACAGCGACGATCGCCACGGCGAAGAACGGCAGCTTCTCAAGAAGGACCGAGCGATGCCGCGCGTCTGCCCATTCACGAATCCTCCCGAGTTCCAGGCGGCGAAGCGGATACACGTCCAGCAAAAGAAGCACCGCGGGCAGCGTGACGGCAAACTCTTTCCCCAGCAGGGCAAGAATGTAAAAAACGAAGGATGGGCCGAGCCGACGGGCCCATGATCGCGGAGAAGCCCCGCCGTCGCGATTCGCCACCAGGTAGGCAATCACCGCGAGTACGAAAAACGGCGTGGCGATCAGATCCGAGCGAGCGCTCGACCACGCGACGGATTCCACCCGCAAAGGGTGAAGCGCAAAGAACAAAGCCGCCGCCGCCGCCCCCATGGCCGCCGATGTCTCATCGCGATGCGGTCGGACGATCCTGAGCAGCACATAACCGAGATACATGACCAGCACCGAAGTGATGCCATGAAGCAGTGCTTGCGTCTGATGCAGCCGGACATGAAGGTCCTTCATACCGCTGATGGAGTAGTCCACCGCGTAGCTCAGCCAGTTCAGCGGCTGATAGTGGCCCATGTAGTAAGTCGTGAAGCACCACCGGAGATTGTCCGGCGACAGACCGCGGTAATGTGGGTTGGTGATGAAGTAGTCCTCATCATCCCAGTTGATCAGCGTGTTGTGGATGACGGGCAGGAAGGTCGCCGCGACGAGGCAGAACACCGCGACGGCAAGGAGTCGGCGAGTGACGCGTTCTGACCGGGACCAGTTTAAGAGTTCGGACAAGGACGGCTCATCCACGCGACTCGGAGAGGCCGAGTTCTTTCAAAATCCCTCGATCTTCGGCGCTTAAGGCCAGACAGTCGCGCAGCTTCTCCATGATTTTTTTCAATTCGGCGGTTAACGCATCGGCCTCGGTCTGATCCTTGCCCGCAAGGGACTTCCGCAGCGGGTTCAGAACACTCACCCGCATCCCCAGGTGCTGAAGGGGGTAAGCGGGGTTCATCTCATCGCAAATGGTTAGCGCTTCGCGAAGTCGGGCGATTCCCGCGTCTTTGTCTCCCAGGGCCTCTTCACACTTGGATAGATCCACCAGGCACGAAATCAGCGTGACCGGATCCTGTCGGGTGGACTCTTTCAGAATCTTTATCGCCTCGTCAAGTGAGAACTTGGCCAGGTCGAAGTTTTCCTGTCTCAATTGCACCCGAGCCAGCGCCGCCAACGCAAATGCATGCGGCAGCGTCCCCTCAGGGTACTTCGATTCCGTGATACGAAGGATCTCCGAACAGAGCCGGCCGGCCTCGGTAAGTTCGCCGATCTTCTCCAGCGTGCTGGCCAGCGCGATCATCGAGACGGTCGAGTCGCGTTCGCCCTTGCCGTACACAATCGCCGCATCCTCAACCGCCGTGGTCAGAATCTTGCGGCTCTCCGCCAAATCTCCCACTTCCGCGAGCAGCAGACCGAACTGAACTTTGCTGCGAAGTGCGTTCTGATTGACGCGGCCGGGTCGCTGCCGGTCCCATTCGTACAGTTGCCTCCTCACCTTGCACGCATCATCCAGCATCCTTCGTGCCTGATAGGCGATCGCAAGCTGGTTCCCTTGAAACGCAGCCGCCCCGTGCTCACCTTTTTCGTGCAGCGTCTTTAAGCGGTCAAATGCGCGCCGCATCACTTCTTCGCCTTCCGACTGTTTGTCAGACTCAAGAAGGACCGAGCCCAGCATCGTCAGGTGACTGACCGCGACGGCGTCCGCAAGATTGTTGTCTTTCTGATCGTGTGCCACCAACTCGCGATAGAGCTCGGCTGCCTCCGCCGGCTTGCCGGACTGACGGTACGCCTGCGCCAGATTGGACATCTCCACCAGCGTGTCTCGATGATCCGGCCCCAGCGAAGCCCGCAGGTTTTCCAGTGCCCGCGATCGCATCGGAATGACCTCTTCCATCAAGCCTCCACGGCTGTAGAGCCATGCAAGATTGCTCAGCGAGATCGCTGTGTCCTTGGACGTCGAGCCCAGCACCTGCTCGCGGATGACCAGAGCCCGCAACTTGGCGTTCACCGCCTCAAGAAAGTCACCGCCGGACTTGTAGCCCAGGGCCGTGCCGAGGTTGTCCATCGTTTCCGCAGCTTCGGCGCCCTCGCCCAGGGTGGAGGTGAGGATGTAGAGCGCGCGCCGCAGCGGGGGCTCGGCGAGGTCCGGCTTCCCGCGATAGATATTCAGCCAACCCTGACGATCCAGAACGGCTGCCGTTCGCGGGTGCGACTTCCCATAGGTCTGCTCACACAGTTCCAGCGCCCGGGCAAGCTGAGCCTCGGCATCGTCGAGCGCCTGCAGCTCCGTTTGTGCATATCCGAGGATGCGAAGCGGCTCGATGAGATCGGGGTGATTGTCTCCCAGGATGGACTCGCGCTTGGAAATGGCCTTGGCCGCCTCTACGCGGGCCTTGAAGAAGTCGCCGTCGCGCACCGCCTGTGCCGCGGCATCCTCCGCCGAATCGGCCTGCCGCAATGTGGCCAGTTCGTCAGGCTTCGCGGACAAGTATCGCTCAAGCGCCGTGTACTGAACCGACGCCGTCACGTTCAGGTAGTTAAGTGGTCCAAGCAGTCGGGCGATGATTCGGCCGGCCTTCTCCGCTCGTTCGCGGGCCTCCGCATATTTCCCCTCATCGCGAAGCTTGGAAATCTCATCAAGTGCCTTCTCCGCCTCGCGAATTTCAGATGCCTCTGCGTCACTCAGAGGACTCCCGTCCGTTTTCTTAAGCTCCCGTACACCAAGCGGCTTCTTGGCAGCCGCCTTCACGAGCTTTGCGTGGGTGGGGCGGCTTGCCTGCGTGGTCGGTGCCGAGGTTGTCGGAGGCGAATCCTCCTGGGCCATGGTCGGTGCGCACGGCATCGCCATAACCGCCAAGAGGGCAAATCGAATTAGTCGTGCATCCGTCAAGGGATTCTCTCCTGATTCACGCCGAGGGTATTGGTCCGCGTTCCTGTCGCGTTACGCTGGACGAAGGGCGTAAAAAGAACACAGGCCGCGAGTATTCATACTACTCGCGGCCTGTGAGGTTCACAATTCTATCGTCCCGACTGCAATTCGCGTCGGGAACAGCATAAGCCGGAAATTACCGGCGGCGGATCAGGCCGACAATGCCCAATCCGAGGAGCAGGGCCGTGCCGGGCTCCGGAATGCAGTTGTAAGCTTCATTGTAGGTCGTGGCGACGCACGCGTTGTCGATGGCCTGAGTGGAAGTGCCGCCGGCCTGGCGAAGAGCAAAGGCGTTAACTGCCTCGACGGAGGAAGAAATCACCGCCGCGACGCTCGTGCCCGCTTCGCTGGCCTGATCGACCCACATCTTGGTCGCGCCGGTTGCCAGGTCGTAGGAGTGAACGACACGATAGGTCGTGCCGAAGTCGAGGCCCGAGCCCCAAGCAACCTGCGAGCCGACGGTGCTGGTATCGCTGATGGCCAGCGTGAAGTCGCCGGCGCCCTGCGGATCAGGCATGACCCAAACGCGGCTGCGGAAGGTCGTCGTTGCGCCGATCATCAGGTGGGCGAAATAGACGGCTTCGTTGGCGACATCGACAGAGACGTCGAAGGCCGAGTAGAGCGTGCCGGTCGCGGGACCGAAGACCCGGTGAGCATCTTCGCGCGAGCCGCTGCCCTGAGCGAGCTGAGCAACGCCGGCGTTCACCTGAATAAAGCTGCCGGTGCCGCTGTGGTTGGTCCAGCCGCCATTGGGAACGAGATTGCCGTTCGCATAAGTGAACGGCTCATTCATGAGCAGTGAGCCGTACGACGGTGTGGCAATCAGTGCCACAACTGCGAGTGCTAGTACAAAGTTCTTCATAATCGCTGTCCTCTCCTTAAAAGCTTCTTGCCCGAGCCAAAAAACAAGCGCGAGCTTTGGAGCTGATTTTACGGCGCTCCAAGAAAACCAATATGTCCTGGGGGGTACCGCTCACCCCTCCTCCATGTTCTTTCCAAGCCCCATACTACCCCTTTTGAGCCTTCAATTGCAAGGCCGGGAAGCTTAGAAATCGCTGATTAACAGAGTCTTATCGAGGCTGAAGCGCCCCGTAACTACTCACAGGCATCCCCCGTCAGAGACCGGATTCTCGCTGGTTTTCGGACATGGCATGTAAGCCAAGTCCAATAAGGCACTTTTGGCGGTTTTTGCGATTTCTCAGGGCCTTAAACGACTTTGGCAGGTAGGTGCGTGACACCGCCGGTAGTACCCGGAGATCTTAGAATCCTCGTCTCCTCCCCCGAAACCATCTCATAAGTTCTTCCTCGCCAGTTAATTACACGACCCCGCATGGACGCTGTGAATAGAAGCTGGTGAACGATGCCGATCAGCAGGGCCCCGCCAATGTCCCAGACTGCATCCCGCCAGGTCAAATCCGGCGGGCCGAGGACCCTTTTTACCGCCGCCTGCCTCAACACGGCCCGGCCCACTGTCGTCAGGGAGATAATTCCCCATAGCCCGGCGGAGATGGCCAGGATCGCCGGTGATCCGAACAGCCCGATTGCAGCCCCCACGCAAAGCACCGCCGCCACCGTGCCGCCCCACATGAAACTCTGACACAGGAAGAAACCCGACCACCAAAGGCGCGGAGCCCCGATCCGCGTAATGGTGAGCTGGCGCACGGCAAATTCCCAAAAGCCCCGAAGCGTCGTTTGATCGTGGCTCGGTATCAGCGCCTGCGGCACAAAGACAATCCGAAGTTCTGCCTCCTTGATCGCCTTTGTGACCTGCAAGTCATCCGACAAGGCGCGATCCCAGCGTTCGGCTATGCGCAGCGATGCAAAGCGCTCCCGCAATATGGCCGTCGCCCCGCCCCAGCAAAACCGCGTCCGCTCCTGCTCGAACAGTGTCAGGCTTGCAGCGTTCCACACGCATCGAACCCCGTTGGCGATTCCCCCGTTCGCGCAGTACCACCGAAATCCCGTCGCCGCCCCAACCGACTCATCGGACAGCGGCGCGACCATGTGCCCCAGCCAGTCGTCCCCCGGTACCGCGTCGGAGTCGAGAAAAATCAGCACCTTTCGATCGGCGGACACCAGCTTCAGAGCGGCAAGCAGATTGTGCACCTTCTGTGATCTCGCATCAGCCGATCCGGCAACGACGAGTCTGTGCGGCGGCGTTTCCCAACCGCGCGTCCACTCCTCCACAGCCGCATACGCCGGGTCGGACTGCGACTCGAAAGTGAAGATGACTTCATAGTCCTCGTAATTTTGCTGGGCGAGTTGTTCGACCGTTCGGTGTAGGTATTCGTCGACACCGCAGCAGGGCAGGATGACGGCGAGCGGAGGTTGAAACGTGAAACGGCCCGCGGAATCCATCTGGCGACGGCCGCGCGCCACCGATTCCTTAACCTCCCTAAGGAAGCGCCAACCCGCGATCACCCCGATCACGCCCTGAACGCACGATAGGAGGCAGGTGGCCAACAGCGCGAGATATATCCAGTGAATGTCCATGTAGCGCGATACAAAACGCCCGGTAGACCGAAAGCAGTCGCCTCCCAAAACGTACCGGATGATCGGGCGGCGGCGACATGATAGCGTCGATCACCGACGGGGCCATCGGGCAGGCGGGTCTCGCCGGGGCGGGTCACCTGATAGAATGCCCTCGCTGAAGATCAGGAAGAATTGGACTCCTCTTAGGTCTGGGATGTTTCATGAAAAAGAAAAGTGCAGTCGTCCTCGGTTGCGGGCTCGTCGGCGCGACGATGGCCCGGGACATGGCGAGCGATCCCGATTTCGAAGTGACCGCGCTCGATGCCAACGAGGCCAATCTGGCGCGCCTCTCGGGAATTGAGAATCTCACCACCCGCAAGGCCGACCTCGGTTCGCCAGAGGCGTTGACCAAGGCCATCGAGCACGCGGACGTCGTTCTCGGCGCGATGCCCAGCAAGTTGGGCTTCATGGTGCTCCGAACCGTCATCGAGGCGGGCAAGCCCTTCGCGGACATTTCATTCATGGTCGAAGATCAGACCGAGCTGAACGATCTCGCGAAAGAACGCGGCGTCACGGCCGTCGTCGATTGCGGCGTCGCGCCCGGTCTGGCGAATCTGGTCATCGGCCACATTGCATCTCAATTGGATGTGACCGATCGCGTTGTCTATTACGTCGGCGGCCTTCCGAAACAACCCGCCTGGCCCTACCAGTACAAGGCCCCGTTCGCACCCGCCGACGTCCTCGAGGAATACACCCGCCCGGCGCGCATGATCGAAAACGGCAACCTCGTCGTGAAGCCGGCCCTTTCCGATGCCGAGCGTATCGAGTTTCCCGTCGTCGGTGAACTCGAAGCATTCAACACCGACGGCCTGAGAACCCTTATCAAAAACATTAGTGCCCCGAACATGGTCGAAAAGACCCTGCGCTATCCCGGCCACATCGAATTGATGGCCGTCCTTCGCGAGACGGGTTTGTTCGGCAAGGACGAAATCGAGATTCGCGGCGTCAAGGTCCGACCGCTCGATGTCACCTCAAAGCTTCTCTTCCCCATGTGGACCTACGAGCCGGGCGAAGAGGAATTCACGATTCTCAGAGTGGTCGTCGAGGGCAAGAAGGACGGCAGCGCCGTGCGGCACACCTACGATCTGTACGATGAATACGATCACGCGACGAGGCAGTCTTCCATGGCCAGAACCACCGCGTTCCCCTGTGCCATCGTTGCCCGAATGCTCACACGTGGAGAAATCGCCCAGACCGGCGTCCTGCCGCCGGAGCTATTGGGCATGCAATCGGGCATGCTCGAGCGAATGACCAGCGAACTGGCCGCGCGTGGTGTGATTCTCAAATCGACGCAAACTTTTCTTTCATGACTCCGGTGCGTCGAATCGTCATGCAGCGCTGCGGCGCGGCATCATCCCCATCAGTGTCTTGTTCGTTCGGTAAAGTCGGACCGCCGCTTCCGGCTGACCATGCAGCCCGGCGATCTCGCAAATCTCCGGCAGTCGTCGGGCGACCTGAACCAGTCCGGCGATGATCGGCGTCCACCCCGGGCCGAACCGCTGCACGTGACTGAAGTCGAACACGATTCGAAAGGGCCCATCCGGGCGATTCAGTCCGATGATCTTCTCGACCATCATCGTCATCGCCGCGGGCGTCAGCTCTTCACCCACCGGGCGAACTCGGATGCAATCCGGTTCCGCGACAATCTCCCACTGCGAGATCAACGACGCCGCATCCTCGAACTGACGCATCCGCGATTTGCCTCGGCCGAACAGTCTTGCAAAGTTCCAGGACATTTCTCACCTCGCGGTGCGGCAAAGTGGTTCGCCGCGAATCAGTCTCGCCATCCGGGTCAATCCCATCTCGTCCGATGGGCTGCCACTGATAGAGGTACCCGGCTGACCGGCGAATCTTCCCGGCGATTTTCAAAGAATATGAATTCCTCCGGCTGCGCGAAGGGCCGCAGAAACCGGCCTCATGTCAGGACTGCGCCGCCCTCGCCGACAAGGGGCCATTCGTTCCGATAATGACCTCCCATCAATCGCGATACCCCGGCCATTTTCGACCCTGGCACGTGGAATGCTCCCCTTACAGGCAGGAAGGACCCCATTCTCTGGTTCGGCATTTTGCCCAACCATCAGCCAAGTAGGCACTTACGAGCCCGCACGGCGAGAAGTTGTCCCGACGGAGGCGACTCGGAAGCTGATAGAATAGAGGGATACCGCACAGTATTTGTGTGAATACGCACAGTTCTGTGCAGGCGGTCCGGCGTTGTTCGATCGCGAAATCGACGCCATGAGCCGCGGTTGTGGAGATTCGCAGGTGTCCCGAATTCGCTCTTACCACGTTTGCCTCCTGCTTGCGCTTTTCAATGCGGTCGTCATTCTGCTGACGCTCCAGGTGCACAGCGAAACGACGCGCGATGCGGAGCTGCTGATCGAAAAGGCGGGTGAGCATGATGAACACTCAAAGTGGCTGCAACGTGCCGAGGAGCGGATCGTGAGGCTCAATGCGCCGGCCACAGAAGTCTTCCTGACGCAGGCCGTTGAAGACTGCGCCAGTCGATTCAATTTCGAAAAAGTCCGCATGATCGACGTTATCAATGAGGGCCAGGAAATTAAGCAGCTTGGCCCGCTCCCCGAAGACGCCATCAACCAGATCTTCGAATCCGGCGATCAACTCTTCGAGGAATACGCCGTTCTCTCCGATAAGTCCGCCGACGAGCAATCGAGGCACGAGGCCACGCGCCGCGCCGGCTGGGCCATGGCGAGGATGGACGCCGCACAGCGCGAAGCACTGACCGCCCTCGGCATCATCGAGAGCCGCAATACCGCCCTGCGCGACGAAATGCTCCTGATTCACCAGCGCGATCTGGAAAAGCGCGCACGCGACGAGCGCTACCTCATCGCCGCCGTCCTCGTCATCCTGGTGGGCATTCTTGGATTCGGCAGACGTCTCTACCTGACCGAGCGATCCCTCGACATCGAGCGCCGGCGCCTTCGCGAGGAACGCCGCGAACGCCTCGCCGCCGTTGGAGAGCTCTGTTCCAGCGTCGCACACGGCATTCGCAATCCGCTCGCGGGCATTCGAAGCTCCGCCCAGTTGACTCTGCAACTCGGCCAACTCGATCCCGCCTCGCGCACGCGCCTCCAGGACGTACTGGAAGAAGGCCGACGACTCGGCGACCGTGTGACAGGCCTGTTGGCCCTCTCCCGAGCCACCGCCGATGGATTCGCCGCGGTCAATCTCACCCAAGTCATCAAGTCCGCGACCGACGGACTTGCCTCCGAGCTGACCAATCGCGGCATCGCCCTCGATTTGCAGTTGCCGCAAAGCGAGGTACTGCTCCAGGGCGACCAGGCCCAGCTCGAACAGGTCGTGATCGAACTAATCTCCAATGCGATGGATCATTCGAAGTCCGGTGATCGCATTGTCGTAAGCTGCGAGCGACCCAATGCCAATGGTCGCGTTGAAATCGCCGTGCAGGATCAGGGATCGGGCGTAGGCGACGAATTGAGGGACAACCTGTTTGACTTATTCATGACGACGAAGCCCGGCGGAACCGGGATCGGGTTGGCCACGGCGCGGCGCTACGCTCGACTTCATGGGGGCGATGTTCGCCTCGCATCCTCTGAGAAGGGGGCTCGTTTCGTGGTGGATTTACCGTCGGTGGCGGTGAACAAGGGTGGAGACGTCGGGGCCTGACCCCCACGTCAGTTAAGGAAGTGTCAAATGGCACGCATCATGATCGTCGAAGATGAACGCGTTCTTGCAAAAAACGTGGCGGAGAAACTCACGGCCCACGGGCATGAAGTGCGGGTGGTGCACACCGGTCGGGAGTCGCTTCCCGCCTTTTCCGAAATGGTACCCGACGTCGTCCTGCTGGACATTCGCCTGCCCGACGCCGACGGGCTGAAGCTGCTGCCCCAGATGAAAGCGGAGTCGCCGCTGACCAACTTCATCGTGGTAACAGCCCACGGCAGCGAGCGCATCGCCGTCGAGGCCATGAAGAACGGCGCCGCCGAATACCTCACCAAGCCCGTCGATCTCGACGAGTTGCAGTTGGTCGTCGCCCGGCTCGTCGAGCACCAGCAGATTTCCGACAACCTTTTCCTCCTCAAGCATCGAGAGGAACAAAGCAGCGGTCTCGATCGGATTCTCGGTAAATCCGAATCCATCGAGTTGATCAGGCAGGCCGTCCGCCGACTCACCCGCCCCGGCGTCCTCGATCGGGGAGATCCGCCGACCGTCCTCATCATGGGCGAAACCGGAACGGGCAAGGACCTTGTCGCCCGGGCCATTCACTATCAGGGCCCGCGCAGAGGCCGGCCGTTTATTCACGTGAACTGCACGGCCTTGCCTGCGTCGCTCTTTGAGTCTGAATTATTCGGCCACGTCCGCGGCGCGTTTACCAGCGCCCAGCAGGCCAAGCGCGGCCTGTTTGAAGTCGCTCAGGGCGGCACCCTGTTTCTCGATGAAATCGGCCATATGGAAGCCGACATCCAGGCCAAGCTTCTCCATGCCATCGAGCACCGCGAGATTCGCCCCGTTGGCGGCACGCAGACGCGACCCATGAATGTCCACGTCGTGGCTGCCACCAACTGTGACTTGCCCGCCGCCGTCGAGCGCGGCGAGTTTCGGCGTGATCTGTACCATCGCCTGCGCGTGGTGGAGATCATCGTCCCCCCGCTTCGCGAAAGGCGCGAGGACATCGTTCTGCTAGCCAATCATTTCCTGGCCATGCACTGTTCGAAGTTCGGCCTGGGCCGGCGCCGCTTTACCGATGACGCAAGTCGCGCTCTCCAGGAATGCGATTGGCGCGGCAATGTCCGCGAATTGTCCCACCTGATTGAGAGCTGCGTCCTTCAGGCCGACTCCGAGACCATCGACCGCGCTCAACTGCCCTTGCTGTCCGACATGCGCACGCCCGACGTTTCCCTCGGGCTCCCGCACGGTCGGGTCATCAACATGGACTTTGAAAAGGGCCGGCCTACTCTGGACGAAGTCGAGCACGCGATTCTCGTCGCCGCCTTTGAATACACCGGTCAGAATCTCAGTCGGGCCGCCAGATTGCTGGGCATCACCCGCGAGGCCCTGCGCTATCGACTCAACAAGTCCATGGAGGCGGCTCGTGAGAGTGTCTGATCATCGGCCGTCAATCCATTTGCGCGCCCTGCCCTGGCTCGTCCTGCTGAGCCTGGTAACACCTGCGCCGGCCCAGCCCATCGTGGCCACCGACGCCGCCGGCGACGCGACCATTCGACGAACCGACGAAGGAAACGACGGCCCGTTTAATCCCCTCACTCATCGCCTGCCGGACATTGTGGAAACGCGTCTGGGAAAATTCGCACCCGACTTTCCCTGGGCCGATCGCTTCACCGGTCAGTGGAGTGCGGCGGGGCAGTTCGTCAGATTCGACATCGTCTTTGTCGGCTTGATCAATCCGCCCGGCCCCATCGGCTATGACGACGAGTTCCCGACCTATTCCCCGTTCTGCTATGGCCCCCATCCGGTCTTCGGCTTTGTCGAGTTCGACCTCGACGCCGATTCGAACACAGGCGGTGAGTTGAGCTATCCTCAGAACAGGTATCTCGCCAACGCCGCCCGATTCGGAGGCATGACCAGCGAAGCACGCTTTGCCGGTCGGGCAGTGTTACTCGGCAGCATGCTGGACAGTACTTTTTCGACCCCGCCCTACGCCGAACGCAGCGGCGAGGAGTTTCACATCTCCCTCTTCGGAGATCAGGTCGAAAGCATCTCGGTCGTCGTCGAAAAGCCCGGCGGCAATCCGGCGGTTTTCGAAGCGGGCGAGTCCTGGGTCTTGCGCGGCGACTTCCTCCACCGCGCCCACGGCTTTGAGGATTTTGCATTCAAGTGCGTCGAACGTCCCGGTCGCTACACGCCGGAGACCAAGCTGCGATTCGCACACGATTCAGTCACCAACCGTACCACCGTCTCACTCGTGTACGGCCTCACCAATGCGGCCTGCGCACAATTGAATGGTTCGAGCATGTCGCCCCAGCCCAACGACGGCTGCGACAGTAACGACAATTCCATTGAGGAAGCCTTGCTCGACCTCCAATTCAGCGCCACCTACGCCGATCCCTACATGACATGGATGCCGGAGTTTCAGTTAATCGCCGGTTGGCAGTACGCCAGCGTTTCTTCAGCCATGAATCCCGCCAACTGGCGCACCTGCGTCCTGGTCGGCAGTGCCTACGAATCGCAGCAGCCGTGGGGGGCCAAGTTCATCTGGACCGACATCACACCCAACGTTCGGACCGGCGACTTCAACGGCGACGGCGCGGTCAATGCCCAGGACGTCGCCGCATTGCTTGCCTGGGTGACTGAGCACGACGGACAACCCGGTTACGACGAGGACAAGATCGGTACAAATAAGATCATCAACATCATCAACTTCTCCCCCAACTTCTGCGCCTACGACACGAACTACGACGGTTTCGTGACCCAGGCCGATGCCGTCGTCCTCGGAGACAAGAACCTCGACCAGATCCTCGGAACCTCCGATGTCGCCGATTTCGTCCAAGGCCTGCTTTTGCCCCAGGACTACGCCAATACCCACAATGGGATCACCCCCGATACCCGCGGAGACATCAACGGCGACGGCGTCATTGACGGGCGGGATATTGGCGGCTTTGTTGACCTCCTGCTCGATCAATAGCCCCCTTTGCACCTGCCGAACCCGCTCCCGCCCACCCGGCCTCCCGCTGTGAAAACTTGCCCCCGCCAAGGGCGTCCTCGACAAATGGGCGTGCTCCCGATTCACTTCCCATCCATGGTCCTGTATAATCGTAGATGGCGGAGGAAGTTGCGCGCCGGTGTCCCGTCGGCTGCGCTGAGTTGACTCATATGATCTGCCCGGCAAGAAGATCTCGAGGCCTGACCCTCGTGGAGTTGCTGATCGCCATCGGCGTGATCGCGTTGCTCCTTGCCATCCTCATGCCCGCGCTCAGCGCGAGTCGCCACGCCGCAAAGGACGTGGAGTGCCGCGCCAAGTACCGAACCGTCGTTCAGAAGTTTATCGAGTTCGCCGATGAAAGCGGCGCCGGTTTGCGTGGTGACAGCCAGAATCTCGGAGCCGATCGTTTTCTGCTGGAAGATTTTCAGGAGTCGCTCTATCAGGTTCACGAATTCTGGCAGGGGCCCAAGTCCGAGTCCGAATCCATCAAGGCCTCCGAGTCGCCGCTTGTCTG
>CAZCGF010000113.1:3134-13827 GCA_964498115.1 uncultured Planctomycetaceae bacterium | reverse complement strand
ATGTCGCGTCTTCGGCCGCCGACACTCTTTCGCAGGCCGATTTCCCGCGTGCGCTCGCTGACCGAAACAAACATGACGTTCATGATTCCGATGCCGCCGACGAGAAGGGAAATGCTCACGATGCCGGCCAGGACGCCGGCGGCGGTGGCCCGGACCTTGTGGAACTCGCGAAGCATCCTGTCTTGTCGCTGGATACCAAAGTCGTCGGGCTGCCCGATCTCCAGGCTGTGACGCTGCCTCAGGACGCGACGAAGCTGCGCCTCGGCGTCGTCGATTTTCTCTTCACCGTTCGCCTCCGCGAGGAATCGCATCGATTCGCGCATCTGGGGGAACATTTGCATCATGAGTGTGTAGGGAATCATGACCGTCTGGTCCTGATCGTCACCCATGAAGCTGCCCTTCTCTTCGAGAATCCCGATGACACGCAAGCGACGGTCGGCGATCTGAATGGTGTCGCCCAATACGGACTCGTCACATTCCAGGAGCTTGAGCACACTGCGTCCGACAACCACCACCGGCGCGGCCATTTCCACGTCCAGGGGTCCGAAGAACCGGCCCTTGTCCACGTAATAGTTACGGATGATCTGATACTCTTCGGTCACACCGCGCGTCGGGATGTTCTCGATGGCGCCCTTGCGATAGGCGACCTGGGTTTCCGTGAACAAGAACGGCGTGATGCGGGCAATGTCGGGACATTCGGTGCGGACGGCCTCGATATCACGCTCGGTCATGGTCACGCGGCCGACGCCTGTAACTTCCTGCTCCCAACTGATATCCGGCCAGACGACCATGTACTGGGTGCCATAGCCGCGGAGCATTCCGGTCATGTAGCGGCCGAATCCCTCGACAAATGAAACGACGGTGATGATGGCGGTGACGGCGATGATGATGCCGAGCGTAGTAAGGATGGAACGGCCCTTATTCGCCCATATTTGAATGAAGGCGGTGAGGATGTTCTGGGCCGAGCGGCTGAGTCCGGCCAAGAGCAGTTGGGCCATCCGCCGGAGCCGCCCTTGTTGGCCTGCGATCATGACGTCGCTCCCGCAGTTTCAAATTCCACGGGAGTCGCGACGGAGGCCCTGCCTGAGGGTACGTCAGAGGCGATCAATCCGTCTCGGAGGGTGATAATGCGATGACACTGTTGGGCAATGTCAGGCTCGTGCGTGACGATGATGATCGTCTGGCCGGCGGCGTGGAGATCTTCAAAGATGGACATGATCTCGTTTCCGGTGGCCGAGTCGAGATTACCGGTGGGCTCATCGGCGAGGATAATGTCGGGCTCCTGCGCCAGGGCGCGGGCGATGGCGACGCGCTGCTTCTGCCCGCCGGAGAGCTGGTTGGGGCGGTGCGTCGCACGATCGGCAAGCCCGACGCGCTCGAGGGCGGCCATGGCGCGTTGTCGGCGTCGTGGCACCATGGCGTACATCAGCGGAAGTTGCACGTTCTTGAGCGCTGTTGTGCGCGGCAGCAACTCGAAGTTTTGAAAAACGAAGCCGATCTGGCGGCCGCGAATCTTCGCGAGGCCGGACTGGGAGAGCCTGGAGACATCGGTTCCGTTGAGTTCGTAACTGCCGCGCGTGGGAATATCGAGGCAGCCCAGGATGTTCATGAGCGTGCTTTTGCCCGAGCCGCTGGGGCCCATGATGGCCACGAACTCGTTGGAGAAAATATCGAGGGTGACTCCGCGCAGGGCGTGGACCAGTTCGGTACCGACGCGATAGATCTTTTCGAGATCGCGCAGGGCGATGAGACTTTTTGATTGCGGTTGGTCCATTGAACTATCCACGCCCCGTCACGATCCGCTCGCAGCTGAGAGCGGGCCGTTCGCAGACGAATCAGCCGAGTCGCTCGCCCCGCCGGCGACCTTCGGCTCCTGCGATTTCTCATCCGCATTCTGTTCCTGTTTCTTGCGCGCCTCGGCAAGCTTCGCTTTTTCGTCGTCGGGCATGGTCACCTTGCGCCCGTCCTTCAGCTGATCCAGGCTGCGATAAGGACCGGCGATCACGGTGTCGTTCATGTCGATGCCGTTTTCAATCTGAACGAGTCGTGTATCCGCGATGCCCGGCTGGATCAGGCGGACGCGTGCGACCTCGTCTTCGATGACATAAGCGACCTTGATGTACTGGGCGGCCTTGGCGCGCTCGGAGAGGTCCAGGTTCTCCTGCCGCTTGTCGAACTCGGTAACCACCGCCTCGGGCAGCTCCTTGCGCATCCGATGCACCACAGCCTCGACGGGAATCGTGATGGCGTCGCTCTGTTGTGCGACCTCGATCTCAACATTGGCCGTCATGCCGGGAAGGATGCGGCGATCGCTGTCCATCACTTCCAGGAGGGTCTCAAACGTGACGACGTCGCGGCCCAGCTCTTTCGTGCTTTTCGAGGCGACGCGAATGACCTTCGCGGGGATCGCCGATTGTTGATCAGACTGGAGATAAATGCGGGCCTTCTGGCCGGACTTGACGAGCGGAATATCGACTTCATCGACGCGGGCACGCACCTGCATGCTCGACATGTCGCTGATGGTCATGATGACGGTGCCGGGATTGTTCATGGTGCCGGTGACGACAACCTCGCCGATCTTCGCGTCCAGCTTGGAGACAACACCGTCGATGGGCGACTCGATGACCGTCCGCTTGAGGTCCTCTTTGACCCGACGCAGATAGGCCTGGGCCTCGACGATCTCCTGCTTGCGCATGTCGAGGAGCGCATTGGCCTTCTTGAGGGCCGTGATGTAGTCGAGCCGCTCCTTGTCGCTGGTGGCGTCCACCTCGGACAGGCGGACCTGCCGGCGATAGTCGCGCTCTGCGCGTTCCACGTCGGCCTCGGCATCCACGACAGATGCCTCAAGCCGACGCACGCGCGCCTCGCCGGACTCGACCTCCGCGACCAGGTTATCGTCGTCCAGCCTGCAAAGCAGATCGCCGCGCTGAACCTTGGAGCCCTCGACGACCGGCATTTCTTCAATCTTCGCGACGATTTCGGAGCTGATCTCGACCTCAAGCGTCGCTTCGGTCTCGCCGGGGGCTTGTACGAGTCGGATGATTTCCTGACGGGCCGGCAGGATCGCGTTCACGGTCAGCGCCACTTCATCCGCAATATTGAGGACTGGCTTCTGATCGGCCCCGCGACGGAGACTCCCAAGGGCGAATACGCCTCCAACGACGACGAGGAGGATGACAACACTGACGGTTCTTCGCATGCGAGGCACCTTAAGGCGACCAATGCCGCCACGTTACGAGTTCATTGCGTATTCAAGGCCAACGTGGCCGACCGACGCCATAAGCCCCAGAAGGGCGCAGCAGACAATCGCCGTGCGACGGCCCAACTGTTGGGTGACGATCAGGCCGAAGGCCACCAGCACCCAGAACCAGATACGAAAAGGATCGATCGCCGCAAGATACGGGGCTTCTCCGGGCTTTGCGAGAATGGCGAGCGTCGTGTCCACATGGGTCGTGCGGTAGGCGAACATCATGGCCAGTCGCAAGAAAAAACCGATCAGCTCGACGAAGCCCGCATAAACGCAAATGGTCAGGAGCGTGTGGTATTCGGGCTTGCGTCCGGTCAGTGCGACGGCGGCGTAAAGCAGCGATGAAATCAGCAAGAAGGACGTGAGCATGTAAAGCGGCTTGAGCACGACGGCGCCAAGCCGCCGAAGCAGCTTCATGAACTCACCCTGCTTGCGAACGTCGGCCATCACCTCACGAAGCTGCACCCGATCGACGAGATTGCCTTGGGTCTTTTCCACGACGGCAAGCTGCTCTTCGGTCTGTTGATCAACTCGGCGGTCGATCAGACCGGTCTGGACCTCGACGACGCCTACCAGTGTCACCAGACAAAGAAGCGCGAAAAGGGTCCAGCCATAATGGCCGACGTCCTCGACTCGGCTGAAGACGGCCCGGGGGTCGGTGATAATCCACGGCGCGTGGCGCAGACCCAGGGCGGCGGCTTGTCCTTCATGGGCCGGGGAACCAGACTCAACAGGTTGGATATCGCTCGCCGCCATCGTCACCCTGACCGACAGATGTGCCGTCGGAACCGACACTCCCAAGCTATTCAAACGGAATGCGTCCCCAACGGATTCGCCCTGCAGAGGATTTTATTGCATGATTGCCGGTTTGTCCGTCCGAACGGCTGCTTTTGGCGTCTGCAAACCGGATTCCCGCCGTTTGGACGCAGTATCAGCAGCACCTTAGACTTGGCAAAGCCGATGAACAGGGGATTCCTTAATTTGGCCCGTCGCCGTTACAGCCTGCGTATCTTCACCCCGTTATGCAAAACGCGAGCCGAAACATTGAGGTTTGCAGTCTGCGTCTCGGTCCTGATTCTCGCAGCAACAAAGACCGGATCGGCTCAGACCGAGGGGGTTGAGCCAAGTACACTGGCGGACATTCGCCCGGATCAGCAGGTCGTCCACGAATTGGGCGCTTTTCAGTCCACGATTTCGGATTTGAGCAACCCCGCCGATGCTGCGTTCGATGCTCAAGGGCGAATTCTGATCGCCGACGAACAGAGCCATCAAATCAGAGTATTCGGCACGGACGCCCAGCGAGTCGCCGCGTGGGGGCGCCGCGGAACGACGCCGGGTGAATTGAATCGGCCCGGCGGCCTGGCTGTCTCGCGCTACGGGCAGCTTTTCGTGGCCGACAGCGGCAATCACCGCGTGCAGGTCTTCAATGTCGATGGGGTCTTCATCCGGTCGTGGGGCGGATACGGACGCGGCAAAGGTCAGTTTAATAATCCAACGCGCGTGGCGGTCAACGATGGGCGCGTCTATGTCGTGGATGAGGGCAACCATCGCGTAGAAGTTTTCGATCTTGAGGCCATCCATCAATTCACAATTGGGCGTTACGGCAAGGGCGACGGCGAATTTCGCCGACCGACCGGCGTGGCCGTCGATCCCTTAGGAAACGTTTACGTCGCCGACGGCGACAACGCCCGGGTGCAGCGGTTCGATGCAAGCGGGAAGTTCATCAAGGCCTGGAGCCAGTGGGGGCCCTACCCCGGCTTCATCATGAATCCCTCAGGTATCCAGGTTCAATCCGGTCGCGTGTACGTCGC
Source organism: uncultured Planctomycetaceae bacterium (assembly GCA_964498115.1). Lineage (GTDB taxonomy): Bacteria > Planctomycetota > Phycisphaerae > UBA1845 > UTPLA1 > UTPLA1. Next base: position 8,769 of record CAZCGF010000113.1, on the reverse strand, counting down.
CGACGGTGACAACCATCGGGTACACGTCTTCGACGTGGATGGCTCCTATCTCTATCGGTTCGGCGTTCATGCAGTCCGGCCGCGCGAGGGCAATGGTCGACTGCACTATCCCAATGCAGTTGCTATCGCGCCGAACGGCGATCGGGCCGTGGTTTGCGAAGGGTTTGAGAATCGGTGCCAGGTTTTCGGCATCGTCACGCCGGAAACACCGAAGGACCCACTGGCAAATTCAGGACTCGATCTGACGCTGGTCTCCCATTATGGACAGCGTTGCGACGTGGACGATCGGCTCATGGCCATCACTGAGCCTGAAAGCCACTCGGTGCTGGTCTTCGACCTCTCGGCCAAGGAGCCGATCTGGATTACGCAGATCGGAACATACGGCGGCCGTAACGGGGAATTCGTGCGACCTACGGACGTGAAGCTGGATACAAACCGATCATTACTTTACGTCTGCGACGCGGGCAATCAGCGCGTCCAGACCTTCCGACTCTCCCCCCCGCCGGCGGATGCGATCCGCTTTGATCCGTTGATGGCGAAGTTCGCCTCATCGATTGATCTTTGCCAGCGGGCACGTGCCGGCGCCGATTCGCGCGAACTCGTGGATGTCGCCGAGATCGAGCCAACCGCCATCGAGCGCGATGAAAGCGGGAACACCTATATTCTTGACGCGACCCATCGAAGGCTTCTGAAGTTCGATCCAAATTGGGATTTCTCAGGGTCATGGGGCGGGTTCGGACGTGAGGACGAAGGATGGGTCAGACCAACCGATTTGATCTATCACCGTGCCACAAAGACGCTACGCGTCGTGGATGCGGATCGACGTTGTATTTTCTTGTATCACGTTGACGGTTCGGCAGCGGGAACACTACGGCCGAGGTCCGATCTTGGCGTCGTGGAGCCGTTTGGCATGACGGTCGATGAGGGTGGCATCGTATTCGTCACAGATATGGGCGCCGATCGTATTCTAAAGTACGACAACGAGGGTCAGTTTCTGGGGCACTGGGGTAGTTTCGGCCTCGGAGCCGGCGAGCTGTATCGACCCACATCAATTCAGCTTGACCGTAACGGGCGGCTGATCGTGATCGACTTTGGCAACCACCGTGGCGCCTACTTTTCAACTGACGGGGAGTTTATTGATGTCTTCGGTTCTCGATTCTTCACAGCGCCGGCCCGGCAACAACGCAAGACAAACTAATGGGCCTGCGCCCAACGCGGGTATGCCTGTCGCCGCTGGAGCATTTCACTTGCCAACTCGCCGGACCTACTGTTTGTTTGCCAGAATGTCGATCTTCGCCCTGCCGCTGCTCACTATCCTGGCATCCTGTGCCGCCGGCTCGGCGACAGGCGTCCGTGATCAGTCAGGTGAAGAAAGCTCGCGCATCACCAGCAATGCCGGCGGTTACGAAGTAGTCTTTGCCCTCGTGCCGCCGAAGGTCCCGCTCAATGAACCGTTCGAGATACAGGCATGTGTGACCGTCAAAGCGGGAACCCCGACCGACGCGAAGAACATGGTGATTTCGGTAGACGCTGCCATGCCGCAGCACCAGCACGGCATGAACACAAAGCCTCGCATCGAGCAGACCGGCGATGCGTGTATCCACGTCGAAGGCATGCTCTTTCATATGGTCGGCCGATGGGAACTTTACTTTGACATCACCCGCGACGGCATTACCGAACGTGCACAGACTGAAATCATGCTCGAATGACAGCCCCGACTCGATTATTCTCAGTTCGATACAATCTGCTCGTCGCAGCGATTCTGATTGGTGGAGTGGCACTCGTTTCAAGGAACGCTCCAAGGGCCAATGCAGATAGCCCTGTCGCGATCACTTTCAAAAAACCGGAGCGCGACCGCATCTTTCAGCATTCACCCCTCTCGCCGCCGCCGATCGACACGACGAATCGATTTCAAAGAGACGACCGTGCGGCACGGCTGGGTCAGCGACTGTTTTTCGAGCCACGGCTGAGCCGAGATGGAAAAACATCCTGCGCTACCTGTCACGATCCCGCCAAATCGTTTGCGGATGGAATGACACTCTCAGAGGGAGCGGCCAAGAGCGATCGACACACGCCCGCTCTATGGAATGTCGCTCAGCATCGCTGGCTCTTCTGGGATGGCCGAGCCGACACGCTTTGGGGACAAGTCGCCGGTCCATTGGAGAGCCCGAACGAAATGGACGGTGATCGTGTGTCGATTGCCCGACTAATTGTGCAGGATGAAACGCTGCGCGAGGCGTACGTACAGTTATTTGGCAAGCTGCCGAACACTTCCGATGCGAGCAGGTTCCCTCAGACTGCGCGACCCATGCCGCAGTCGCCGCAGGATTCGCGGCATCGCGCGTGGCAGTCGATGCGCGAAGACGATCGCGAGAGCGTCAGTCGAGTGCTGGCGAATGTCGGAAAGGCGCTTGCCGCTTACGAAACCCGGCTGGTCAGTCGTGATTCGCCGTTCGACAGGTTCGTCGTCCAACTCAAACGAAACGAGAAGCTTGATGCGATCTCCGCCTCCGCACAGCGCGGCCTCAAGCTCTTCGTCGGTCGGGCAGACTGCCGTCAGTGCCACGTCGGGCCGATGTTTACCGATGGTGAATTTCACAATATCCGCGTGCCCCCACTCGGCGGAGGCGAGCCGACCGACGCCGGGCGGTTTCGCGGCATTGAATTGCTGCGCACGAGCCCATTCAACGCCGTTGGCCGATACAGCGATGATCGAGAGGGCGCTGCGGCGAAGCGTCTGGAGTTTCTTGCCAAGCCGGCGGACTCGTGGGGCGCTTTCAAGACGCCGAGTCTGCGAAATGTCGCGCGCACCCCACCTTACATGCACCAGGGACAATTCGCGTCGCTGCGTGATGTGCTCAATTACTATTCGACATTGGAGGGTGCAGTTGTCATGGGGCACCATCCAGAGACGGTGCTCAAGCCGCTGTTTCTCGATGCACAGGAAATAGATGATTTGATTGCGTTTCTGGAAAGTCTGACGGACGAGGCGATTGAACCGTCGCTGCTTCGCGCGCCGGATGCACCGTGAACCAATAGCGCGGCCTCACGTCGACCCAGCCGGATGCAGTTACATTCGCACCATGCGAAGCCCGAAGTGCTTCATCTCGTAAATTGTCGTACCGTCCACGGTCAGGAATCCATCCGCAACCAGTAGCGGCTGGTCGCCCTCTTCGCGACGAGTAATTGTTGCCTGCACCTCGACGCGCTCGTTGGTCGGAATGATCTGCCCGCGATAGAACCACTCGTGTTTCATGCCGACGGCGATCGGCTCGAAACGATGTGTCGCCGCGAGGTGGGGCCAGCGGTCGAGTGCGAAAGCTTTCATCAATTGCAGCATGGACTCCAGACCCAGGGAGCCGGGCCATACCGGGTCCTGATAGAAGTGGGCCTTGAAGAACCATGCCGACGGATCCACTCTGGCCGAGCCTTGTACGAATCCCAACCTATATGGTCCGCCGTCGGGAATCAAGACATCCACCCGATCCAACATGCGAAATGCCTGCGCAGGCATGGCCGCGCCTACAAGTTTCTGGTCGAACACGATCGCGTCTGCTTGATCGGGCGTCACCGGAGCGACCTTCGGCAAGTCGAAGTTCTTCGCCTTCGCATACTCAGTGTCTGTCGGCATGTACATTCGTTGGCCCGCGTCGCGGATGCCGACCTGTCGCGCCAGTGCCTCCTTGGAGAAGAAGCCGAACGAGGTCGTGCCGTCGTAGATGGCGACATCACCGCGCAGCACCTGCATTTCGAAGTTTTCTATGATCATGCCGCCGGCCCGCGAGACGTTGGTCATGCGTACTCGGATGCGCAGCGTGCCGGCGTCCGCAAATACCTCATCGTGCAGCGTTGCCTCGCCGCCAAGATTACGGAAAGACAAATCGTGCTCACTGGTCAGTGCCGATCCGGCGTATGCGGCAAGAAAACCGCAGGGCTGAAGGGCAATCTCCAGCAGCACGGCAAATGGCATCGACGCTTGGCGGTTCGCCGCGAAGTACCAGGCATCGGGCGGCACATCGTATTCCGCTTCGATCCAGCCATCGGCTTTAAGAACGAAAGGCGGCGGCTCTACGGATGTAACGCGATCGAGAAATTGATAGGGTGGCCCCGGCAATCGGGCAATTCGGCGACTGCCGCCATCGAAGATGCGATAAGGCTCGCCGAAACAATCCGACGGCTTGCCAACCGCAAAGGCGAGAATCTGTTCGCAGGTAAAGACAGGCTCGCGGCGAATCGTGGAAACGGCCAGCGAAGAATCGTGACTGCTGTTCCAAAGTGACTCGATGCGCTCCCTAGTAAGACCGGTCAGCTTAAGCGACATGTTGGTCATTTGCACGATGGGCACGCCGTCGGCGTACATCAGAGCATCGGCCAGCACGTACGGCTCCGGCCGATATCCGACCTCCTTGATTTCGACGCGATAAGATGCCTTCTTCGTCGCCGGCGTGACAGGACCGCGGCACCTCAGGGCACTGGCCATCCCGGGAATCGGCTCGTAGATCAAATCGTCCTGATCGGCGATCCATCCCATGCGAAGCAGGAAGACCCGAAGCGTGTGAACCGTGCATTCGTACATCAACGTGCCGGGCATGACCATGTCGTCCACGAAGTGACAGGTCAAATACCAGTCATCGGGATGCACGTCGGCCTCGGCATAAATCATGCCGAGTCCGTACCGGCCGCCGTTGGCGTTCAGCTCCAGCACCCGGTCGATGAGCTTCATCCGTCCGCCCGGCAGCCGCGGAGGCTCGACCAGCGCCAGGCCGGCAAACCGCTGCCCGAAGCAACCGGCGAGATCGCCCCGTCTCAGTGCCGCAATCCTGTCATCGCCAAACGACTCTGCTCCCGTCGCATCAACCGCAACGGGCCAGGCAAATCCATCTGGCAATTTGCGCGGCGACGGTCTTGTTTCCTCGGACCGCAGCACAAGGCCATGTGACTGGCGTATCTCTTCCGTTGTGAAAAAACCGGCGCAGCCGTTGCGCATGGTCAGAACCGGCTCGCCGTCAATCGTGCCGTCAAACTCGAAGAAAAACATGTACGTCTCGCCCTGACGCACGAATCGATCAATGCGAATGTCGTAATGAATCGTCTCGCCGGGCCGGGGCAGGCCGCGATGAAACGTGACCGTGGCATCCAGAAGCCGATAGGAGCGAATGCCCTTGGCTACGAAGTCAATTCCAAGATACCCCGAGAGGAATAGGTCGGCCTGTCCGGCTTCGACGGTAATACAGATCGGACAGCGGCCTGAGTCCAGATACCACGCGCCGGGAAGCACGTCATGTTCAGTGACAACCCGACCGGGCCCCAGCACGCCCTTGGTCCCTTCGACCGACATGATTCGATCGACCAACATCAAGGGCTCATCAGGCAGTCGAACGCGCGTGCGATAGCCGTCGATGATTCCAAACTCCGGGCCAAGCACATTGGCCACCTTGCCACGGGCAAACTCCAAACACAATTCGCGGGAGTAGGCCGGCGCGGCATCACGACGAAGGGCGACCGGCGAAACCGGCCGGCGCGGCGATGTCGGCATCTCGAGGCCGCTGACGAATTCCGAAAGTACTGCTGCGCTATCGGCCTCGCCGACGGCGCCTTCCAGCAGCTCGGCCTGCATCGTAAGTACTGATGCCAA
>CAZCGF010000113.1:0-3034 GCA_964498115.1 uncultured Planctomycetaceae bacterium | reverse complement strand
GGCAAAGGCGGCGGTAATTGCACAAGCCGCGTCGGTATCTCGATCACGGCATGCTCCGGAGGCCGCGACGAATCCGCGTCGTCAATCGCGTCTCGATACAATCCCGCCAAATTCACCGGCACGCGCTGGGCGATTAATCCGGCGAGCAGTGCCATCATCGAATGGAGTTCCTCGTCGGCCCTGCCGGAAGCTGACCCGGCAAAATACGATCTTCCATCGAGGATCCGGTCGATCATGCGCGTGCACGACGCTTGGGGGCCGACCTCAACGAATAGTCGCACGCCATCGGCATACGCCTGTCGGATGACCGCCGGGAAATCAAATCCGTGGATCGCCTGCGCCGTAATGGATTCCGCGGCAGTCTCCCGAGAAACGTTGTAGGCCTTTGCGGCGGCGGCGCTATAGAAGCGAATCCCATCAGGCGGACTCGTCGGGAGAAGATGAAGCTGGCGATACGCCTGCTCGACTTCATTCACCGCCTCAAAGTGCACCGTCGGAACGCCATCGATCGCAATGGCGCGACTGCCGGCCCGTCTGGCGGCCTCATGAACATCGCGTCGCAATCCGCCGACCACGCACTCTGTCGGTGTGTTCACGATCAGCAGTCGGGCGTGATGAAGACCAACCAGCGCCTGACGCACGACTTCGACAGGTTTCGCAACGACCGCGGCGCACCACTCCGAAGCGGCATCAGGCGGCAATCTCCATGCGCTGCAGATCGCGTCGCGTGGCCCGGCAAGCTGCGTCTTGAAGAGCGGCGAAGCACTCATCCGGCGAAACATTTCATCGCGATCGGGCCACGCACGAAGCGCGAAGAGGCCGACCGACTCGCCGAGGCTGTAGCCGATCGTTGCACGGGGGCGCAGACCGACGAATTGAAGAATGTCGCTGGCCAGCACGCCGAAGGAAACCTGTCCAAAGATGAGCCGCTCGACATCATGGGCGACCGTGCGCATCGCCTCCTGCCGCCAGCCATCGTGCCAATCGCGGCGCCAAGGCATCAGTTGCTGCGGCGAGAATTGACCGGCGAGCCGATCCGATTGAGCATCGAGAGAATCGGCCACCTGCGGGAAGTGCAGGGCGAGCTCACGCCCCATACCGAAGTAGTGATTGCCGGAACCGGGGAATACAAATGCGAGGTCACCCGTACCGCCGAGCGGATTGGGAAAAAAGAAAACGCCATCCTGACCGCGAATAGCCTCGGTCGGCTTATCACGTAGCGACTTCACGGCAGACTCGATTGACCCTATGAGCGAGGCCGAACGGTCGGCGACGATGGCGACTGCGAGGCGTTTCGAGGTATCGGCGGAATGCTTGCGTAACCAACGTGCGGCAAGGCTGCCGAGGCCATCGCTCGCCGTCTCGGCTAATTCGCGAAGCTCGCTGAGCCCTCGAACAAGCTGGGCGACGTCACTCGCCTCGACGGCGAAGATGGCCGTCGGCATGTCAAGCGCGGGCTCGCGAGAGCGAGTTGATAGAGCTTCCTGCTCTTCAAGGATCACGCAGGCGCTGTTGCCGTCGCTCGTCGTCGCGCTGACCAACGCTCGACGAGGACCATCGACACGATCTCGTAGCCAATACTGCGGTTCGACCGGGACATGGAATGAATCCGACTGATTGCAACCAGTCGATGGGCTCGCCCAATTTCCCGGTAGTGTCGCATGATGAAGGCAAAGCGCGGCTCGAACGAGCGATGCCATGCCGGCGGCAGCCCCACAATGACCGACGCATTGAGTGGACGAACTGAAGGCGGTGGGTTGTGTGGCACCTGGGAAGGCCGCCTGCATGTCCGGCGAAATCTCGCAATCTCCCGCACATTCGACAAGGCCGACGGAGGCAGCTTTAACATCGGCATCCTCGCAGGCTCGAAGCAGCGCGGCCGACCCCTTGGCTGCATCTCCAGAGGCATGACCCAGACCACGAATTACGGCGTAGATTCTATCTTCATCACGCAGGGCATCGGACAATCGCTTGACGACCAGCGCTGCCGCGCCATCTCCGGCAAATTGATCGCCATTGCCGGCCGAAGTCATTGCAGCCCGGCTGTCAGTTGCCAGGTCGATGGCGCCGACGACGACGGCGTCCATCTCCCGCGACCGCAGTGCCCGAACGGCGACTTCGAGTCCCTTGATTCCTGAGGCTTCGTCACTCGAAACCGCGAAGCTCGGCCCGCCCAGTTGAAACTCACGAGCAATGCGGCTGGCGATGATCCCGCCCAACGCTCCAAGCGTACGAGTCGCATTGAGTGCTGGACAAATAGCATCCTGCATCGCCGTGACCCAGTCAGCTTCCTGTTGCCGGGAGAGCTCGATGCCGAGCCTCCGCGCCCATCGGCGGGCCTGCGACGGCAGCCACCATCGCAGGTGGAAGTTTGTCGTGTTGAAATCGAGGGACATGCCGATCAGCACGCCGACCTTCGGCCGGCGCTCGCGCAAAGGCATGCCCGCGTCCATCATCGCCTCGGCAACGACATCCAACATGAGAAGCTGTTGAGGAAGAATCTCCGGCAGCTCCATCGGCGGGATGCGAAATCGCCCTGAAACGACCTTCAACTGATCAATTCCGGTTCGTTGTAGCGCACCGCCAAAGGCGACCCGCCGGAAATCGCCAAGTGAAGCGGCATCTCCAAAGTGCGCGCCCATGCCGACGATCGCAATCGGCTCATTCGGGTCAGCCGCTGTGGGGGCGATGGTAATCGCTGAAGGCGACCGGCTTGTTTGGGGCGTCGAGCTCGCTAAGTACTCCTCAACCAGGACATGAGCATTGATGCCCCCGAACCCGAAGGCGCTGATGGCGGCGCGGCGCGGCGTATGTCTGTCGCGAGGCGTCCACGGCTCGGGGGCGACCTGAACACGAAACGGGCTTCCCTTGAGGGGAATTGCTCCACCGTGGTCTCGATAATTCGCCGACGGCGGCAGCGTCTCATGCCGCATGGCGAGCAGTACCTTGATCAATCCTGCTGCGCCTGCACCCGTGAGGAGATGGCCGATCATCGACTTGACCGATCCGATCGCGCATTGGCCGGGCCTGGCGC
>CAZCGF010000112.1:0-13883 GCA_964498115.1 uncultured Planctomycetaceae bacterium | reverse complement strand
GAAAGACATGGGAAGGGATTCCCATTTTGGTGGGTGCGAGAAGAGAATCTCGCACCAGCGGGTAATTGAGCGGGCTGATTAGGCGGTATTGGTGTGCGAAGATGAGCCCCCGATCGTTGATCGGGGGCTCAATGTTTTGGGGGTGCGGTTGCGCGGGATTGCGATGAGCCGTGCCGAAGAATTACGCCGTGCCGAAGATGCGGTCGCCGGCGTCGCCGAGGCCGGGGACGATGTAGCCACGCTCGTTGAGCTTTTCGTCCACGGCGGCGGTGAAGATCGGAATCTCCGGGTGGCGCTTTTGCAGGGCGTCGATCCCTTCGGGCGAAGAGACCAGGCAGAGCACCTTGATGCTCACCGCCCCGGTCGCCTTCAACACGTCGATGCACGCACTGAGCGAGCCGGCCGTGGCGAGCATGGGGTCAATGACAATGACATCGGTCCCGGCGATGTCGGGCGGCAGCTTCTTGTAATAGGTGACCGGTTTGAGCGTCGCCTCGTCGCGATAGATGCCGACGTGGCCGACGCGTGCTGTGGGGATGAGTTCCAAAATGCCGTCCACCATGCCGAGGCCGGCGCGGAGGATGGGGACGAGGGTGAGGCCGCGGGCGAGCTTGCTCCCTTCGCAGGGGGCCAGCGGCGTCTGCACGGTGCGCGGCATGCTCGGGTAGTCGCGGGTGATTTCAAAGGCCATGAGCCGGGCAATCTGACCGACCAGCCGCCGAAAGTGTTCGACGCTGGTGTTCTTGTCCCGGGCAATGGTGAGCTGCTCCTGCACGACGGGGTGTCGGATCAGCGTCACATTCGGCCAACGCGATTGGGTCAATTCTGTGGCTCCCGAACTCGGCGAGATTGATTCTCAGGCGACATCATACTGCCGCTTGAGCAAAACAAAAGCCGGGACGATGGGGCGAAGTAACGGAAATACGGCAGGAGCACGACGCGGGGCGCGGCCGTTACGGCGTGTCGAATTCGCGATGGACGCCGATGGCGATCTCGCTGGCGCGATCGACGCTGAAGGAGAGCGTCGGCAGGGCGAGGGAGTTGTGGCAGCGGAGGCAGACGTAATCCACCGAGAGGGCGGCTCTGCCGCTTGCGTCGAGCTTCACCTTCGAGCCGTCGGGCGTCAGGAAGCCCGAGAAGTCGACCGAGTCCGTCGTGATGCGAAAGATGTGCGAGCGCGTGTCGCCGACGCGGGCGAGGGGGCCGACAGCCGTGGCGGCGGCGAAGGGCCCGGTGGTGACGGCGAAGGGCATGTGACAACTCATGCAGGTGAGAGTCTCGGTGTAGCCGTCGGAGGGGCGGGTGAAGACCTTTCCCTCGTGCAGTGCCATGTTCATGTCAGTATGACAGGCGACGCACTCATTGCGGATGGCGGCGGCGCGGTCGTATGCAACTGAGCGGTGGGGGTCGTGGCAGAAGGTGCAGGCGAATGAGGCGTGGGCCCCGCTGGCGGCGAGTTCCTGCCATTGGGATTGCGGGCGAATGAAGCCGCCGGACGCGAGGATGTCGAGGCTGTCGGTGCCGGCGGGGCGGCTGTGGCAGGTCTTGCAGGTCTGCTGATTGGAGACGTCGACGAAGAGGTCGCGACGGAAGAAGCTCGGGATGTGATTCGAGCCGGGCCCGTGACAGGCTTCGCACTGAACGCCGGCTTCATTCCACGTGCCGAGGAAGCCGGGGCGACTTTCCTGGAACATTGGGTTGGCCGGATCCTGAGCGACGGCGCCGGTGACGTAGGCGCGGAGCGTGTCAAAATCGAACGGGACGGGGGCGACGGCATCGGGCAGGTACGAGAAGAACTGAGCCGCGTGACCGAGGTGCGGCAGGGCGAGGCCCCATTGCGTGTTTGTGCCGGTCAGACCGGTGGTCAGGTAGTTTCCGTCGGTGCCGAAGAAGAGCGCGCTCTTGGTGTAGCCGCCGAGGAGATAGGAGACGTCGGTCCAGGCGAATCCGTCCGGAGGATTGGGCACGCCGGCGAAGGCTCCCGCAGATGGAAACGAAGGCGACGCACCCTGAACGCGCGTCAGGGCGTGGGCGTGGCCGGTGACGGCGTGAAGTGCGGCGTAGTCGGAGTGGCAGGTGCTGCATGCGGCGCTGCCGGCGAAGTTGGCGTTTTTGTTGGTTGGATCGGTGGTGTTGTTGTAGATGGAAAGGGTGCCGGGCGGTACGCCGATGGGGGGGATGCAGTTGGCGCCCAGTGAGTAGATGGCGCCGGCCAAGCCGATCGTCGTGATCAAAGCGGTTTTCAGGTGGCGCACGATCTTGCTCCCGGCGAGGCTGCGACTGGACTGGTGGCCGCATTATAGAGAGACGGCGTCGAGCGACGAGTGCCCGACGCCGTCAATTTGTTGGAGCTAAGTCCGTTGCCGGACAGGCTCGCGGCCGGTTTCCCGGAGGATCAGAAACCGATACCGCTGAGGAGAGCCTCCGCTTCGGCAATCATGTTCTTCACGTAGGTCGGGTTGTGTATGCCGTAGCTCCCGTCGTTGAGGCTGTAGTAATAGAGGAAGCGGACCTTCTTGATGGTGTCGGGCACCATCGACTGGCTGCTCGTTCCTCCGCAGCAGCTGTAATCCCAGTCGTCCGCCTGTGGGAAGTTTCCACCGGTGGGTGAGGTCGCCCAGGTATCGAGTCGACTCTTGATGCTGTTGAGCTTGGCCATCACGAAGTTCTCAAGAACGGTCTTGAGCGACTCGGCATTGGCGGCCGACGGGTGGCAACCGGAGTCAACGCAACCCTCGAAGCTGACAGTGAAGTTGTGACCGCTGATCGCCGGGGCGACTTCGCTCATGAAGTCCTGGCGATACATGTGGCACGTTGCGCACTGCTCGCGCACCAGGGAGTGGGGCGAGCCGACGCTGAGCACGAGCGGCTGGGTATCGGCCGGGACGGGCATTTCACCCGCATAGACGTTGGCCTGAATGCTATGGTGCGGACCACGGGAAGTGGAAGTCCACACGCGACCGCGACTTCGGTGGCACTGGCCGCAGATGTTGAAGCGTTCGGGATTGGTCGCGTCCTCGATGGTGTTCGAGGCGACCGGGTAGCGAACCTCGGGGAACCTGAGTTGATAGTCGCGGCCGGCATCGGCAAAGGGCGCATTGCCGGTCTTCTGGTGCGGCATGTGGCAGATCACGCAGGTGATGCCGTTCATCTCCTCGCGGGTCTTGCCCATCAAGTAATTGTCCTGGAGCGGGACGCCCTCAAAGATGGACATATAGCGGAAGTCGCCGGAGTGGCAGGTACCGCAGTTGTTGAGGCTGGTGCCATTGGCGAAGCTCTGGGCAACGCTTTCCTGGACCAGGGCGTGCTTTGACATCTGCCATTGTTCGAAGTTCGGGTGGTGCGAGCCGGTGTGGCACTTTCCGCACACGGTGGCGGAAATATTCTTTGGCGGGCGGAGGGACTCATCGGAGACATTCATGGCGTGCTCGCCGCCGGGTCCGTGGCAGCTTTCGCACTGGACACCCGCGAGGGCGTTGGTAAGAGCTCTGCTCACGAAGCCGCCTTCTTCGCCGAAGCCGACGGTATGGCAGCCGATGCAATCTGGATTGCTGCCCTGGCCGATTGCTTCGAGCGTCACCAGCGCCTTGGAGTGGAGCGTCTCGTTCCACATTTCGTGAATGCGGGCATGGCATTGACTGCATCGCTCAGCACCGACGTATCTGCCGGTCAGGCCGCTATTGCCGCTTCCGGGCGGGTTGTTGACGGGATCTTCGCCAGTGACTCCCCCGAAGGGGCACATGGTGCCGGTGACTCCCAGGCAGCAGGAAAGGGCAAGTATGCCGCCAAGTCCGAACAATTTCGATCGATGCCATCGCGCCGGGTTCTGAGTCATGATTCTCACTCCTCTTCGCGTCCACTCGTGTCCGTCAAAAGACACCCGCCGGTTAACGTCTTCCTAACATCTGGCAAGAGATTATCCATATGCTCGTCGCGATCTGCCACTGAAGAGGCGTCAATCAGGGCGACTTGGATCCTCTCACCAGGCCAACCGGCCTATGTCTCAATGGGCTACTCCGGCAAGCATCGTGCCAAACGACCCCAGAACGCCGTTTTTTGCCTTTCCAAGGGGTTTTCGCGTTCTGCCGGGGCTTTTTCCCGGTCTGCGGGCGTCTGAGCCGAAAATGTCCGTCCTCCTTGTGGAAAAACTCTCCAAGTCAGTGCTTGGCGAAAAACCGGCTTACGCTTGTCGCGCGGCGCCGGGTTTCAATTCATTCAGCGGATTCTCGCCGATTGACAGAGGTGGTACGGAGAATGTAAGCCTTCAGGCACTGTGGCCGCTCGGAGCCGAAGTACTTCAGGGACGCGATGAGCAGAATTGATCACGGCAATCCAGGACTCCTTGCACAGCGGGGGACGAAACCTCCTTCGCCTTGCGGAGTTGCGATGGCAGGCACCGCGTGCATCGGGCGTGCGTTGCCGGCGATGGTCATGATCGCATTGGCTTGCGCGTCTAGTCAGCTTTACGCGGACGATCCCGACAACTGTCTGCTTTGCCACGGTTATCGCGGCCTGAGCCGGTTCGACGAGACGCAGGATCGCGTTCACGTTTACTTCGTGGACCCGACATATACCGCGGCGCATCGGGGGCCGCATGCGCGGTTGGCCTGCACGGCGTGTCACGAGCGATCCGAAGTTTCAAGCATTCCCCATGAGACGGTGAGTCCGGTCAATTGCACGAGAACTTGCCATCTCAGCGATCCTGGCGGCTTGGAGCGGCGGTTCAGTCATGACAACATTCTCCCGATGCTGGCGCAGAGTGCGCACAGCGCCGAGGCGATCTCGAAGCTCTCGTTCACCGGCGGGCCGCTGCTCGGCGAGAATCAGTCGTTGTGCCTCTATTGCCATGATGAGCCGTTGTTTCGCGACCCGCATCTGACGATACCGAACTTCAAGGATATCAGCGGCCGTGTTTTCGATCGATGCGACGTCTGCCATTCGGACAGGGTGGACGTGGACATCAACTATTACGTTCGACATATTGCCTCGCGTTTTCAGCCCGCGCGGACGCCGCTGGAAATGGCCCAGGCGTGCGCCGTCTGTCACAGTGACAGGCAGGTGCTTCGCGACACGGAGATGAAAGATTCCGTGGCGAGCTTCCTGCGGAGTTTTCACGGAAAGGCGGCCCTGCTTGGTGATTTCTCGACCGCGGATTGTCTCTCTTGCCACGTTCGCAGCGGATCCAACGCCCACTTGATGCTGCCGCCGAAGGACCCGGCCTCCTCCGTTCATCCCGTTAATGTCGCTGACTCGTGTCGAAGCACGACCTGCCACCCGGGCGCGGACAAGCAAATTGCCGATACGGCGGTTCACCTGGACCTGCCCACGGCGCATGGAACGATCGAGTATTTCCTGGCGGCGACGTTTATTTTCCTGACGATCACGACGTTCGGACCGTCGGCGATTCTGGTTTTGCTCGATCTGTTTCAGGTGCTCGTCGGGCGCAAGGCCCATGGCGAGGAGCGCGCCCATCGGCTGGCAACGCGCATTATGAACGCCCCCACGGGCCGCGAACGGCTGAAGAGGTTTTCCGTCAGTCAGCGCGTCCAGCATTGGGTGCTGAGTCTTCTGTTTGTGACGCTGGTGATCACGGGCTTTCCGATGAAGTTCGCCGACCGATTTTGGGCGGCTCCGCTCGTGGCGCTCTTCGGCGGTCTTGAATACGCCCGGCTGGTGCATCACTGGTGCGGCATTGCACTGGTGGTTGGGTTTTTTGCGCACATGGCGGACTGCTTCATGGGTGTTTATCGCCGAGTTCGTGAGCTACGGGCGACCTCGGACGGGGGCTGGAAGAAAGCCTGGCTCGAAATGCCGATGTGGATTTCTCCGACCGATGTGAAGAAGACGTTTCAGCTTTTCGCCTATCTCCTGTTTCTGCGGAAGGAGAGGCCTTCTTTTGGGCGATTCAGCCCGGCGGAAAAGTTCGAATACCTCGGCGTCTTCTGGGGAACGGCCCTGTTGGGAATCACTGGCATTCTTCTGTGGGGCGAGCAGATCAGTTCGCATTTCCTCTCAGGTCGTGCGTTTAATCTGGCGACGATCGCTCACACCTACGAGGCGTTTCTCGCGGTTATTCACGTGGGAATCCTGCATATTTACAACGTGATCTTCTCGCCGAAGGTCTTTCCGTTATCCACCGCGACGATCGACGGCAATACGCCGCTGCCCAAGCTTGCGGAAGAGCATGGTGACATGATCGAGCAAGTGGCCCGGGAGATGGAGATTACCGAGGAACGCGAGTCGATCTATGAGTAGTCGAAAGCTCGAATCGCTGGTTCGACAGACGTGGCGGGCCGTCCGCCTCATGGTGCGGTTCCTTTGGGGGGCGATCCCTCGGGCCTATGCGCTGGCCATGATCCTACTCATCAGTTGGCTCACGTGGATGGCCGTCAGTTATCTCATTTCGTCACTTGCCTCGGATGACGGGCCGCCCGCTCAGATCACGGGGCTGCCCACGCGACTGGATCGCTCGGTTCAGGCGGCATCGAGAACGCAGTTCGCCGCGCTTGATTCGGCGGAGTTTCCGCGGTCGCCGCTGGCGCACTATCACCGCCTCGACAATTGGATACAGCCCGACCGGTTCAATGACTGCACGAGAAGCGGCTGCCACAATCCGATGCCCCATTCCAAACGTAAAGAGGTCCGGGCGTTTTTGAACATGCACGCGACAAGCGTGCACTGCGGCGTTTGTCACTTCGACATTTCGCAAAAGCCCCGGCCGCTCGTGTGGTATGACATTGAGACCGGAGAGACGGCACCTTTGCCGGCGATCCTGCAGGCGTTTGATCTTCTGACGTCCGATTCGGGGCGCAAATGGCGGGCGGAGCCGACCGCGGCGGATCAATCTCGCCTTGTATCTCTGCTTCGAGAAGCGGCCGGCGCTGCCAACGAATTACCGGCGCTCCTTCGCCTTGCGGATCACTTCGCCGCCGTCCATCCGGCAAGCGACGCATTCCAAAGGCTCATCGACGAGGCGGCGAGCAGCCTGTCGAGGCATTTTCGCGGGGAGTACGGAGCAAAGCTGGCCATTCGGGCCGACGGATCAGACTCGCCGATGCTCGCACACCCACAGACCGATGCCGCCGTCGCGGCGTTTCTCGCTGCGAAGGACACAACTGATGATGCGGAGCGCGAGAGACTTCTCAAGGCGGTCCATCCCCTTCGCCGCGAGACAGCACTGAACTGCACGGACTGTCATAGCAGGGAAGGCTCGCTGATCGACTTCGCACAACTGGGGTATCCCGAGGCGCGGATTGATCTGCTGGTGAACCCGGTCATCTTCCGCATGATCGAGCACATTGCGGCCGGCCGCGCGTTTCGTCTGCCGGAAGTCGTCGGGCCCGAGCCGTTGCCGCCGCCGACGCCGAGCACCCGTCCGCCCGGGTGACGAACCTGTTTTCGTTTACTGCGGGCTCAACTCCGCCATCGCCGAGTCGATATCGCGTATCGAGATGTCGAGCAGCTGCATGGCAAAGTTCTTATTGTGAATGCCGTTACCCGCCTTGACGAAGTTCAGATTCGTTCGTGCCTGCAGCGCCGCGTCGGTTACACGCTGAGCGACCGTCTGGCCCGCATCCTGGACTTCCTTGATTCTCGCATCGAGCCGGCCGAGCGAGGCCTCAACTTCCTTGACCGAGCTTTCCAGTTCGCTGACCCATTGATCAAACAGTCGCTTGTAATCGTCGCCGTGACACGCGATGCAGGTGGCCTCGGTGGCCTTGACCAATGGATCGCCCTTGAAGTCGCTGCCCTCTTGTGAATGGCACGCTCGGCAGTTGATTCTCGAACCGAACATGGCATTGGGCATGGCGCCCTCGACTCCGCTTCCGCCGACGCCCATGAGCATGTGCGCCTGTTCCGAGTGATGTCCGGCGTGGCAATGCTGGCAGTCATTGATGACCGGCTGGAGGAACTCGTCGCTGCTGCCCACATGGAGGGCATCGACGAACTTGTGCTCGATGGCCCGATGGCAGTCGAAGCACTTGGCCCTTTGCCCGGCAATGTGGACGCGATGGTACATCTCCACCTCGGCCGTCGTGCGCCGGTCGAACTCCTCAAGGTATCGCTCCTGGTCGTGGCAGTGGACGCAGTCGCGGCGTGTCACGGCCGTATCGCCGCTGATGACGTCGGCATGACAGCTCACGCAGTCGATCCCGCGATTCACGATATCCAGGTGATCCATGAGGATCGGCGCGGGGGCAGGGGTATCGCCATCACGCGCAAACGCGACTGGCTGCGCGCTGTGAATGGCGAACTTTCGCGTCGGCGGCTCGTGGCATTTGAGGCATTCGCCGGTGTTCCGGTTGAACTCCTGATTGGTGAAGTGACAGACGAAGCAGGACTGCTGGTCCACCGAGAAGTGGTGCTTTGAGGAAGCGTCGTAGGTGTGACAGGCGGAACAACTCAGGCTGGACAACTGCTTTTGCCGGAGCATCTTGTGCTCCAGGTCCATCAGCTCGATCGCGTCCTCAGTCGCCTCGGGCACGCCGAGCCGGGAAACGACCTGCTTCAGATTCGCCAGCCGCACAGCCGACGGTTTGACAGATCGTGCGGCCGTCTGAACCTCCTTAAGGGCCTCCGGGTTCATGCGACGACTCAGCCGCGCCACGCATTCCGTTAAAGCCGCGCTGACCTCTTCCGTTTTCGCATCGACCTCGAGGTGTTTGCCGTGGACAAACCGGACGGTGGGCGATCGCTGAATCTCCGTCGGGTGGCCTGAGACGATCCTCGTTTCGGTCCGGGGACGGCCGATCTGAAAGACCTTGTCCATGTGCGTCCCGTCGCCGTGGCAATTTGATCTCATGCAGCTCGCGTCGTCGACGTGAGCCCTCGGCCGGCCGGCGCCATATCTTCCGCTGAAGTAGCTGGCGAGCTGGGAGAGACCCTTGAATTTCGCCTTGATGGTGTGCTGCTCGCCGGGGGCGTAGTGACACTCGACGCACCAGACATCTACTTTCGCTCCGTGCAGATCGTTCGACCAGGACTTGTAGTAGGGGTCCATGATGTGACAGGTTCCGCAGAAATTGGGCCGGGACGTGTAGTATTCCGCACTACCAATCGTGACCGCCCCCATCACCAGTGCAGCTAGGGATAAAATCCCCAGCGTTCTCAACCATCGTCGGCGATGCGGCTTCTGCGACGATGGCGCGGCATTTGCCGGGTTACTGGATTCTGAGTTTCCTTGTGGACCTTGCTGCCTGGAATTTGACATGGCCGGTTCCTAGCAAGACTTGTGCCGAACCAGATTTACAACGGCGTATGGTGCATTCGACAGCGCTGATTCGCAACCTATAATTCGTCTCGGATTGCGTTTTGGCTGGATTCCCGAAGAACCCTTCGTGACGAGTTGCGATTGCGAGTACCCCGCTTTGATGGATCACGACGACAGGCTGGGTTCGCTTCGTCGGCTCATAATCGCTTCGCTGCTATCCTGGT
The DNA here is from genome assembly GCA_964498115.1 of uncultured Planctomycetaceae bacterium. Classification (GTDB taxonomy): domain Bacteria; phylum Planctomycetota; class Phycisphaerae; order UBA1845; family UTPLA1; genus UTPLA1. The sequence continues at coordinate 4,448 of CAZCGF010000112.1, read as the reverse complement.
TCGCGATCGCGCCGAGGGCACTGGCGGACGATCCATTTGTGGGTTCGTCGTCGACTCATTTCGTCCACCCAGAGACTCCCGGACTTCTGATGCCCACCGATGTGGCGATCGCGCCCGACGGGAGCGTCTTCATCGCAGATGGCGCCCACAATCGGGTCGTGCGTTTTGGCGCTGACGGCCAATGGATCGAGGACATTCGCGCGGTCGGCGACTCGTCTCTCCTGCGCCCCCTGGGCCTGGACTATCACTCGACCGGCGGGCTCTGGATTGCCGACAGCGGGAATCACCGGGCGGTCCAGATGAAGCCCGATGGCTCTGCCGGCCGTGTCCTTGCGCCCGCCGCAGATGCGAATGAATATCCCGCCGACGTCACCGACATCGCCGTTGCCGCGGACGGCAACACCGTCTGGCTGGCTGACAACGACAATCATCGGCTGATCCGCTGGAGCCTCGAAAACGACGGCCAGGTTCGAGTCGGCCGACGCGGCGAATCGCTCGGCCAGTTGTACCACCCCTTCATGCTCGCGCTGAATCCCGGGGGCGACGTCTTGATCACCGACGTCATGAACGGCCGGATCGCCGCGTTCTCGGCGGCCGGCACGACGTTGGAGAGTATCGGCGCTTATGGCATCGACACGGGGCAGATGTATCGTCCCAAGGGCGTTGCGACCGATGCGGATGGCAACGTTTGGGTGTCGGACGGCACGCTGAATGTCGTGCAGGTCTTCACCAAAGACGGTGCGCCGATCGACGCGCTGCGCGGCAAAGACGGAAAGCCGCTCACGTTTGCGTCTCCCATGGGGATTGCATTCGATGCGCAGGGCCGGCTCTATGTCACTGAATTGCTGGCGAATCGGGTGACGCGCGTTGTGATCAATCAAGGTGATGCCCAGAGTCGCCCCAGGCCATCCGCCAGGCGCACGAGCGTCGTCGGCGGACAGGCGAGGTCCTGCACGGTTTGTCACATCGAGTGGATCGAGCCGTTTTCACGCGGCCTGGGAACCGCCCTTGCCGAAGCGCCGGCCACGAGCGATGAAGAGCCGGCAGCCTCACGAAGTGAGACCTGCCTCTCCTGCCACGACGGCTCCGTCGTCGATTCGCGCCATCGCGTGTGGGATTCTCATGGCCATCGGACGGGCATCGAACCGCCGAGCGACATGAAAGTGCCGGACCACCTGCCGCTGGTCGGCGGGAAGATTGCCTGTCGGACGTGTCATTCCGCCCATACTGGCGGCCGATTCAATGCCGACTTTCGCACGGCCGTTTTCCTTCGCGTTCCCAACCACGCAAGTGAGCTTTGCATCAGTTGCCATCAGGACAAGACGCGCGGACCGGAGTTTGGAACGCATCCAGTCGGCGGCATGCCCTGGGTCATCCCGCAAAAACTCGTCGATGCCGGCGCGCGTGTCGGGCCGAATCCTCGGGAGCTGACCTGTCAGGTCTGTCATACGCCGCACGGATCATCGGTCGATCATCTGCTGGTCATGGGGACGACGTCGAATCAGCTTTGCCTTACCTGTCACGATCGCATGCGGCCGGGCATGTTCCGCGACGGGCCGCACGTTGAGCATCCGCTGAGTCCCGCCGTCAATTCCGAACAACGGACGGCCATCGAGCAGCTTGGGACCAAGGTCGGCGACGAGGGCCAGCTTATTTGTCTGTCCTGCCACAAGCTTCATCACGGTAAGGGCGAGCGCTTCATGCTGGCCGACGATCTGACCGACGGCCGCTTCTGCATTCGCTGCCACTCAGAGAAAACAAACGTGCTGGGTTCCTCGCACGACCTTCGCACGAATTTCCCGCAGGAGAAGAATCGCCTGGGCATGACGCCTGCATCCGGCGGACCGTGCAGTGCCTGCCACATGTTTCATCGCTACGCGAGAGCGCCGGAGCCGAGCACCCTGGACCCCGGCGGCGGCAAGTGCATTACCTGCCATCAGGAAGGACGCTGCGCCGGCGCCAAGATCCTGGGGCCGGTGAATCATCCGGGCACGCACTGTGTCGATTGCCATAATCCGCACGATCCGGCCTTCAAGCCTTACCTTCGCGGGCATGCGGCGGACGTCTGCTCGAATTGTCACGCGGACAACGATGCCTTGGTCGGCGGTCCGCATGATTACCGCACGACGTCCACGGCATGGCCCGAGGAATCCGCCGCCGTGCAGGACCGCTGTCTGGTGTGCCACCGGCCGCATGGGGACGAAGAGACGCGGCTGCTGAGATTCGCCGATGGGGGCGTCGGAGCCGATGCCGGCTGTCGCGTGTGCCATGCGTCTGAAGCCTGGGGTTCTACAGGCGCCACCGCGGTCGCGCATACACATGAAATGGCAATGGACAGGGCCCACGGGAACCTGCCGCTCGCGATTCTGGACGAAGCGGGAACCAAGGGCGTCGGTTGCCGGACGTGTCACAATCCGCACGCGTCGATCAAGCACGATCCGCACCTGCTTCGCATCGCCGACGGCCAGACAACCGCCGATATGTGTGCGCAATGTCATGGCGAGACGTCGCACATCCAGCTTACCGCCCACGGATCGGCCGGCCTCGCGAGCGCCGGCTTTGATGCGGCATCATGCAGGCCCTGCCATTCGATGCACGCAAACAAGTCAACGCTCTCCGATCGATTGCTCTGGCCGCGAGACTTAACGGCGCCGACGATGCCGGAGAATCCCGCGAATCGTTACTGCACCGCCTGTCATCGGGCCGATGGTCCCGCGAAGCCGCCGGTCATTGCCGCTCACCCGGAAATTGTCATGAAGGCCGTCGCGTCGCTCCCGGTCGGCGAAAGCCTGCCGCTCTACGACGAGAATGGACGAGCGAGTTCCGATGGTCGCATCGCCTGCGCGACGTGCCACCTGCCGCACGGACAAACGATGAACGGTAACGAAGCGGACCGTCTGGCCGCGGGTTCGAGTCAGCAGCGCCGCGCCGCCCGGCTGCTCTTGCGGCCGTTTAACGCGCCGAATCTCTGTACCACGTGTCACGGAGCCGACGGTCTGCGGCGTTTTCTGTATTTTCACGACCCGCTGCGACGTGGTGGGCCGCTCTCCAGCCCGCAAGCGACGGTCGATCGATCCGGCGCTATCAATGTGCGGGCCGCGCCCTGAATGAATGCGGATAACGGGGGCGAATCCCGTGTACATCGTCTTGCGGACTAGTTCCGAGTAGGATGTCCGCTCACAATTGTCAGCAAAGGAGCATGATCCATGAGTCTTAAGACGTTTGGCGGTTTGGTTGTAAGTGGATTGGCGACCGTTTTGATGGTGGGGGCCTGCGAAAAGAATGAAACGCCGCCCGCAAAGAGCGCTGAAAAGCCTGCGACAGAGGCAACCGATGTCGCGACCGCCGACAAGGGCGGCGATGATCTGGGCGCGTTCCTGAGCAAGGACAAGCCCGCGGGCACGAGCGGCGCGCTGCCTCCCGGCCATCCGCCGATTGAAGGCGCGGCCAAGACCGCTGCGCCTCAGACAGCTCAGGGCATGCCGCCGTCCCACCCGCCGGTTGGCGACGATGCCGCCGAGTCGCCGCCGCTCCACTGGGATCAGCCCATAGAATGGAAACCCGAGCAGGTCACCAGCAGCATGAGAGTGGCCCAGTATTTGATTCCGCGAGCCGCAGGGGACGATCAGGACGGACAAATGATCGTCTTTCACTTCGGGGCCGGGCAGGGCGGTCCGACGGACATGAACATCGCCCGGTGGAGAAGCTTCTTTACCAATGCGGATGGAAGCCCGGTGGGCGATGATGCCGCGAAGGTGGAGAAGTCTGAGATCTCCGGCATGAAGGTGACGGTGCTGGATGTCGCCGGGAAGTATTCTGATCCGATGATGGCTCAGTCGGGGGGTAAGCCGATTGACGGCGAGGCGCGCCTGTTGGCGGCGATCGTGGAGGCCCCCAGCGGATCCTGGTTCTTCAAGGCGGTCGGCCCGAAGAAGACGATCGGTGAGAATGAGCCGGTCTTCCGCAAGCTGCTTTCGTCGATCAAATAAGCGCTGATACTCTTTTTTCAGGCGCGGGCCCCGCGGCGCGTTACGAATCGTCGGAAGCGCTGTCCACGCTGGATGCCGTGGTGGTTCCCCGCTTCTTGTTTGCAGGCGTGGGAATCGGCTCGTAGGTCTCGCCCACGATCAATTGATTCGTAAGCAGGTCATCGGCGAAGGCGACGGCCAGTCCTCGTCGAACGTCGATCACCCACCGCACCGCCACCGCACCGGCGAATGACCCGATCAGCGCCAGGAATACGGTCGTGATGTCCGACTGCCTGCTGGGCATCCACATGTGCAGGGTCTCAAACGCCGCGGCCGCGCCGGCCGATCCGAACATTGCGATCATGAGTTGAATGCGCCAGCGCAGGGTCGGTGCCGACGTCCTGTTGCCGGATGTCAATATCCGGGGGTCTTGTGCGGACAATCCGCCGATGCCGAATCGCGCCCATAGGATGACCGCCA
>CAZCGF010000111.1:12439-14064 GCA_964498115.1 uncultured Planctomycetaceae bacterium | reverse complement strand
GTGCAGCAGAAAGGCTCGCTGGTTGATCCCGACAAGACGCGGTTCGACTTTTCGCATACGGCGCAGGTGAGCGAGGAGCAGCTTGCCCAGATTGAGGAGCTGGTCAATTCGCAGATCGAGGAGGACCTCGGCGTCTTTACCGCCGAAGTCGATCAGAAAAAGGCCCGCGAGATCAATACGCTGCGCGCGGTGTTCGGCGAGAAGTATCCCGACGTCGTGCGGGTGGTTTCGATCGGTGTGCCGGTCGATCAACTCCTGGCCGACCCGAAGAACGACGAGTGGATGCGCTACAGCGTCGAGTTCTGCGGCGGCACGCACGTGCAGCGCACCGGCGAGATCGGCCGCTTTCGCATTGTGGAGGAGTCCGCCGTCGCCAAGGGGATACGGCGCGTCATCGGCGTGACCGGCGATCGGGCGGCCAAGGCCGAGGCCGATGCCAGGGACGTTGCACGACTTCTCAAGGAAGCCTCCGGTGCGCCGGACGATTCACTGCATAACCGCCTCGGCGAGATCACCACGATCATGACGCAGAGCGAGATGCCCGTCGTCGAGAAGGCGCGGCTGCGCAGCGACATGGCCCAGCTTCAGGAGCGCGCCAAGAAGGCTCAAAAGGAAGCGGCGAAGGCCGGAGCCGGCGAAGTACTGACTCAGGCGGAGTCGCTTCTGTCCGACGCCCCGCGCGTGGGTGATACCGCGATCGTCTGCGGGTCGCTGCCCGGCGCGGCGGTCGATCAGCTTCGCGCCGCGTGCGACTCGCTGCGGGCCAAGGCAGGCTCGGCGGCGGTTTTGCTGGCGACGGAGAGCGAGGGCAAGGTGGTGCTGCTGGCCGCGATGACGACGGACGTGGTCGGTCGCGGCGTGAAGGCGGGCGAGCTGATCCGCGACATCGCCCCGGTCGTCGGCGGCAAGGGCGGCGGCCGTCCGGACATGGCCCAGGGCGGCGGCCCGGACGCCGGGAAGATCGACGAGGCAGTGTCAGCAGCGCGGCAGTGGCTGACGCAGCGGATCAAATAGCGCGATCACCAACTCACTCAAATGCGTATCGCCATCACCGGTTCATCGGGCTTTCTGGGGCGGCGACTGGTCGCGCTGCTGGCCGATCGGCCGGAGGTGGAGGCCGTTGTCGGCATGGATGTCGTCGCGCCCGCGGATGTGAGCCGACCGGCGAAGTTCCAATTCATCCAGCGCGACATTCGCGAGCCCTTTGGCGATGTCCTCCGGACCCACGGCGTCACGAAGGCCGTGCATCTGGCGTTTATCTTCGGCCCTACGCGACGCAAGCGACTCGCGCGACAGATCAATCTCGGCGGCACGCGAAACTTTCTCGATGCGTGCCACTCGGCCGGCGTCGCGCGCGCCGTCGTCGTGGGCAGCGCCATCGCCTATGGCGCCCTGCGAGATAATCCGCCGCTGCTCGATGAAGCCGCCCCGCTTCGCGCCGGCTCGGGCTTCATCTATGCCCATCACAAGCGGCTGGCCGACGAGATGTGTCAGCGATTCGGCAAGGACCAGCCCGGGACCAAACTCGCGATCCTTCGCCCGCCGATCGTCCTGGGTCGCCACGTGGATAATTATTTCTCACGCATGTTCTTCAAGCCGAAGGTTGTCTATCCACGATGGGGCGA
>CAZCGF010000111.1:4589-12339 GCA_964498115.1 uncultured Planctomycetaceae bacterium | reverse complement strand
CGGCGATCGACTGCGACGGGAGACGGGATTCACTCCGGCGCGGTCAACGATTGAGACGGTGCGCGACTGGCGAGCGGGCGTGCGCGATCAGGCGATGGCGGGGGCACAGATGCCGAAGAAATACCGCGGGTGAGTGAAAGATGTATAAGAGGCGCGCCAGTGTCACTCGGCGATGAGACGGCATAGGTTGACGCAGACCAGACCGCCGTAGGTGCCCAGGACATATCCCAAGATGGCCAGCAGCACGCCGACCGGGGCCAGCAGGGGGTTGAATGCGCCCGCGACAATCGGCGCTGAGGCGGCGCCGCCGATGTTGGCCTGTGATCCGACGGCGATGAAGAAGAATGGCGCACGTATCAGCTTTCCGACGAGCAAGACGCAGCCGATGTGAATCAGAATCCACGTTAGACCCAGCCCGAGAAATGCCCCGGACTCGGTCAGCCGGCGAAAGTCCGCGCCGGCCCCGATGCATGCGATGAGCAGGTAGAGCATCAGGGAGCCGATCTTCGACGCCCCCGCCCCTTCCAGCGTTCGCATCCGGGTGAACGAAAGCGTCACGCCGGCGGTGGTAGCGATGATGACCTTCCAGGCGAAGGCGTTGAGGTAGTCCCCGAGTCGGGCAAAGAACTCAAGTCCCATGATCCACTTGCCCGCCGCGTGGCCGAGATAGGCGAAGCCGAATCCGATGGCGACGACATACAGCAGGTCTCGCAGAGACGCGGGCCTGGTCACGCTGTCCTGAAATTCCTGAATCTCGCCTTCGAGGATGCGGATGGCCGACGCGTCGGCCTTGAGCCAGCGGTCCACCCGATCCGAACGGCCCGCCCAATAAAGCAGCACGCCGGTCCACATATTCGCGACCGCCACATCGACCACGATGATCGGACTGATGGCCGCGTCGGAGACGCCGAAGGTCTTCTGGAGTGCCACCGCATTGGCCCCGCCGCCGATCCAGCTTCCGGCCAGATACGACATGCGCCGCCATGCGTCGTCGGGCAGCCAATGCTGCCAGATGGCCAGGGCGATGGGGCCGCCGAGCATGATGCCCAGGGTTCCGGCGAGCATGACGATGAGCGCCTTGGGGCCCAGGCGTATGATCGCCGGAACGTCGAGTGACAGCGTCAGCAGGACCAGACTGGCGGGCAGGATGAACTGCTTGACCCATTCGTACATGGGAGATTCGTTGGGGATGACGCCGAAACCGGATAGAGCGGTCGGAACGAAGTAGCAAAAGACCACCGACGGGACGATCCTGAACAGGCGGCCGCCCACGCGATGTGACTGCGCCCAGAAGATGATCGCCAATACCGCGAGGAGCAGCGCGAGCAGTCCGGCGGGGTCGGTGATCAGGGGTCCGTCGGTTTTGACGTTGGCTAGAAGCAGTCCGGTCGTCGGAGTCAACATCCAGAGGATGGTATCCTCACTCGGATGGAGCGCATACCGGGACGCGAGCGGCTATAATCCGCCGGAAATCCACATGCCCAACTCACCCGACATCTCGCGACAGTATCAGGCGGCAATCACCAGCGCCGGGCTCCATCTCCGAAGCGATCGCGGGCTCATCGAAGTCACCGGCGCTGACCGGGCGGCCTGGCTGAGCAACCTGGTGACCAATGTGATCAAGACCTTGCAGCCCGGAGAGGGGAACTACGCCTTCGCGACCAACGTGAAGGGGCGGACCGTCTTCGATTTGAATGTGCTCGTCCTGGAGGACCGGCTCTGGCTCGATGTGGCCGGCCCGTGGCGGGAGACAGCGCTTAAGCACTTTGACAAGTACACTATCACCGAGGACGTGAAGCTGGCGGACAGGTCGGCGGAATTCTCCCGCGTGGCGATCATGGGACCGCGCGCGGGCGATGTCGTGAGCGCCCTGGGCTTCGGTAACCTGGGCCCGATGTCGCAGTTGCAGCATCTCGCCGGAAGAATCGGCGGGGTAGACGTACGTATGGTGCGTCACGATTTCGCCGGACTTGCGACCGCGGAGTTCATCGTTCCAAGCGAGTCGGCCGACCCGGTTGCCGCTTCCATTGCCGGCGCTGTGAGCGGACTAACGTGTGAGCGATTGTCCGATGGGGCCGTCGAGGTACTGCGCATCGAGGCGGGCATTCCGGCGTCGGTCGTGGATATCGACGAAGAGGTCGTCCCGCCGGAGACCTGCCAGGTGGAGCGCGGCATCAGCTATCACAAGGGCTGCTACCTGGGGCAGGAGGTCATCGAGCGCATGCGCTCGCACGGCATCCTCGCTCGCAAACTTGTCGGCCTGCGGATCGAGGGCCAGACGCCGAGTCCGGCAGGCAGCATCGTCAAACGCGATGACAAGGAAATCGGCCGTGTGACCAGCGTCTGCTGGAGCGAGGCGCTGGGCGCGCCATTGGCGCTGGGCTACCTGAAGACCATTCACGCTCAGCCGGACACGAAAGTGACGCTCGGCGATTCGTCCGGAGGCCTGTCGGCGATTGTCGCGGCGCTTCCGGTAAGGCCGAAGGCCTGATACCACTGGTCGCCAACGCTACGGTACGACACCATGAGTGAAACATTCGCCAGGCGGCGCTACCTGCTGAACTTCGACAGTCGCCGACTCGGTCAGGTCTTTACCGATGTCCTCGTGATCGGCGGCGGCGTCGGCGGACTGCGTGCGGCCATCGCCGCGGGCGAAGATTCGCACGTCCTCCTCGTCACCAAGGACCGTCTCGAAGAGTGCAACACGGCCTACGCCCAGGGCGGCATTGCCGTCGTCAGCGACCCGTCTGATTCTTTCGCGGCGCACGTTCGCGACACGATCGCCGTCGGCTGCGGAATCTGTCACCCTTCCCTGGTCGAAGACATGGCGCGCGAGGCGCCGAGCTGCCTGAAGGAACTTGTCGAGTGGGGCGCGAATTTCGATTTTGAAAACGGCGCTGTCGCCCTCGGCAGGGAAGGCGGACATTCCAAACGGCGCATCGTTCATGCCAGCGGCGACGCCACCGGCAAGGAACTCAGTCGCGCTCTAGTCGGGCGCGCACGCACCTGCGATAACATCCGCATCTTTGAGTCTTGCTTCGTCGTCGATCTGGTCGTGCAGGAGGGCCGGGCCATCGCCGCGCTGACGCACCACGCAAAGTACGGCCACCAGATCATCTGGGCAAAACAAATTGTCCTCGCCTCCGGCGGCGCGGGATGCCTCTACCGCGAGACGACCAACAGCCCCGTGGCGACCGCGGATGGTTACGCCATCGCCCTTCGAGCCGGGGCGGTGCTGCGCGACATGGAGTTCATGCAGTTCCACCCCACCGCGCTCTACATCGCCGGCGCTTCCCGGGCCCTCATCAGCGAAGCCGTCAGGGGCGAAGGCGCGAAATTGGTGGATCGAGAAGGCAATCGATTCATGCCCGAATACCACAGCGACGCCGAATTGGCCCCGCGCGACGTCGTCAGTCGGGCGATGGTGCAGCACATGGCCCGGACGCACGCCAGCGCGCTTTATCTCGACGTGCGACATTTTCCCGCGGGGCGCTTCGCCGAGCGATTCCCGAACATCGCTCAGCTTTGCAATGACTTCGATATCGACCCGGCGACCGGCCTCATTCCCGTGCGCCCCGCAGCGCACTACATGATCGGCGGCGTCTCGGTGGATGCAGACGGGCGGTCGTCGATTGACGCGCTGTGGGCCTGCGGCGAGGCGGCATCGACCGGCATCCACGGCGCCAACCGGCTCGCCAGTAATTCCCTTCTCGAAGGTCTCGTTTTCGGGCGACGTGTCGGGCGACTGGCATCACAGGCCGCGAAGGCGCAGCCCAACGGCGCGACCCCGCGAACGCTCGAAAGCTCGGTCGCGCAGAGTCCCCGAACGGAGCTGGACCTTGCCGACGTCCGAAACAGTCTTCGCGCCCTCAGTTGGCGAAACCTCGGGATTGACCGCACCGACGAGCGGCTTCACGAGACGATCGAGATCATCGAGTTCTGGGCCCGATATGTTCTGGACAAGGTACTCTGGGACCGCAATGGCTGGGAGACCCAGAATATGCTTACCGTTGCCCGCTGTATGGCCGAGGCGGCGCGGCGCCGGGAGGAGTCTCGCGGCGTGCACTATCGGAGCGATCATCCGGAATCGGACGATCGTCTCTTCCTCGGGCATGTCACGCTGCGCAAATCGCAAAGCGGCATCGTCTCTTCATTTGAGCCGCTCACCAACGGTTGATCGTTTGCGGTCCGCTTTGCAATACTGAAATCGTCGAATGTGATTTCGCCCCGCCTCTTTCCCGATACCCAATGAGCCTTCCCGGAGGGGACAGGCATTAGGGGGGTCGAAAAGATGCATCCAATAACCGAGGGCGCGAGCGGGTCCGCGCATACGCCCATTCATCGCGATCGCAACCTGCGATCCGTCCTTGCCGGCATCGTCGGAATACTGACGCTTTGGGCGGTCGCCCTTTCCTCTGCATCGAACGGAGATGTCGGTCGCTACGTCAACGTGTACGGCGTCCTGCTTGTCCTGCTTTCTCCGTTGGCCGTGTTGACGCCGATCTACGGCTTTGCGGGTGTCGTCGACGCCTTCGCATGGATCGCCCGAAAGCCCGGCGGCGGACGAGGCGCGCGCGATGCGGTGACGTTCTTTCAGCTCGCGGCGGCCTTCGCACTGGCGTTCGGCTTCATCAATGCAATGATCGGAATGGTCATCGCCCTGGCCCGGTCCGGCGGAATGCCGAAGGAGTTGGGTGGGCAGCTTGCCATGGCCCTGCTTAGTCAGCTATACGGCGTGTTCGTCGCGGTCATGGCCATTTCGATCGCCGCTTACATTTCACGGCGACATCGCTATGCACTCGTCAGGGCCATGGTCGGACGCCGCGCGGCCAGCGTCGCCGGTCTTACCGTCATTGCCGGCTCGATGACGACCCTCGTGGTCTTCGGCATCCTCATGCTCAGCGCCATGCCCGCATGGTAGGCGATCAATCGCGCGGTGCGGCGACGCCCGGCACGGCAAAGAGCGACGAATAGTTCCCCGTATTCTCACCGATGCTGAAGTCTTCGACGTGCCGCAACCCGGCGGTCATCAGACGCTCAAAGAGACTTCGATCGATACTCTGCCAGAATCCGTAGCGCGAACTGCGCAGGCGCGACATTTCCCCCCAATCGACGTACACATGCTCATAGCCGCGCTTGCGAAGCCACGCGAGCAGGTCGCCGGGCGAAAGATTCGCCGCAGCCTCGGCGAAGGGGTTGCGACTAAATACCACGCAATAGTCCGCGCCGGCATTGAGGTAAAAACGGCGTGCGTCGGCGACGACGAGGACGCGTCCGCCCTCGGCCGTCAGTTTGTTGATGCGCGGGACGTGGGCGTGCGACGGCCACAGACCATCGGTGAACCACTCCGTCCCGGCGCCGGCGCGAAGCGCGGCAACCTGGAACAATCCGGCCGAGGTGCCTGCACGGACGAGCATGGAAAAGTTGAGCACAGACGCGAGAACGACAATGGCGATGCCGATCAGCCTTGTCTCCGACCTGCGCAGCGACTCCCATCGCGCAGCGACCATGAGACTCGCCGGCACGATCAGCGTCACGGCGAATCGCCCGACGAGATGGCTGAAGAAGAGCCACGCGACGACACCGACGGCAATCATCGCCCATGCGGCTAAGACCGGGGCAAACGGCAATCCGCGACCCGCTATCGACCGTAAAATCTGCACCGCGCCGACGATCATCGCCAACACGATCAGCGGACCAAACAATTCTGACGAGAGAATCTCTGTACCAAGTCGGCGAATCCGCGCGCCGAGAGGCCGATCCTCCGGGGCGGGCAAGTGGCCCTCGGTCCAGCGTGCGGCCCCGTCATCGTCCCAGGCAACACCGTTATCCGGAAAGACTGACCGGGCCAGCGGGAACACGGGGTTGTGGGTATTGATCGTGTTTCTTACCAGCCACGGACCGAAGGCGAGCAGCGTGCCGAGCGTAAAGAGCGACGCGGCGGCCAGCCCCTTGCCCCTGCACCGTAACAATTGCCATATTGCGACAATCGCCATCGGCGCGAGAACGACTGCGATGCCGGTGTATTTGCATCCGCATGCGAACCCGCAGAACAGTCCCGTCAGAAGCGCCCAGCGAGGTGACGAAGCGTCGTCATCCTTCGACCAGCAAAAAACCGCTGCCAGCGCGAGCGCCGCATAGAGCAGCAGCGCGTTCTCTACGTAAGCCACGCCACACAGGTAAGCAACAAACGGACAGGTAGCGGCAAGGGTCGCCGCGATGACGCCCACGCTGCGACTCAACTGCTTTCCAGCGAGCCAAACGGCGGCGACGGCCAGTCCCGCGATGATGAGGTTGACCATCTGCGCCGTAATGCCTGCCGACACCGCGTCGCCATGCACGATCATCGTCAACAGATAGAGCATTTCCACGGCGAAGGGGAAGTTGCTGTAGATGTTGTGCGGGAGAAAGCTGATGCGCCCGGCCTCGAAGAACTCCCGTGGCGCGCCGAGGTGATACTCGAGCACGTCGTAACCGTTGCCCTCGGCAGGCCAGAGAATGCCCGGCGGAAGACTGGCGGCCAGAAGCGCGATGGCGGCGAACGGAACAACGAGCATCCAGAGCCAGCGGATCGCAGCCGGCGACTCACTCGCATCTGACTTCGCGCGAGACAGCGTGACGATCCGCCAAACGCCGACCGCGGCGAACACCGACAAAATGGCGAGCCAGAACGCGCGATTCATCACGCCGACCGAACCGAGTCCGAGCATCAGCAGCGACAGGACGCCAAGCCCGATGCCCGCGCCGCCGACCACACGCCAATCGGGCCCCGCCGACTTAGGCAGCAAGACCGGTGAAAGCGTCCATCCGATGCCAAGCCCGGAAAGAACGATCAACATCGCGGGCGGCAGGTGCGCTGCGATGACTACGATCGACGCAGGCGAGCACACGGCGACGATCAGCAGACACGCGGCGAGGGCCAGCGCGAAGATCGTCCGATTCGGCGCGCACGCCAGCGCCCCCTTCCTGATTTCGCTCGGCGCGCTCAATACGTGGGCCTCGCAGCGGCTTCTTCGTACATCTTGCAATAACTGTCGTGACGCTCCACCGAGATGGCCCCGGTCTCGACGGCGCTGCGGATCGCGCAGTCGGTCTCATGTACATGACTGCAATTGGGATACTTGCAGTGCTGAATCAAGTCGCGGAACTCGATGAAGTACGCCTCGATCTCCTCCTTGTCGACGGCTGCGGGGTCGAACTGCCGCATCCCCGGCGTATCGACGATATATCCGCCGAAACTCCATTGCAGCAGCCGGGCCGTCGTGGTCGTGTGCTTGCCGCGGCGAAGGTCCGTGAGCGAACCGACCGCCAGACCGAAGCCGGGCTCAATGGCGTTGATGAGCGAACTCTTGCCGACTCCGCTGGGCCCGACAAAGGTGGACGTCTTGCCGACAAGGAGCGCCTTCAACTCATCGATGCCGTGATTCTGCGGAACGCTGGCGAGGACGACGCAGTAACCGATGTCGCGATAGCGCCGCGCCACTTCCTCAGTCTCGCCGGCATCGTCGAGGTCGATCTTGTTGATGCACAGGATCGGGCGCATGTTCCCCTGATGAATGGCGACGAGATACCGATCGACCAGGTGCGGTCGAAGCGGAGGATCATTGGCGGCGACGACGATGATCGCCTGATCGACATTCGCGGCGATGACCTGCACCCGGCGCTCGTATTGTCGAGAAAGCGTCGTCCGCCGGGGCTGCACGTCTTCAATGACGCCTTCGGGCAGGTCGGTCTCCTCGCTCACCGCCCT
>CAZCGF010000111.1:0-4489 GCA_964498115.1 uncultured Planctomycetaceae bacterium | reverse complement strand
GCGCATGTGCCGAATGACGTTTTCACGGGCGGGAGAATCGAGCTCAATAAAAAGCCGGTGAACAGTCGGCTCTTCGCCATCGACCTCGGCCGGCTCCTTCGGGGCGACATACCGCCACTTGGCGCGCGAAGGCGCGAGGAGAAGCGGCGCCTCCGCCGCAGTCGAAACATCCGCTACAGAATTGTTTGACTCTTTCTGTATCCCCCCGGCCACGGCGGGCGCGGCAGACGGCTGGTGAAGTTCTTCCTCAGCAGCAGCGTCGGCGACGGACTCCGCTTGGGCGACCAATGCGTCCTGCCGGATCGACCGCATCGCCGGAGTCTCATCTTTGGAACCGGCCGATCGCGATTCCTGCTGCAAGGCCATCGGCGCGGCTCGCGTCGCGCCGGTCGGCGGAGGCTTCGTTGCCAGTGCGAGTTGATCCTCCGGCTGCTTCTCTTCGCGCAACTTTGCTTCGAGCGACGATTGTTCGCGCGGAGCGTCAGCTCGCTCGGCGTCCGCAACGGCGATCGTCGGGCTCTCAGAAGGCGGCTTCGGCAATTCCGGCCACATCAGCCAGCTCGCCGTGACGATCAGTGCCAGCGACGCAGCGATAGCCAGACCGCGCTGCCACAGCGGCACCCGCCGCGCCGCCGACTCGCTCACAACCGACGCACCCAACAACGCCTCGCGCTCCAGTCGCGCCGTCACCTCAGCGGACAAGCCCTTCGGGGCCGCCGCGCGGGGCAGTCCGCCGACCAGCCGCGCCGCATGTCGCAGCTCTTCAAATAATCGCCGCGCATCGGCATCGCCCGCCAGCCACCCTTCCACCTCGGCGCGCGCCGTCTCGCTCAGCTCACCGTCGATGTAAGCGGACAACTGCTCGTATTGTCGATCCTTCGGCGTCATGGTTGCTCTGTCGCGCTGAGCATGGGAAGCAGCTTCTCCCGCAGGGCCATTCGGGCACGATGAAGGCGGGACTTCACCGTGCCGGGGGCAATATTCAATATCTCGGCGATCTCGGCGTAATCGAGCGATTCGACGTCACGCAAGACGACAATCGCCCGGGCATCGGCGTCCAGCTCATCCATCGCGGCCAGGACCAGCCGATGTTCCTCTCGCCGGCCGGCCTGCATCACAACCGGCGCGTCGGCCGATTCGAGTTGGGCCCAGCGGCCGCCCTCGTCGAGTCCGCGCATGCGAACGGTCGATGCTCTGCGCCGCCCGCTGAGCACCAGATTCACGGCGATGCGAAAGAGCCACGTGTAAAACCGCGATCGGCCGTCAAACCGGTTCAGCGATTGCAGCGCCTTGATCAGCGCCTCCTGCGCGAAATCCTCCGCATCCGCGGCGTTTCCGCACATCCGCAGGCACGTGTTGTACACCCGGTCCTGATATCGGGCGACCAGTTCACCCTGCGCCGCACCCTCCCCGGCGCGGCATCGCCTCAGCAGGATGGACTCGTCATCCTGCGTGTCGGCGCCGGGGCGGGCTGGCGGATGGTCTCTCATTGACTTGGACTCTCAAAGTCGCCTGGGAGTTCCCGGTTTTAACCGCATACCCCCTGCTTCTACCGCATTTTGCTTATCGCTACCGCGGGGGTCAAACGAGGCGGCGGCAGGCGCCATTTTTCCCTGCCGGCCACGTTGTGGTACGATTTGCGCTTGTGTCGGTCGCACTTCCTATTGCCCAGGTGGATATTCGGCCCGATTCGATCGTCGGCCCGCGAGATATTCGCGCCGTCAGGACGCTCCGCGTCAGCGTCACAGATCGGTGTAATTTCCGGTGTGTTTACTGCATGCCGGAGGACAAGCTCGACTGGGTACCCCGCGAGACGCTGCTGAATTTCGAGGAAATCTGCGCGATCGCCGCCGCCGCGGTCCGCCATGGGATTACGGCTTTCAAGATCACCGGCGGCGAGCCGCTCGTCCGCCACGAGGTTCCACGGCTGATCGCCATGCTCCGCGCCCTGCCCGGCGTGACCGAGCTTTCCATGACGACCAACGGCGCCCTGCTGGACGAATACGCTGTCGCGATCAAGGCCGCCGGCCTAAATCGACTGACGGTGAGCCTCGACACGCTGGACCGCGAGCGGTTTCGGGCAATCACGCGCGGTGCAAACATCGACGACGTCTGGCGCGGCATTCGCGCCGCCGTCGCCGCCGGCTTTAAGCATCCGAAGATCAACTGCGTCGCCATGCGCGGCATCAACGACGACGAGTACGCCGACTTTGCCCGCCTGACGACCGAGACCGATGTGACCGTTCGATTCATCGAGTACATGCCGCTGGGCCGCACGGCGCTGGGCGGCGAATACGAGGCGCGATTCATTTCCGAGTCGCAGATTCGTTCGCACATCGAATCGTCCTTCGGTCCGCTGGAGCCGGCCTCCCCCGACTCGGGCCACGGTCCCGCGAAAGTCTGGAGAGTCCACCAGGCGGCCGGGCGCATCGGCTTCATCAGCGCCATGTCCAAGCCGTTCTGTGAGACCTGCAATCGCCTGCGCCTGACCGCCGAGGGGCAACTTCGCAGTTGCCTGTTCGACGGCGGGGAAGTCGAACTGCGTCCTTTGCTGCGCGAATCAACCGGTGATCGGGATTCGCTCGCCTCCGAGCTGCACGACGCCTTCATCCGCTGCGTGGCCTTCAAGCCCGAGGTGCATTCCTACTTCGGTAACCGTCAGATGTCCCAGATCGGCGGCTGAGTTCATCCCCCCGGATCATGCTGATAAGCCGCTTCGGCCCCCACCCCCTAGCGGAATTACTGTCTCTCTGCCGCGGCACTCGCCGATGCGCCACGTGACTCGTTCCCGCTCATCGACTCAGGAGTCCGGCATGTCTTCTGCTCAATTATTCAAAGTGCCCTTGATGGCGATGGTCGCGATCGCGATACCGACGGGGAGCTCGACAGGATCGGCGCCGGCCGAGCCGGCTTCTCGTCCGGTTATCCGGCTGGTCAACCGAACCGATCGCTCGATTCTCGTCTATCTCGACGACAAATTCGTGACGCGTTGCGATCCCCATCGTACGCAGACCCTGGACTGCGCGGCAGAAGGCGAGGTCACAGGCATCGGACGCTCGCTGTGCGACACATGGGGCCCGAAGAAGCTGCAACTGAGAAACGGCCAGACCTCGCGCTGGGAGTTCCGCGAAGATTCTTCAGCAAAGACCTCCACGCCCACGATGCGGCTTACTCCATCACGGACTCCGCAAAGTCCACGACGTCGGCCGTATTGACCAGGTTGTCCGCGTTCATGTCGCCGTGGGCCGGGTTGCAGCCGGGATAACTGAGGGCGTACGCCGCGGGGTCCAGCACGGCCTCGACAAACGCCTGGATATCCAGACCATTCGCCACGCCGTCGCAGTTCATGTCGCCCGCGCAGGTGTAGGGGATCATTCTCAGGTGAGCGATCGGTGTCATGGCGATGCCACCCACCGCGGCAGGATCGGTAATCTGCCATTGCAGGTACACGTCACACGAATCGACGGCCGCCTGGTCGATCGGCCACTGCCACGTACCGATGCCGGCACCGTTGCCGACACCGCTCAGCGTGATCGGCCCATGCAGCGTCGGACTCACCAGGACGCCGCCGACCGGCGGGCTCGTGGACATCGCAACAAACGCCTCCGCCCCGCCCAGCGCCGAGGACACGCCGATCTTGAAGTCGATGTTGTTCAGATTCGGCGGGCTGACAGAGATCATGCGCGGCGTGATGCCGCCGCTGCCCGTGACGCCGATGCCGGTCTGCGAAGGATTCAGCGGGCCTTCGATGTGCAGCCGCGGACGATCGAACGGGAAAGTCTCGGCCGCGACGCGCGGATCGGTCAGGCCGTTTTGCAGGAAATTGACGACGTTCGGCACTGCCGGCGGGGGCAAGCCGATGGGCAGGATCGGCGACTTATTATCCGGAAACTGTGCCGCGCCATTGGCATAAAACGCGATCACCTGCGGAAGCGTCGTGAACTGGCCGTTGTGCATGAATGTGCGTTTCAGGCCGACGTTGCGCAGAGTCGGCACCTTGAACTTCCCCCGATCGTTGAACACACCGGTTGTATTCTGTCTGCCTCGGTCTTCGGGCACCGGTCGCAGGCCCAGGTTCTGGAAACTGCTGTTGGTGAAAAGCGGCGGCGTGTGACACACCAGGCACGGCGACGCCTGGAGAGTATTCCATCCCTGCACCTGTTGCGGCGTCATGGCCGCCCCGTTACCCGCGACGAATGCGTCCCACGGCGTCTGATTCGGAACAAGCGTGCGCTCATAGGTGGCGATGGCGAATGCGATACGCTCGGCGGTGATCGCTGGATCGCCGAAGGCAGCCGCGAACAAATCAGGATAGCTCGGGTTCCCGGCGAGCACCGCGGCCATGTCAGCCGGCAGATTCGTCGCCAGAATCATCGGCGTGACGATCGCCAATTTGGCCAGCACTTCCGGCCAGTTTCGCGCGTCGTGCGCCATTTCAACGCTGCTGAGAATCGGGGCGATCGCCTGACTTTCCAGCGCCCCGTTGTTG
>CAZCGF010000110.1:0-14108 GCA_964498115.1 uncultured Planctomycetaceae bacterium | reverse complement strand
ACCCGGAGAACTGAGGATGAAGAAACTGTTTCTCGCCGTGCTTGCGCTTGGCCTTTTGGCTTCGGCTGCAACCATCGCCAATGCGGGACCGCGAGAAAACCCTAACAATCCGCGCGGGTGCCTCTGCAATAACCCGCAGCCCTGGGGACGATGACAACAACGGGGCGGGGCCGGAACCCCGCCCTTACACAACCGGAGGACACATGACCACCGATGAGGTTCCAGTGCCACCCCGCCGCGACTTCCGCTTCTGGCCCAGCACCGCCGACACTTGTGGGACAGCCACAGAGGTTTCCATCATCGAATTCAAAAGACTGGTGCGGCGAATGGAAGGAGAAAGCGCATGACTACCGATGAAGCCCTTGCCGCCGTGAAGAAGGCGGTGGGATTCATCCGCTATCTTGAGGCGCGAGTCGATCTATCGAGCAGAAATCCCAATCGCCCATTTGGTGAGACTATTGAGGAAATACTTCTCGCAGCCCTCCGCGCCATCGCACCGGACGGGCCGCTGGTTTGCGTTCCGCGGCGCCTGCCGCATCAACCTCGCATGGACGGCCACTGCGACGTTTGCGGATGCAAGCTTCCAGAAAAAAATGTTGCGTGGGCGGGTGAGCCGAATAATCGGTTCTACTACTGCCCGGACCACTGGCCGAAGACTTTGCGCCGCGCCATGATCGCAGAGGGAGAGAAGTCGTGATGATACCCACAAAAAAGCAACGAGAAGAACACGACAGACTGCTTGTCGAGTTGCCAATTATCAAGGACAGGCTTGGGAGAGCGGGCCTCTACCGCACGATGCACCAACTGGATCACGCGCTCCAAGCGATTGGCTACGAGGTCGCGGAAATCAGGAAAGAGAAGCCATGAACCTCCTGACCCCCGCCGCGCTGGAAGCGGCTGCGAAGGACCTACAAGAACTTTACACAAAGCGCAACGGCTACAGGAACCCAAGACCGTGGGGTGAAATTCACGAAGCCATCCGCGAAGTTTACCGTGAAGATGCCCGAGCAGCCTTCAACGCCATCATCGCCAAGCTGATCGCGGAAGGGAGGGCGTGGACGGAGGAATACTCGCAGCCCTTTGATGAGACAAAGCC
This sequence comes from uncultured Planctomycetaceae bacterium, assembly GCA_964498115.1. Taxonomy (GTDB): domain Bacteria; phylum Planctomycetota; class Phycisphaerae; order UBA1845; family UTPLA1; genus UTPLA1. Next base: position 13,012 of record CAZCGF010000110.1, on the reverse strand, counting down.
CAGAAAACGTCTTGTAATCGACACAGGTGAGCCATGACAAAGACCCTTCTCGAACTCGCGCGGCAGGCAGTACGGTTGCGGACCGTCATGGATGATTGTCTCAACGGAGAATACCGCGATGCCTCGAAAGAATATCACGATGCCTCAGTGAGGTACCACGATGCCTCGAATAAATTCTTTGAGACCTATCGTCAGTTTGAGAAAGAGGCCACGCCGCAGCGCATCATCGAGCTGTGCGAGGCGCTGGAGGGGTTACTGAATTGCCCCGCCATCTCAGACGGCGACCTCAATAGTGCCTCATGGGGCTGCCCAGAAAGTGCTGCCGCCGTTGACCGCGCCCGCCGCGCACTGAAAGGAGAGTAGCAAAAGGAAATGATAACTGAGGCAGAATCGTTTCCACCCTCGCATCTGACACCATTTGGCAAATGGCTGTGGCTAAGAATTCCGCGCTGGCATTACACACACCCGGCTTGGGGCGAAGGCCGTGTGTCGCTTAGGACGCCCATCGGATTCGCGGTCTACGAAAGCGGCGCGAGCATGGCGGATGCGTATTGGCCGCATTCTGGCGGCGTTCTGTATTGGAAACGGTACGTCGTTGTCATGTCGCGAAGCGTTCTGAGTTGGAAAACCACGAAGGGCCGCGCGGCATGGCGCTGGAAGAAATGCCGCGCACTGAATGGAGAGTGAAGATGGGCGAGGCCGCCGACGACTACCTAGACGCCCTTGAGCGCGCAGCAGATATTGAGGACGATGTGGCAGCCGGAGCCGTCATTTCTGACTGCGGTTTGTACCGCTATCGCCTATGGCGGCGATGGGCAGACGGTCCTCATTGCGTCTTCGTCATGCTCAATCCTAGCACAGCGGACGCCACGAAGGATGATCCGACTATTCGCCGTTGCATCGGATTTGCCAAACGCGAGGGATGCGGGTCTCTTGAAGTGGTCAACCTGTTCGCTTTCCGCGCCACTTCCCCGGACGACATGAAGCGAGCGGTGCAGCCTATAGGGCCAGACAATGATCGGCACCTACTGGAAGCGACCCGTACAGCGGACGGACCCGTCATTGCAGCATGGGGCACTCACGGCGGTTATGAGGGGCGCGACAGATCGGCGAGGCTGTTGCTGCGCGAAGTCTCGCTCTTGTGCCTTGGTAAAACCAAAAACGGATCACCACGCCATCCTCTCTACGCGCCCTCGAATGCGGAGTTGATTGAACTATGACCAAGACCCTTATGGATATTGTGGAGAGGTTGCGCAACTTGGAGACTAAGTTGCCTACAACATCCGATAATTGGCTTGAGGCCCGCGAATTGCAGCAAGAAGCCGCCGCCGAAATCGAGCGACTGCGGGCGGAGAATGAGAGGTTGCGGGAGGCGTTGACGCCAAGTGTGGTGGGAATGAAGGCCGCAGATCGCGCCACGCTTACACGCCTTGCCGAAGCAATCGAGCGGCTAGACAGCGGTTCAGGAGACGCCGCTGCGATCCGACGCGCGCTAGGTGAAAAGCCGCATGACGATCGCAACCGTCCCGCCCCCGGCGAATCCGAGAAGGAACGGGACTGAGAGTTTCATCCAGAGTGACATTGTGCTATATTTCACTTGTGATGGCGGCGGCGTGGAAAGCAGACACGCCTGTATTGGGCGGGAGCGGGTTTCCGGAGACCTTTAGCCGTAAGCCGGAGTAGCGCCCGGCCCGCCATCACGCCCACGCCAGCACCACGGCGAAGGTGATCCACGCCGCCCCGAACGGGACGATCCATTCCAAAAATGACTGCCCGCCAGGCGGATCATCCTTATCGGGATGCTGCAGTTTTTCGCGTATGGCCCAATAAAACGCGTTGGCGGCGTTTCCGGCCACTGACAGGGCAACCAGGTTCCACCCCCAGAAACCGCCGTGAGCAAGCCCCGCAGCCGCGCCTATGCCCATGCCAAGAGCGAACAGGACGGCAACCGCCGTGTGGGCGGCAATGTCGAACCAGTCGATGCGGTCAGGCCAGTTCACTTGCGGCTCATCTCTTTCAGCGCCTTCTTTCGCGCCCGTTCCTTGCGTTCGGCTTCATCCTTGGGCGGCGTGTAGCGAAATAGCCGTCCAAGGCCGGGCTTCAGCTTCGACCATGCCGCCTCGACAACGATTGCCGTCAGGCCGGCAACAAAGCTCGGGCTGCGGAAGGCGAAGAAGATTCCGCCCGCCGCAGCGCCGATCAGGATAATCGCGATGATCCAGCCGAAGCCGTTCACTTGATGACCGGCGGCTGCGTCTTGAACAAGCCACCGAGTCCGTCGCGGAAGATGTTTATGGCGAGTTTGATGATCTTGTCGGCGAGTAGTACGGTGCCGGCAATGGTCGCAGCGACCTCCGGCGGCAGGCCGAGGCCCGCCCAATCGAATGTCACCAGTGAGCCCACGATGAGACCGAACAGGTTGAGAATATTGTGGATTGCATTCGTATTCATGGATCACCTTTCAGTTCAGCCGGGGTCCGCCCGGCGCGGTCAGTCAGCCGGGGTACTTCGCCCACGGCAGTTGATAGTGAGGGCCGTCCTTGAAGGATCGCCAGTCGCCTCCCCACTCGATCGGCACAGCCTCTTCGCGGGCAGCCCGCTTTACGATGGTCGCGAGCTTGCTGTAGAGCGGCCAATCCCATCGGACCTTGCCGTCGATCTTCACCGCGAGGTCCACGGCATGGCTCAACTTGTTGCGGGCGCCTGGCAGATGCCGCGAGCGCATCGTCCGCGTGGCACCGATCTTCATCAGCCGCTTCTGTTCATCGAGGGTGCGGATGCCGCAGGTCACGATCCACTCGAAGCCCTTCTCGGTGGTGATCGATGCCGCGCGGCGGATGACGCGCACGAGGTCAGGGTGGACCTTCGACAGCTTGGCTTCCGAAGCGGGGTTCAGTTTCATGTGTCATTCCCTTTCGGTTTGGCGAGGGCTTCGAGGTCGCGGCCTGACAGCACGATGCAGGCCATGCCGTCGGACCGCTGCATCACGACGGAGTAGGACTGCGTCATCGGATTGATGAAGATGATGCCGAGCGCCTTGCCCTCGGAGCCGACAGGCCCGCGCATGGCCGGGATTTCGCCGAACTGGACCATGAGCATGGCGGCCATCTGCTCGAACGGCGCGCAGGGCGGCTGCGGCCGGGCCGTGAAGGGTGCAAGCCCGAGGAACAGGATCACCAGAGGGACGAGGCGGGTCATGTGTCGGGCGGCACGAAAAAGCAGATGACGCCGCCGCGTGGCCCTGAGCGGTCATTCGTGAATGCGCACATGTGGAAATTGCCATCATGGGACGGCTGCGCTCGGTCCCACGGCACCACCGCATTGATCGGCTGCGACGTGGTTGGATTGATGCGCTGTGCTTCCGACGCCGGGATGTTGAGCCAGTAGCCGTCGTCGTTCGTGCCGATGTAGCCCTTGGTCCACCACTCGGGCGGCACCTCGGCACAATCCGAACCGCCGCAGCAGCCGTTGCCCCATTGAGGGTCTTTTGTCTTGCTGTACCAGCTATGGGCCACGGCTTGAGACGCCAGCGCCACGAGCGCCAGCACGGCGAGGATGATGGGCATGGGGTTATTACGGCGCGATGCTTTGCAGCTTCATTGACTGCTCAGGGGTAATGTAAATCTGCGCGCCCTTGGGATAGACGCTGAACACGTTTGATGTGAACGTGACCTCTTTTTGCGGGTAGTTTGCCGCCTGAATCTTCCAATAGGTCCGCATGACGTATTGACCGGCACGCAGCGCGCATGGCTTGCCCAGATACCAGTCCAGCGTCACGCCGGAAGCGGGCAGCTCGTCCTTTGGCTCGTAGTGAGACTTTCCAGTGCTGCCGGGACAGGCATTTTCCTGCCTGCCGACAGGATGAATCTCGACGATCCACTCGCCAAAGAAAGGCCGACGAATTTCCCGGTCGTAGATGACCGGCGCCTGCGTGTTGCCTTCCTCGAAGTCGGCCACGTAGATGTTGCGGACAACATACCAGTTCTCGGGCGGTTCAGCGTTCCTTGCCGCGCGGTCGAACCAGTCCCAGGCATAGACGATGCCAATGCCAATGATGATCGCGAGGATGGTCGATGCGTGTTTCATTTCCGGGGCCACCACGTCATGAGGGCTGTGATGGCAGCGACTGCCGCCGCCAGCTTGATCACGAAGTCTGTCAGGATGCCCAGCGATGAAGACAGCCGCGCCCATCGGCGGACCCATGCCATTTCATCGTCGGTGAGCCCGACCTCCTTTTGATGGGCCTTCATCTTCTCGAAGATGGCCTCGTCCCGCTTGCTAAGTCGAATCTCCGTCGTCATGTGTGTTCACCGCCAAAGTTCTCCATGAGTCGAAGACGCAACCGTACCGGCCAACTGGCCCACCGCCGCAGCGGGTTTTAATAATTGAGAACGACACGGCCGGGATTTCCGGCAGCCGACGTTGTGACGTTTCCGTCACCACCTACGCCTGCCGATCCGCCATAGTCACCGTCGCCCGTGTTGCCGGGCGTGGTGCCGGAGCCGCCAGTCGTCGATGTAGAACTGCCAGTCAGATACGATGAACCACCGCCGCCGCCGCCGGCGCTGTGCGTCGATGAGTTGGAACCTTCGCCACCGCCGCCGCCGTGATAGCCACCGCCGCCACCGCCGCCGCCGGCGGCGCTGCCAGCATGCGCGCCGCCGTTCGTACCGCCTGCGGGACCGCTGCCCCACGTTCCGGCCGCATCGTCGGCACCGTCACCACCCTCATAGGTTCCGTCAGTGTCGCCCGCCTCGCCATCGGTTGCTGTAGCGTTGCATCCAGTACCGCCAGCACCACCCGCCGAAGGTGTGCCGCCGCTGCCGCCGCAGCCGCGCGTACCGTTGCCGCCGTTTGATCCGGTCGGTGCTCCGCCCGCCCCGCCCGCCCCACCGTCATTTGCTCCTGATCCGCCAGCACCTCCGCCCGCTCCACCCGCCGCGATGCATAGAGGTGTCGTTGACCGGAATATCCCGCTATAGCCGCCGCCAGCGCCGCCGTTTCGGTCGGATGATGCCTGCGTGCCGCCGCCGCCCACTCTGACGGTGAGAGACTCGCCAGGCGTAACCGAGAGTGTGCAGGTCGCATACCCGCCGCCGCCGCCGTCACCTCCCTGCCCGCCGCCTGATTGACCGCGCGCGCCGCCGCCGGCGGCCCCCCAGCCCTTGAATACCAGCGACGTGCAACCAGACGGAACCACGAAACTCGTACCGCTCGTCGCTGACGTATAGGTTTGCGAGCCCGGTGTGCAGGACGCCGCCGACGTATACGCATTGAACCCAGAGAGATTCGTCGTCGTCAAGGTCGCCGCCGCCGGGGCGAGAAGCCCCAGCAACAGCGCAAGTGAGAGAAGCCAGCGGCGCATCTCAGTCATCCGTGTAAGCGTTCGTCGTGTAGAACACCCTCACACCCACGAGCCGGGCGTCAGCGGAGAAGGTGTCCGATCCATTGTCAGCGTCCCGGTAGGCACGGCACCACACGATGTCGCCCTCCGCCACCGTGCCGCCCACGGTGATCGCGGAAGTGGTCCCGGAAATCATAAGGTCGCCGGTCGCTGTCAGGCCATCGGTTACGGTCTGGGCGGTGCCAAAGGCCGTGTCGAGAGCGTCGTCGTCCGACCGGGCGAGGCATTGCAGGCCCCAGATCGCGTTGCCGGTGCCCGAGGCCGCTGTCCATGAGAATTGAGCGGTGATAGTGCCCTCGTCCCAATTCTTCGGGAAGCCAACCGTGAATTGCGCCGCCTCGTCGGTCGCCGCGTCGAAGTCGCAGACCGGGATCATCACGTCATTCGTCGTCGTCTCGGTATTGCTCGCGGCGCACCCCGAGGTCGTATTCGGGACTATCGCATTGGCCGGGACCCAGATGGTCTCAAGGCCTGTGACCGCGGCGAGAACGCCTGCGGCGGTCACGCAGCGGGTCGTGTCCGTTCCCGTCGCCGCCTCGGTCGTCGTCGCCAGTTCGCAGACGCCTTCCGCCGATTCAGTGGCGGCGTCGATGTCGATGGTCGTGGTCGAGATGGTGATCGGCGAGGCCGTGGTGAGATAGGCCGTGGCGCCCGCCGAGTCGTCCCAGAACATGATCCTGTCGGCATTTGGATCTGTTAGGCTTGCTCCCGTTCCACCCCGAGCTAGCTCAATTGTGCCCGCTGAGAAGAATGCTGTGGCAGTGTCACCAGTAAGAGCTGCACCCGCCTCGGCATCGCCAGCAGCATAGTTCCCTGATGTTTTCGTTCCCAAAGCCAAGTCGCCTTGAAGATCGGCTAGATCAATAACTGCTTCCAGACCGGCCTCAACTCCGGCTTCGTCTAGCTCATCCGCACTAACCACACCTGTCCGGATCGTGGCGGAGATTTCATCCGGCGACGGCGTCGTGTTCAGCGTGAAGTTGATGTCGCCGGAGTCCTCGAAATTCGCGTCAGATGCAGATGTGTAGGTCCCGGCATTGTCGCCGTCTTCCACACCGATATTGTCACCGGAGCCGGCGCCGCCCTCGTCGGCCGCGCATGAAACGACACCCGCCGACGACACGCCCGTAACCTTGTCGGTGCCTGAGCAGGTGTTCGGCTGGACGGCCACGCTATCGGCGTTCGGGATGGTGAACAGCCGGTCAGCGGTTGCGTCGGTGACGGTGATACGGGTCTCGAAAGCGTCCGCCGTATCGCCCTCGCAGACGATGAAGCCCGATGTCGTGGCGTTCGAGGTGAACACGCATTGATCGGCCGAGAGGGATGGCGATGCCCCCTGGTCGGAATAGGACAGGGCCACCGCCGCGTCCGAGCCTTCCCCCGGAGTATGGGTGACGGCGATGCCGGTGCCGGCCGTCACGTCGTCGACGTAGTTGCCAGAGGTCTTCGTCCCGAGGGCCAGATCGCCCTGGAGGTCAGCCAGATCGATGACCGCCTCGAGTCCAGCTTCGACACCTGTCTCATCTAATTCATCGGCGCTGACCGCGCCGGCGTCGATCGTCAGGGTGGTGCCGGTGCCGCCGACTGTAATGTCCCCCTTGTCTCCATCGGGACCTAAAGTGTCGGAAACCGAAACAGTCGCGCACTCGAAGGCTGTGTCACCCGCATTCCGTCTGACGACCTGTGAGCCGGTGCATGACAAATCGTCGGCCATCGCCGTTGTCAGCCCGAACATGGCCGCGCCTGTGCCGGTTTCGTCCGATAGCATGGACCGAAGATTGGCGCTCGATGGCGTGGTGATGAGAGTTCGGATCGCAGACGAAAAATCCGCAACTGCGGCAGTCCCGGCTCCCGTGAAATAAGGCACCTTGTCCGCAGCCGATGTAAGTCCGGCAATCGCCGTCAGGTCGGCATCGAGCGGCTGGAATGCGGCATCGGCCGCAGCGATCGAGTAGAAGTCCGTCCCGGCCTCGAGGTCGAGCAAGGCCCGCATCGCGGCGTAGTTTGCGGCCCCGAGCAGGGATTGGACGTTCGCTGACGGCGTGATGCCTGCATAGGTTGTGAGATCAGCGTCATACGCCTGCACATTTGTGCCAATTACAAGACCGAGAGTGGTCCGCTGTGCCGACGCATCGGCATCGTCGATCAGCGCCCGTCCCGCCGAGGTCAGATCAGCCAGAGCACATGTCCCCAGCCCGGTAAAGTACGGAACCTTGTCCGCCGCCGACGTCAACGCTGCGAAGCAGGCCGTCTCGGCATCGGTGATGACGCCCTGAATGCCGGTCAGTTCCTCGTTGATGTCGGTGATCAGCTGCGTGCCGCTGTAGGGCGGTGTCCCCCCGACAGCGTAGTCGAAGGCCGCACGCGATGGCGCCGTGTTGAGAAACGCCAGCAACAGCGCAAGCGCCGTCAGCCGCAGAAAACGGAGCATGACGATTTCCTTATGTCTCAGGAGAAAAGGGTTGGGGCTTCGTCGTAACAAACGATCCGGGCGGTTGCGCCTTCGTCGCTGATTTCGCCAGGCTCGATGCTTTCGATGATCAACCGGCGGAACTCGGAATCGACCGTGCCGGACACCACGTCGCAGCCGGGCTGTATGTCGCTGTCGGCGGCGAGCGGCGTAGAGAACGTGATGTCGCGCGTATTGTATGACTGAGCGGTGACGCCAAGCACAACGGTCCCGTCGAGCGCAACGATCGCGATGCCGGTGGAGGCCCCGATCGAGTAGATGTCAGGTTCGGCATAGATGTCCGTCACCGAATAGATGTCGCCGCTGCCGCTGTTCATTGTCAGAACCGCGTCGGTCGTAATCCCGACGATCTGGTTCGAGCTGTCCCGGTGGACGGCGACAATCCGCGCGTAAGAGAGCTGGGTGTCGAGCATGTCGTGCTTGACGCCGATCAGGCTGCCGCGCGTCGAAATCAGGTAGCGCGCGTCGGTCTCAAACACGTACCGCTTGCGGCGGAGATACCGCTTCCGCAGTTCGAGCAGGGCCAGATATTCGACGTCCCACTCGGCCGTCACGCCCTTGAAGTCCAGTGCCTCGAGCCGCGTGGCGGTTGCCTCCGTGTAACCGTCATAGGGCACGATCACTTCGCGCGGTTCGTTCAGGATGTCGGCGTCGTTGAACGTGGCAAGAAGCGCGTGCGGCAGCTTCTCGTAGTCGCGTTCGGCCGTAAAGCCACGGCTGTTCCGCGGCGTGTAGATGATCTCAGGGGTTTCGGCGCTGCGGTCCTTTTCGATGACGGCGCCATAGGTGCCATCGAAGATCGGCATGGCCTGCCCGGCCTGGAAACAAATCCGCAAAGAGTCCTCGACTGAGCCGCTTTCGACGACCGCATCGCAGGTCCGGTTATTCGTCGAGCACCAGTCTGCCCAATCGCCAAGGCTCGCCGCGATCAGTGTGGCGTCGACGGGATGCTCATTCTCGGTCGAATTGGTCAAAATGTCGTAGACAAGCTCTGCCGGATTGCGGCTCGGCCCCGGCGTGGCGACCCATGTCGATGACGCTTCGCTCCATTTTTTGAGCACAATGCGCTCTGCCAGCACGGCGAGGCGGTCCACCGACACGTTGACAGCTTGGATTTCAACCGTTGCCAGGCCATCGAGGTCGAGAGGCTCCGTGTCCCACTCTGACGTGATCGCCAGGATGTTCACGTTGTGAGAGCTGTAAGCCTGATCCTCCATCGTCATGTGCTGGGTGCCGCCCTGCACATAATAGCTGAAATGCTTCGGATTCGTGGTCGTCGTGCCGTTGACCGAGTATTCCGTCGTCGTGGAATTGATGCGGTCGTTTCGGTACAGCGAGCCGACCGTGATGCCGAGCTCGTAGTTGTCCTTGGGCAGCGTTGCCGGGTCGAGATAGACCGTGATCGTCTTGTCCTGCGCGCGGTAGCTACCGGGCGTGTCGCCGACGTCCGTCAGGTTCACCCCGACATGCGTGGCGTCAACAGCCGTGCCGAAATAGCTGTCAGCGGTCGTGCCTTCGGTGTCCATCGCCGTGGACTTGGCGAAAGCATATTTCCACAGGCCGGCCGCGAAAGGCGACGTGAACAGCCCGCCCGGATCGGCTTGCCATTCGAGCACGATCTTCGTCCGGAAGTTCCGCGCGAAATCGCCGCCGATGTGCAGTTCCGGCAGTACGAACGATGTCCCGTCCGGCTTATAGATCACCAGCCGGAAGGGCACGTTCGACACGCGGGCCGTACCTGTCAGCGTGCGATCTCTTGCAAAGAGGCCGTCTGGAAACTCGATGTCGATGACCACGCGGTCAGGCCCGTCGCCGATCCGCCAGCGATGCTCGCGCGGCAGGTCATACGCCTCAACGTCGGCCAGAACGCGCGTGTGCTGCAGCGACCGCCCGGAACCGAGCATGGCATGCCGGGACGGGGTTAGCCCGTCCTGCTGCCAGACCGTGGTCGTGTAGATCGTCGCCGGATCGCTCGCCGGCGAACCGTCGCGGATGTTTGTCGTGATGGCGTCGTTGCCGTTGACATCCGCGCCATTGATGCGAACCTCGCTGATCAGATGCCGGCCCGCAAAGCCATAGATGCCGCGCGTGATTGCGGTGTCGCCAACATACTCGACCCACGGAGGTGCGAGTGCACGAGGCGACACCCACATCTGGCCCAGCACGGCACCAATCTGCTCGTATGCAGGCACCGTGTTGGACGCGATGCCGCCTTGACCGAGATCGACAGAAAAGAACTCCCGACCCGGTCGCGGCACCGAGGTCGACGGGTCTTTTCCGAAGGTCAACAGAGCAGACTTGAGAAAGCTGCTTCCGGCAAGCCTTAGAACCGGCAGGCCCGGCCCCTGCGGCGCAATGGAAAGCCCCAGCACGGCGCCGCGCTTCGGGCGCACCTTCGACCAGGTGTCGGGGAGAAACCGCTCGCTGCCGAGCGTGGCGACGCCATGTGTCCACACCTCGCCAGGCATTTCGCTGCGCGCGGCATAGTCGGCAATCGTCAGGCCGTCCGGCATGTCGAGGTTGCGGCGGGCCGTCGAGACGGCGCTGTCGCGGCAAATCACCCGCATGGGCCTAGACCGTGCCGAGAAGGTGAATCCAGTAAGCCTGCGCCGAGGTATGCTGGTTTGCGACATTCAGCTTGTCGCCTGTGCCGGACGTCACGGTCCACCCGGCATCGAGATTTTCAAGCTGGATACATGATCCGGGGAGCACCGCTAGTCGATCCGAGACATCCACAAAGGGGCCCATGAAACCATTCGAAGAAGCCGGCCCAATCCTGAATGCCGCCGTCTGACCAGCCACATTCATCATCCAGATAGCTTTTATCTTTGTAAAGGTGAGTGTGTTTCCGAAGGGATCAGCAAGAACGCCCGCCAAGTCCAAATCTTCGTTTGAGGAGCCGTTGAGCGACCGGACGCCGAAATATTCCGCATTCGCCTGAAAGCTGCCGGTGCCGTCTTCCAGCGTCCTGTCGAGACCGGGCCAGCGGGAGGACCGCGCCATCGCCCCGGACGAGATGTCATTGGCCCGTACTACGGCAAGGCCGCGCCGGATATTGATGGACGTGAAGGCCATTGGCTCACCCTTTGAAGCGATGAAACGACACGAGCCGCCGCCGCACGCTGTCGCTGCGGAGCGGAACGCAAACCGTGTTGACGTGCGGCTCGACGTGCAGGACCGACCGGCCCGCCACGACGCCGAGATGAATGGGCCGCGGCAGTCCCTTGGCGTCGAGCGACGTCATGAGCGCCACGTCGAAATCCTGCGGCTCGACAACCTCCGGCCAGACTTCCGCACGGCTGCCGATCGCCGCCTCGATCATCTGCATGTGATCCGGCGCGATCATTTCGAACAGGTCATGCCAGATGCCCAGCTGCTCGCCGTGCACGAGCCTTACGAGGCCCCAGCAGTCGACGCCCGTCCGGTCCCGGCCCCGCGCCTGCCACGGCAGGCCGACGTAGTCAGCGGCCCACAAGGCTCAGCCACGGCGCCCGCGCCGGCGTGAGCCGCTGCTTCGGCCACGGCTCCGACAGGTAGTTCTCATGGCTGAATTCAGCCTCGACCGTCAGGAACGAGCCGGTCACGCGCCGCAGCTCGAGCAGCGACCATTCCTGCTGCACCGTGTCGGGAGCGGAAGCGAGCACGAGCTGCAGCTTGACCGTTGGCGGTTCGTCGACGTCGACCGCGTCCCAGATCAACTGCGTCACGTTGCTGATCTGGATCGTCCCGCGCGCCGCGCCGTCATCGGCTGTCGGCAGGGACACGGTGAACGGATAGGCCGTGAATGTGTTGCCGTTGCTGACCACGTCCTCGCCGTTCGGCGTATAGCGCCAGGTCGAGGCGAAGCTGTCGTGCTCGACTGTGAGCAGCAGAATGTAAGGATCGCCGTTCCGCGGGTTGAGCACCACGCGGCGGCCGGCAGCGTTCGTGATTGTCACGTCGGCAGCCTCATGAACGAAAGCGCGACCCGATAGTGCTGCCCGTCGCCGGCATCAGAGAACGCTGGCGGATCGGCCCAGACATAGGTCTTTGCCTGAAACTCGAACTCCGTGACACCGTCCGAGCACCCGGAGCGGTAGAACGCCTCGAGCGAGGTTTTTTCGTCTGCGGTCAGGATCATCTCGCCTGCCAGCATCTCCGGCACCGCGGTCGACCGGCGCGACCGCAGCGGTTCGCCGACTTCCGGCGCGAACTCATAGAAGCCGCGACCGCGCTGCTGCTGGTAGGTGCCCACGAGAAACGCTTGCGGCAGGTCTCCGGGCCACGCGACCATCAGCGCCGCCTCACAGCAGGCGCAAGGCCAAGGCCGCGAAGGGTGCGCGCCGACTTGCTGTTCGGGTCAGACATCGCGCGCGATATTTCCGCGTCGATGTCAATGACTGGCCCCCGCGGTCCCATGCGCGAGGACACATGCGCGCTGCCGTAGTTATTGACGGTCACCTCCATGCCGCCCATCGGGCTGATATTCGCCGGGCCTCGCACTAGTTCCGGCCCAGCCTCGCCAGCGATGCCCCATTTCCCGGCGCCCAGGTGACCGCCAGAGGCGAACAGCCCGCCGAACGAACCGAGGATGCTCTGCAACAGTCCGCCGCCCGCGTTGCCGAAGCCGGACGTCCCGCCCAGACCACCGAGCGCCTGAAACGACATCTTGAACAACTGGTCGATCAGGCTCTTGAGTACATCGGTTGCCTTCGCGCCATCGAAGATGATCGAGTTGAACGCGTCCGACAGGGACTGCGTGAATTCGCTCATCATGTCGTTGACAGGGACTAGCTCGTGATTGATTTCCTTTATCCCCTCGAGCAAGTTCACCGGCTTGCCGACTTTCTCCAACGTCTTCGCCTGGGCGTTCACTTCGGCGAAGGTCTGCGGCAGGCCCGCGAGCGAGCCTTCGAAAGCGGTGAAGTCCTGCGTCAGGCTCTTCACGTCGAGGCCCATGCGCTTGATGGCGTCGACGACGCTGTCGCCGAGCACTGGCAGCAGTTCTTCACCGGCTTCGAAGGCCCGGTTCATGACGTTCACGAGATCGTCGAACGTGCCAGTTACCTTGGCACCGACTGCGATAATGGCGGCCCAGAATAGCAGCATGCGGCGCTGGATCAGCGTGAACAGGCCGGTTGCGACACTCGCGGCCCGCA
>CAZCGF010000109.1:0-14228 GCA_964498115.1 uncultured Planctomycetaceae bacterium | reverse complement strand
GTCCGGCAGCGATGGATTCGCTCGTCGTGACCATCGAGTCCGCACCCACCGCCGATGCCGGCATGGATCAGACCATCTGCAGCGGCAGCGACGTCACACTCGACGGAACCTGCGGCGGCGCGACCGGCAGCCTCTGGACCACCAGCGGCGACGGCACCTTCGGCAATGCATCCCTCGAAGACACCACCTACACCCCCGGTGCTGCTGACCTGCTCGCCGGTACGGTCACGCTCACCCTCACATGCAACGGCGACGTTTGTCCGGCAGCCATGGATTCCCTCGTCGTCACCATTCAAACATGTGTCACCGTAAATCTCGAAGTGCCCGGCCTGCTGGGCGACGCTGCCGAGGGAGAACACGTAGCGGATCGATCCGTTCAGTTCGACCTGACAGCCTGCCCCGGATCGCTCGACACGCGAACGCACACGGTTGAGTTCAAGCGAACCGGATCAAACGGCACGGCCACGGTGATATTGGCCAACCCCAATCCGTCGGCGACATGGTTAAGCGTTGTCGAAGGTCACACCCTCCGCCGGCGCGTGCCGATCGACCTTTCAGGAGACGGGTCCGACACTGTGACGGTCAGCCTGATTTCAGGAGACCTGCAGACCTCGACCGTGCTTCAGGATGCCTTGGTTGACATCGTCGACTTCTCCATCCTTGCATCCCGATGGAGCACCGCGGTGTCCGATTGCGTCGGCGGCGACCCCGAGGATTGTGCCAGAGGCGCAGACGTCACGGGCGACGGAGATCAGGACACGGCCGACTTCACGGCCATGCAAATCAACTTCTTCATTGTCGGTGATGATGTCAATGGCTGCGGCGCGATCAGTCCGCCGTCCGGCCCCAAGAAGCAGAACGGACAGTTCGCGGCCGCATCCGACGCGGTCCCCGCGCCGACACGCATCGGCCCCACGGGACTTCGCGGCAGGAAGTCGATTTCCGTCGGCGAGCTCGCGGCCATCGACGCCCAGGCCGTCCTGGCCGACGTCAACAATGACGGCACCGTAGACGCCAAGGACATTCGGCTGTTTGCCCGGCAGCAGGGGCTGCCGCTTCTCGAGTCGTTTGATCTGAAGCTCAAGGCAATCGAAGCCTCGAATCTGAGGCAGGGTAACTGACCCTGCCCGATTCGCGGGAGGAAATGGATATGAGCGGCACACATAAAACACAGTCGGCTCTGACAGCAGGCTTTGCGACCTCCGGATTTGTCCGGCCAGGCCGGAGGCCACGCGATCATCGTGCAGCATGGGCGGTGCCGATTCTTCTCGGCGTCACCCTGCTGCCGTCGGTCTGCCTTGCTGCCATCAATATCGAGTTCCGCCCGGCGCAGAAGATCGCCCGGCCCGGTGACATGGTCGATGCCGGTCTCTATGTCGTTTCCGACAACGCTTCAAACCAGCCGATCTCGGCGATGGACGTCCTGCTCCAATGGAACCCGGCTACGCTTCAATTGATCGGTGTCGTCAACAACGGTCCTTATGGCTGGTTCCAATCCGGATTCATCAACGACAGCGGACTGGACGGACTGAACAATACGTTCGAGGACGGAGATGCCAAGTACACGGCACTGGCCCAGTTCGGCAATCCGGCCATGGCGACCCCCGCCGGCCTGCTGGTCACGACCATCCGATTTCAGGCGATCACCGAGACGCCGCTGAACACAGTGACTATTCCGCTCATGCTGGGGAGCTCTTCCAAAACGGCGGTCTACGGCACGGCCTTCCCCGGACAGGACGTGACCGGCACGCGCGGCCACACGAACGTGATGATCTGCGCCGGAGCGGCCGACGGCGATATCAACCTCGACGGCAACACCGACGGTCTGGATGTCCAGACATTTATCCAGGCCGCGATGATGGAATCCACCGTTTTTTCCGACGTTTGTAAGGCGGATTTCAGCGGCGACAGTAAAGTGAGTGTCGACGACATCGCCGGAATGGTTCAAGCATTGTTAAACGGATGATCTCGTGGATCATTCAGCCGGTTTGACGGACAGTTTTCGCGCTGCGGATCGTTTCAGGTTTTCAGCGCGTGCAGCAAGGGTCAATGGAGTGGCTAAATGCCTCAGGGTGTATTTCAGATTGTGAAGAGCGTTCGACATTCGATCCCTTGTCCCCGTTATGTCACGTGGCTCATTGCCGCGATGGTGATCGCTGCGCTCAGCTCGAACTCCTTCGGCGGTGTCGTCATTACCGAATTGATGTACCACCCGCCCAACGACAACGAGGCTCGGGAATTCGTCGAAATACATAATACCGGGGCGTCCGCCGTCTCTCTCACCGGATGGTGCGTCGAGGGCATTGACTACTGCTTCACTGCCGGAACGACCATCGCACCGGGCGACTACATGCTCCTCGCGAAGGACGCCGCCCAATTCCAGACCGCCTACGGATTCCCTCCCGACTTCGTTTACGCCGGCCAGCTCAGCAACAGCGGTGAGCGCATCGCCATCAAGAACGCCTCCGCCGTCGTCCAGGATGAGGTTGAGTACTCAGACGTGGGCTTCTGGCCGACAAAGGCCGACGGCCAGGGACCCTCCCTGGAAAGAATCGATCCACTGCTCAATGGCAACACCCCGCGCAATTGGCGCGCGAGCATCGCCGGTGCCGGCCACACGGCCAATGCGGTCAACAGCGTCAACGCCGTCGGCCTTCCTCCGTGGATCAGCGAGATCACTCACACAGCCGATCCGGCCGCCATGGCGACGGTCACCGTCACCGCTCGCATCGAAGACGCGACGACGAACAGCTTCTATTACAAGATCGGTTTTGCCACCGAGGTCGCCGGCTCCATGTTCGACGATGGCGCCCATGGCGACGGCGCGGCAGGCGACGGCATCTTCGGCGCACAAATCCCCGGTCAGCCCGTCAACACGCTGATTCGCTACAAGATCGTGGCCAGCGGCCCGACCGGCCAGATGAGCTACCCGCGCACCGATGACACGATCACCTACGCCGGTCTCATGGTGCAGGACCCCGGCCTCGTCACTGATCTGCCCGTGTTTCACTGGTTCATGGACCCGGCAGCCTACGCCGCGGCGATCGCCCACAAGCTGACGGACCAACTTGAGCCCGCCGTCCTTGCCTATGACGGCGTCGTGTACGACGGCGTGATGGTCCGTGTGCGCGGTCAGACCTCGCGCAGCTGGCCGAAGAATCACTGGAAGTTCTACATGCCGCAGGGCCATGATTTCTACGCCCCGGGCTTGATTGCATTGCCGGTGGACCAGTTCAATTTTCAATGCAACTACTCGGACAAGTCCTATGTCCGCGAGATTCTGGCGTACGAATCATTTCGTGACTCCGGCAACCCGTCGAACCAGGTTTTCCACGTCCGGCTCCAGCAGAACGGTCAGTTCTTCGGTCTGTACAACTTCCTGGAGTCTATGGACGAAGACTACATCACGAGGAACAACCTCGACACCAATGGAGCCTGGTACAAGGCCGACGACGACTGTCGATTTCGCACGCTGGCTCAGCTTCCAAACGAGTATCAAAAGGAGCAGCGACTGACCGAAGACTATTCCGACCTCTTCGCCCTGCTTGACGGCATCAACAACCTCACCGGCCAGGCAAAGACGGATTTCATTTTTGATAACGTCAATATCCCGGCCATGCTCAATTTCCTGGCCGCCCAGTGCATCGTTCACAACAACGATCACGTCGCCAAGAACTACTACCTCTACCGCGACACCGAGGGCACCGGCCGCTGGACCCTTCACACCTGGGACATGGACCTGACGTTTGGAAGGAATTTCGGCGCAGGCGGCGGCGTCCTCAGCGACGGCATCTGGGCCGACGACGACGCGCCTCACCCAAGTAACACCCTGGTCTCGCCCAGCCATCCGCTCTTCGGCGACACAAATCATCGCAAATGGGACGACCTCTGGAATCGGCTCATCAACGTCGTGCATGCCGATCTAAACATCCGCGCGATGTACCATCGCCGACTTCGAACACTGACCGATGAGCTCCTTCAAGCCGGCAGATACGAGGATCGAATCGACGAACTCGTCTCCCATATTGGCCCTGAGGCCGTTCTGGACGTCGCGAAGTGGGGTCAGTACGGCCAGGCTCAATCGCTCGCCACGGCCGTCAATATTCTCAAGAACGACTACCTCGCCGTCCGCAGGGTCCACCTGCTGACGACCCATCGCGTCCCCGGTGAGATTCCCGAAGCCCAGTCGTTTCACCCGAAGGTCGTCATCAACGAGCTGATGTATAACCCCGCCGTTTCCGGCGATCACGAATTCATCGAGTTGCACAACCCCTCGCCGACCGAAGCGGTGGATATGTCCGGCTGGCGGCTCGACGGTGTCGCCCTCGTCTTCCCGGCGGGATCGGTCATCCTTCCAAATGGATACATGCTCGTGGTGCGAAGCGACGTTCAGTTCCGCGCGCAATTCGGATCGGGCAAATTCGTGGCGGCGCAGTACTCCGGAAGCCTCGACGGCGGAGGAGAGACGCTCACGCTGCGACACAAAGACGGCACTGTCATCGATACCGTCACCTACGACGATGCGACTCCATGGCCGACAAGCCCGGACGGCGGCGGTTATACGCTGGAATTGATCGACGCCTCGCAGGACAACGACCGAGTCGGCAATTGGGCGGCCAGCGCTTCTCTCGGCGGCACGCCCGGCGCGCCCAACAGCATGGCCGGCTTCACGCCAACGGTACCGCCGATTTTCATTAACGAGGCGCTTCCGGATAACGAGTCGAAGAATCGCGACGAGGCCGGCCAGTTCGATCCCTGGGTCGAGCTTTACAACGCCGGAGAGGCGACCGTCGACATCAGCGGAATGTATCTGACCAACAACTACGGAAACCCGACCCTCTGGCAGATTCCTCCCGATACTCAGATTTGCGGCGGAGAGCATCTGCTCATCTGGACGGACAACTCCGTGGGCGAGGGTCCACTCCACGCAAACTTCACCATCGGACTGACATCCGGCTCAGTCGGCCTGTACTCAGCTTCCGGCCACATCATCGACTACCTGAACTACGCCAATGTCCCTTCCAACATCTCTTTCGGCCGTCTTCCCGACGGCGGTCACCAGTTGCTGCAGTTTTCTATTGTCACGCCGATTGCTCCGAATGACGGCGATGCAACGCCGATCATCCTGAATGAATACAACGGCGTCAGGCCCACCGGATTCCTCAAGGACAACGGCTCCGACACTTTCTGGGGCCGAGTCCTTGCCAACGGCGGCGATTGGTTTGAACTGGTTATCACCCGGGACCACACCGACATCAGAGGATGGCAGTTGGTCGTCAGTGATAACACGGGCATCGGCACGCCGCAGACCCTGACCCTGACCAATGACCCGATCTGGTCAGACCTGCGCAGGGGAACCTTGATCACCGTTTCCGAAGATCTCCCCGATGACGTCTCCTACAGTCCGTCCTCGGGCGATTGGTGGATCAATGTTCGCGCGGCCAACGCCGGAACCGGCACATACATCACGGCCGCCGACTTCGAAGTGTCTCACACTAACTGGCAACTGACCATTAAGAACGAAGTAGGAGTCACGATTTTCGGTCCGGCAGGCGAGGGAATCGAGCCGGTCAGTGGAATCGGCAACGACGAAGTCTTTAAGCTCGAACAGGATCCCGGCGCATTTATCCACCCCAAGTCCGACTACAACGACGGGACTTCCAGCACCTTTGGTTCGCCGAACATCTATTCCGCCGGTACCGTGACACAGGACTTCACGGTCCTGCGCGGCAGTTTCATGCCCTGCATGCTTCCCGGTGAATGTGACGACGGCGATCCATGCACCATCGACGACTGCGTCGACGGCGAGTGCGTTAACACCCCGATGTCGCCCTGCGACCAGCTCAGCCTCAACTGGCCGGACGCTACCGGGCCGGAAATCACCGCCTGTCCGGGCTCGCAAATCGTCCTGACACTCGATGTCTCGGGCCTGCACACGCCCATCAACGGTGTCCAGGCGATTCTGAACTATGACACAAGTTTGCTCAGCCTCGTCGGCATTACGCCGGGAGACGGCGGAGCGTCGCCCTGGAATTCCGCCGCTGAAATCTTCGAAGACGACACCGACGGCCTGATCAAATACGCCCTGGTTCTCTTCGCGACAAGTTCTCAGGCCGACGCCACGGTCGCAAGGCTGACGTTTGACGTTCTCGCCCCCGGCGGCAACATAAACCCCAGTCGGGTCGCCTTCTCAACCACCTGCCTGCCTGTTCGCAACAAGCTGACGACCTTCGATAACCAGACCATCTCCCCTGCCACCATCGACTCCGATCCCATCAACATCGGACCGCGAATCGACGTGGTCCTTCAGGTTCAGGGCATCTCGAATCCGGTCACTCGGGACGTAACTTTTACGATCGCCAATTGCTCCGGCGCTCCGCAGGTCGTCACCACCCCCGTCACCTTTGACTCGGGAGGACTGGCCGAGCTTGTCTTGACCAACGTCGATCCGACCGCCGTGTGGATTGCCGCAGTCGAGGGACATACGCTTCAGGCTCGTCTGCCCCTTGCCTTCTCCACCTGTTTCGCGAGCGCCAACTTCGTGGCATCAGATCAACTGATCGCCGGCGACCTGCGCACCAGTGGAGTGCCGCAGGATAACTTCATCGACATCCTTGACTATGCCATTCTCGCTGCACGCTGGAATACCATGGTCAGCGATTGTCTGACCGGGCTGCCTCAGGACTGCGGCTTCGGCGCAGACATCAATGGCGACGGCCAGCAGGGGACGATTGACTTTACGGCGCTTCAGATGAACTTCTTCCTCGTGGGAGACTCGGCCGACGATTGTCCCCCGCCGCCCGCGCCGCCGCCGCCGTCGAGCGGCCCGAAAAATGGGACACCGATTGCAAACGCCGGTATCGCCGCGCAGCCGACTCAGCCGTGGGGACAAGTGCAGGCCAGGCCCGGCAAGCGCTCGCTGACTCTGGCTGAGGCTGTCCGGCTCAATCCCCGTCTGGGCGTTGCCGATCAGAATTCAGACGGATTGATCGACGTCCGAGATATCCGAGTTTTTGCCGAGTTACACGGGATTCAGTTGTCTCCGGAAGCATTGAGCAGGCTGTCCGCAGCCGAGCAGGGCCTGAAGAGTCGTGCCGTCGGAGATTAAGCTTGGATTAAGATCAGGTCGCCCGCCGATGGGCATCGACCCGGTACGAAGTTCGCGACGAATCGCACATGGAGCGGGACGGAAAGTGTTATAATACGGTTCAACGCCTGCGGTCGTTCGTAAGGCCGGCCGCTGGTCTTGGGGAGGGGTTTGTGAATCGGAAAATGAGAAAGCTCCTGATCTTCGCTGCGGCGCTGGCCGCGACGGCGGGCACCCTCGCTCCGGTACGCGGCCAGGCAGTGATGAGCTGCGAGCTGTCAAGCACGACAGCCGTTCCCGGCAGCGCCCTGACAATGCACACGTTCCTTCAGAACGCGCCCAACGTCCGTGGCTATCAGACCAGAATCGCCATCGTTCGACTCAGCGGGACCGGCACCCTCACGGTCCCCTGCCCCGGCGGAAACGGTGACTCCCACGTCAGCGTGAACACGAGTCGCCCTGACTACATCTTTTTCGGCCTCAGCTCGACATTCACCTCGACGAATTGCCCGGGTAAGGCCGCCGGCGCCATTTACAATGCCGGCAGCGTGACGGTCGGCGCTACCCCCGCATACCTATCGACCTATGGACTCGAAGTCTCTCCCGACGCGGCGCCGGGCAGCACATTCCAGATTTCAATTGAGCCCTATCCGCTCTCCTCCATCGGAGTGATGGGCGGCGGGTTTCTTCCCTTCACGGCGGATTCGCCCTGCATTCTGACCGTCGAGGCCTCGGAATCGCTGATTTTCGATCTCGATTTCTGCACCACCTGCGTTCCCACTTCATCGGTCGTTCGCGTGCCGCTGCGTGTTTCAGGCCTTATGGAGCCCGTCAACGGCGTACAGGCTCTCTTTAGCTACGATCCGTTGATTCTGACACTCACCGGCGCCACGGTCGGAGACCAGATGGGCTCGCCCTGGGATGCCGCCTCCCTCGTCTATTTGAATGGCAATTCCGGAAACGGGGTCATCGCCGTCGCCCTCAACGGCAGTTCCTCACAGGCCGACGCGACCGTCGCCACCCTGCTGTTCGACGCGATCGGCCCCGGAGAAACCTCCGTCGATTTCCGCACCGCTTCGCCACCGTTTGCAACCAAGATCACGTCAGTCACCAATGAAGTCATCGTCCCGAACGAAATCGACTCGCCGACCATCATCTCCGGCAATCACTCCAAGGGCGACGTCAACGGCGACGGCCAGCGCGACGGACTCGATGTTCAGCAGTTCGTCGACACGATTCTCAATCCGGGCGCCGCAACAGCTGGCGAACTCTGTGCCGGCGACCTGAGCGGCGATGGAAGCGTGACCGAAGATCAGGACGTCCCCCTCTTCGTCGATTGTCTCATCAACGAAATCTGCGTTTGCCAATAACTCGCTAACGGTAAGCGCCTGCTTCAGGCCGGGCCGCTGCCCCCCATTGTCGGCCTCTGACGGCCGTCCAGACCCAGTTCCCTGTTCTTTCACTCCAGGCATCCACCAGGCTTCCAGGCCGCTCCACGCCCCTGCATGACTACGATCATTATGAGACACCGCCGCCCGCGGTGGCCGAAAATGTCTGCGTCTTTTCCTCGCAGCCGCAGGCGATCTAGATCGTAGAAGAATGCAAGCGCCGATGGATATTCAAGCCGATCTGAGAAACCGGAGCGGCATGGTAAAACGAGTCCTGGCGTCCGTTAACTCAATAGATGCATGATTAAGTCTGTCCGACAACTTGCGATCGCCGGCATCTTCGGCGCGGCGGCCGGTTTCATGGTCCTCCGCTTCGGCGGCCAGGAAGTGCGCGAACTCAAGGCCCGCGTGGACCTCCTGGAGCAGGAGCGCGCCGAGCTCGTCGAATACGCCCGGAAGCTCACCGCCTCGCGCCGCATTGCCCAGGTCGATATCCTCGACCAGTCCGAGATCTCCCCCCAGCGCTTCACCACCACCCTTCGCTGGCAGGAGATCGCCGACAACGGTGACATCGGCGCGCCACAGCAATTGGACGTCTTCGGCACCTCGGTCTATTTCGAGGCCATGGTCCTCAAGTTCGAGCACGAAAAGCTCCGCGATGGCATCGCTGGGCAGTACGCAAGCCTCGCCCTGTTTCGTCGCATGTTCGGCGACCAGCAGGAGCCCGCCAGCGCTCAGCAGCTCCCCGCCGCCGCCATCGCCGGCATGAATGCCCAGGCGACGTCCCGCGGGCCCGGCGAGCGAATCTTCGACCGCTTCTGGAGCCTGATCGACGACGCCGCTCTTCGAAAGTCCCTGGGCGTTCGCGTGGCCCAGCTCGAGGCCCCTGCCGTGCCCGTCAAGATCGGCCAGCGATGGCAAATCAGCCTCGACGCCGCCGGTGGGCTGAATCTCACCCTCGCCGACACGCCCGCCCATTCAAAGTCGCCGACCGGCGCTGCCCTCCAACCGCCCATTCACTAGCCGATCTTCCACGCCCCCCCATTCCGCCGCCCGTTCAATAGAATGACCCCATGCCCGAACCGAGCCTCACCGCTGATCTCGTCGTCGTCGGGGCCGGAGCCGCCGGTCTCGCCGCCGCCATCTTCACGGCACGGCGAAACCCCGCCCTTCGCATCATCGTCCTCGACGGCGCCAAAAAACCCGGCGCGAAGATCCTCGTCAGCGGCGGCGGTCGCTGCAACGTCACCAACCGCGAAGTCCGCGTGGAGGACTTCTGCGGCGGCAGTTCGCACATCATCAAGCGCATCCTGAACGAGCTGCCCGTCGCCGAGACGATCGAGTTCTTCCGCGAAATCGGCGTCGATCTCCACGAAGAGGAATTCGGCAAGCTCTTCCCAGATACGAACAAAGCCCAGACCGTCCTCAGCGCTCTCCTCGCCGAGGCCCGTCGATTAGACGTGGATCTGCGCTGCGAACATCGCGTCACCGCCATCGAAAAAACCCCGGACGGCTTCGACATCTCTACCGACCGCGACCAGCTTCGCGCCGAGCGCATCGTCCTCGCCACCGGCGGCAAGTCGCTCCCCAAAACAGGCAGCGACGGCTTCGGCTACTCGCTCGCGGAAAAGCTCGGCCACACCATCGTGCCCACAACCCCCGGCCTCGCACCGCTATTGCTCGACGGCCCTTTCCACCAACCGCTCTCCGGCATCGCCCACGATGTGCAACTGACAATCCTCGCCGAAGGCCGCAAGCCCGTTCGCATTCGCGGCCCCATGCTCTGGACCCACTTCGGCATCAGCGGCCCGGCAGCCCTCGACGCCTCCCGCCACTGGCACCGCGCAAGAATTGAAAACCGCTCCGTCACCGTCAAAGCGAACCTGCTCCCCGACGAAACACTCGATTCGCTCGAAGCGCGCCTCGTGCGCCGCGCATCAGATCACCCCCGCCAGCAGATCGCCGGCGTCATTGCAGACCTCCTGCCCACACGCCTCGCCGGCGCGATCCTCGACGCCCTGAAAATCAATCATCAAATACAGATGGCCCATTTCAGCCGCACCGACCGCCGCAGACTCGCCTCCGCCCTGATCGAGTGGCCTATGCCCGTCACCGGCAGTCGCGGATACGCCTACGCCGAAGTGACCGCCGGCGGCGTCAGCCTGACCGAGATCGACGCAAAGACCATGCAATCGCGCGCCTGCCCCGGGCTCTATCTTGTGGGTGAAATTCTGGACTGCGAAGGGAGACTCGGCGGGTTCAACTTCCAATGGGCCTGGTGCACCGGCCGCGTCGCAGCTCGCGGCATCACAGGCCGCTGATCGCTACTCGTCCGCTTCCATCGTGACCGTGATATTGCACGATGCGAACTGCTCGACATAAAGCTCGGCACGCTCCTTGTGCGTCACCAGCAGCAGCGCACACCCCGTCTCGTGCGCCTCGAGCATGCGAAGAATCGCTTCCTGTTCCCTCAGGGGCGTCAGCATCAAAATGGAGGCCACCACGTCCTCCATCACGTTCTTGTCGTCGTTGTGCAGAAGCACCTTGAACGGCGGCAACATCTTCGGCTTCGGCTTCCGCCGCGCCGGAGCGGGCTTCACTGCCGTCATCGACTGCTCATTCGATAGCGCCGAATTGTCTGCACCCTTGTCTGCCATCAAATTGCCCTCGTCTGACCCGTTGATCCCGTTAACCTCAATATAACTTCCGGCCGCCCGCCGAAGCAAGTGCCCGCCCAATGCGTGCCTCAGGCGGCTTTCCGTATTATAATTCGACCGACCACCGGGCACCAACATGACTCAATCCACATTTTCACCCGTCCCAGCAAGAGCCCGGCAGCCATTGCTCGATCCCGATTTTCTCGCCCGGCTGGAGCAACTGGAAATCATCTCCCGCAAAATCACCGCCTCCCGCAACAAGGGCGAGCGCCAGTCCCGCCGAAAAGGCGAGTCCGCCGAGTTCGCCGACTACCGCAATTACGTCACCGGCGACGACATCCGCCACGTCGATTGGAACATCTACGCCCGGCTCGACCGCCTCTTCCTCAAGCTCTTCCTGGAGGAGGAAGAACTGAACGTCTCCATCATCGTCGATGTCTCCGGCTCGATGGACACCGGCGATCCCTCCAAGGAGCGCTACGCCCGCCGCGTCGCCGCCGCCGTCGGTTACATCGGCCTCTGCAACTACGATCGCGTCAATCTGTATGCATATGCCGACGGCCTGGTCTCCTCTCGCATTGGTCTGCGAAGCCGGCGCGTCCTGCCGCAACTGCTCCAATTCCTGGAGGAAACGCCATTGGGCGGCCCCAGCAAATTCGTCTCCGCCGCCAAGCAGTTCGCCATGCGCCACACTCAAAAAGGCGTCTGCCTGGTCATCTCCGACTTGCTCGACAAATCCGGCTTCGAGCAGGGCCTCCCCTATCTCCTCGGTCGCAATCTCGACATCTACGTCCTCCAGGTCCTCAGCCCGCAGGAATTGGAACCCGACCTCACCGGCGACCTCAAGCTCGTCGACTGCGAAGACGAGGACATCGCCGAGATCACCGTCAGCAAGCTCCTCCTCGACAAGTACAAGTCGAATCTCCAGGCCTACTGCGAATCCATTCGCGCATACTGCAACGGCCGCGGCATCAATTACATGCTCGCCGCCACCAACCACCCCTTTGAGACGCTCATCCTGACCTACCTCCGCGCCAGGGGGCTCGTCCGATGACCTTCCTCTCCTGGCCCGTCGGTCTCCTCTTCGCGGGCATCACCATCCCGCTCCTGCTGCTGCTCTACTTCCTCAAGCTCCGTCGTCAGGAGCGCAAGGTCTCATCGACCTTCCTCTGGAAGAAGGCCGTCCAGGACCTTCAGGTCAACGCCCCCTTCCAGAAGCTCCGCAAGAACCTGCTGCTCTTCCTGCAACTCCTCCTGCTCGCCGCCCTGCTCTTCGGCATCGCCGAGCCGATCGCCAATTTCACCCGCGAGTCGCAGCGAAACATCGTCATCATGATCGACCGCTCCGCCTCCATGAAAACCCTCGAGGCCGACGGCCGCACCCGACTGGAGCACGCCCAGCAGGCCGCCACCGAGTTTGTCTCGCGCCTCCCCGACAATTCCAACGCCATGGTCATCGCTTTCGGCAGCGTGCCCTCCGTCGGCTGCACCTTCACCGACGACAAGCGCCGCCTCGAACAGGCCGTGCGCAACATCGAGCCTTCTGACGAGCGCAGCCTCGTCGGCGAGGCCCTCCCGCTGGCCATCGCCTACTCCACCAATCTCGTCGAGGTCAAAGGCGCCGAAGGCTCCACCGTCCCCAGCAGCGGAAGCCCCCTCTCACAATCCTTCGCCGACATCGAGTTCTTCAGCGACGGCCGCATCGCCGACGCCGGACAGCAGTTCGTCACTCGCGGCAAGATGCGCTTCTACCGCGTCGGCCAGACCGCCGACAACGTCGGCATCACCGCCTTCGACGTCCGCCGCGACTTCGAGCGGCCCGGCATGCTCTCGGTCTTCGTCCAGGTGGAAAACTTCGGCCCCACCGCCGTCAAGGCCGACATCACCATCTCGCTGGACGGAAAGCCGCTCCCCGGCCCGGGCTCGATCCGCGAACTGCACCTCGGCCCCGCCCGCGACCCCGCACAGCCGCCGACCACCAGCGCCCCCGCCTCCGGTTCAATCGAGTCCCAGATCGCCTCCGCGCAAAACGTGATATTTGAATTCCATCATGAATCCGGCGGCATCGTCCAGGTCGAGCTGCACCACGATGACGCCTTCGCCGTCGACAACATCGCATCAGCCCCCATCGACCCCCCGCGCGAGATACGCGTCCTCGCCGTCTCCGG
The DNA here is from genome assembly GCA_964498115.1 of uncultured Planctomycetaceae bacterium. Lineage (GTDB taxonomy): Bacteria > Planctomycetota > Phycisphaerae > UBA1845 > UTPLA1 > UTPLA1. The sequence continues at coordinate 928 of CAZCGF010000109.1, read as the reverse complement.
CCGCTCCGCCGTCGAGCGATTCTTCGGCAAGGCCCTCCGCGCCCTCGAGATTCCCGATGTCACCACCATGACACCCGAGGAATACGAAAAGTCTCCCGATACCGGCCTCATCCGCGACGGCCGCAGCGCCTTCGACCTCGTCCTCCTCGACAACCACGACACCGATCGTCTCCCCCCCGGCAATTACCTCTTCTTCGGCGGCGTCCCCAAGGTGGACGGCGTCGCCGCAACAGAAGATATCGAAGGCCAGCCCATCATCTTCGGCCGACAGGACGACCCGCTCATGCGCAACGTCAACTACGACGGTCTCTACGTCACGCGCTGGCGAAAGCTCACCCTCCCCGAGCACGCCCTCGGCCTCCTCGAAGGCCCCGACAGCCGCGTCATCGCCCTCCTTAGCGATCCCGGCCATCGGTATGTCATCTGCGCCTTTGACCTGCTCGATTCGAACTTCCCGCTCAAAGAGGCCTTCCCCATCTTCATCCAGAACGCCGTCGGCTATCTCGCCTCCGGCGGCCTCATCGATGTCACCCGCATGTTCCGCCCCGGCGAGACCCTCGCCGCGTCCAACCCCGCAGGGGCCACCGAGGTCGAAGTCGTCCGCCCCGACGGCCACATCGACAAGTCCCCTGTCCGTGCCGGCGGCACCTTCACCTATGCCCGCACCAAGGACGCCGGCGTCTATCGCCTCACCTTCAACGACGCCGCGAAGACCACCGAGCTCTTCGCCGCCAACCTGCTCGACCCCGAGGAGTCGCGCATCCGCCCCAACGAAAAGTTCTCCATCGGCGCCGAGGCCGTCGAATCCGTCACCGCCGAGACAAAGGTAAACCAGCCCCTCTGGCCCTACGCCGTCCTCGCCGCCATCGCCATCCTCATCGTCGAATGGTGGGTCTACAACAAACGCGTGATGATCTGATCACCCGCC